>NC_013037.1:1847307-2155192 GCF_000023125.1 Dyadobacter fermentans DSM 18053
ATGGCTCCGACCACCGGACGCGCGACCTCATCGCGCGCATGCAGCAAATATTTCCCGTGCCTGTCATCCATGTGTGGCACGAAGACCGGGGGTTCCGCAAGAGCGAAATCCTGAACAGGGCTGTTCGGCAGACTTCCGGCACTTACATAGTTCAGGTGGACGGCGATGTGGTGCTGCACGCCTCGTTCATTCAGGACCATATTGCCGCGGCCGAATGCGGCGCCTTCGTGCGCGGTACCCGCGCCAGGCTCAACCCTGCCAGAACCGAGGAGCTCCTTAAAAGTTCAGAGGCGGAAATGCGGAAGACAAACTTCCGGTTCTATTCCCGCGGAGTCGACAACCGCCTCAATGCGGTGCGGCTGCCGGTGTTCCGGTCGCTCGGGCAGCGCAGGGAAATGAAAAGCCGCAGTGTACGCGGCAGCAACCTGGCCTACTGGAAAGACGATTTTCTGCGTGTGAACGGCTACAACAACGAATTGAGCGGCTGGGGCCATGAGGACGAGGAGCTCGCGGCGCGGTTTATCAATAACAATATCATTAAAAAGATCGTGAAACTCAGCGCTGTGCAATACCACCTGCACCACGACGAGCTGCCCCGCTCCAACGAGCCGTTCCATCGCGAGGCCGTACAACAAACCCTGCTAACAAAAGTTAAAAAATGCCTGAATGGATATGAAAACCTTCTCTAAAAGCTCGCTCATTATTTCCACCTACAACTGGCCGGAAGCATTGCGGCTTTGCCTGCTTAGTGTTAAAGAGCAGTCGGTGCTGCCCGATGAAGTGATCGTCGCCGACGACGGCTCCACCGGCGCGACCGCGGAGCTCATCGAGGCATTGCGCCCCGCATTTCCCGTGCGGCTCATCCACGTGTGGCAGGCAGACGAAGGTTTCCAACTCTCCAAGATCCGGAACAAGGCCATCGCAACCAGTTCCTGCGACTACATTATCCAGATCGACGGGGACCTGATCCTGCACAGGCATTTCATCAAAGACCACCTTGCATTGAGCAAGCGCGGCACATTTGTGGCCGGCAGCAGGGTGCTGATGAACAAAGAGTTGTCAGAAAAAACACTACACCAACAGCAGCCACGGGTGGCGCCGTTCCAATCGGGGCTGGGGAATTTTTCCAACCGTTTCAGCATATCGTGGCTGAGCAGGTACATGGCCGACCGTTATAAAACGCAGGACATTTTCGCGCTGCGGGGCTGTAATATGGCATTCTGGCGCGACGATCTGCTGCGCGTAAACGGCTACAATGAAATTTTTCACGCCTGGGGCCGGGAGGATAATGAAATCGCGGTGCGGTTGCTGAATGCCGGATTGAGGAAACGGGCGATCAAATTCGGCGGCGTGGTGTTCCACATCTACCACCCCGAAGCCGACCGCGCCGGCTGCCCCGAAAACGAGGCATATCTCACCGACGCGCGATTGCAGAAAACGGTGTTTTGCAGCCTGGGCCTGCATCAATACCTGCATGCGGCCGAGCCGGCCCAACTGGTGGAAAAAGAGTTTGCGCTGTAAGCAATGCGTCAGAATCCATTGATCTCCATCATTTTGGTCACTTACAATGCCGGCGCCACCTTGCAGAGGTGCCTCGACAGCATTTACAGCCAGAAATACCCGCATATAGAGGTGATCGTGATGGATGGCCGCAGTACCGACGATACGACCGCCATCCTCCACCGGAACGACCACAAGATCGCGTTCTGGGAAAGTAAAAAGGACGGGGGCATTTACGACGCCATGAACAAGGCGCTCGGCCATGTGCGGGGCGAGTGGGTATATTTTTTGGGTGCCGACGACGTGCTTACGCCCCAGTTTTCGGATATGGCGCGGGAGCTGCGCGACCCGCAGGCCATTTATTACGGCAGCGTGCTGAAAGCCGGCAACAAATACCTGGGAAAAATGGCTCCCTACCAGCAAGCCAAAACCGGCATTAACCACCAGGCGATCATTTACCCCGCCGAAATATTCTCCACACGCAGCTACGACACGCGCTACCGCATTTCCGCCGACCACGTGTTCAACATGCAGAGCCATTCCGACGAGCGCTATCATTTCACGTTCGCCGATTTCGACATTGCCATTTTCAACGACACCGGCGTGTCGTCCCTGCACAAAGACGCATTATTTGAAAAAGAGAAAGCCGGGCTCATCCGAAAGCATTTCGGAATGGCGATTTACATGCGGTTTTTGTTTAAAAAGCTGAAAGAGAGGCTATCGGGCCATTAAAGCGCCTCATTGAACTTCATGCCCTGCGCCCTGTCGAACACAATGGCGGGCGGCAAATTCAGCAACCGGACGATCAGCCGGTTGCGCCACTTCCTTTTAGGTACCCATTGAATGAAGAACAGCAGCAAACGGAGCACGGAAACAGACCCCTTATCTGATTTTTCCGCTGCCAGCAGCTGCCTCACTTCCCGCAGATACTCGGCGCGCTGCTCGTAACTTTTCTGGTTTTCGGTGCGGAAACGGAAGCCTCCGAGCAGGAATGAAGTGGTATAAAGCCGCTCCAAACGCGAGAAACGAAGCCAGAGCTCGAAATCGGCAGCCAGCGGATGCTGCTGGCTCACAAATCCGCCCGCCTGTTCCCACAAGCCGCGCCGCCAGAAAACGGATTCCTGCTGGACGAACCGTCCATCGAACATGCGCAAGCGCTTCGCCGACCAGCGTTGACCGTACGGCAGATCGTCGTAAACGAACGGTCGCCCGGCTTCATCAAAAAATGTATTACTTCCCATGATCCATTTCACATCGCGAAACCGTTCGAAAATTTGCGCCACCGTGAAAAGCGATTGCGCATGGTACATATCGTCGGCATTGAGCCAGGCCATAATGTCACCCGTTGAGCGGTCAAAACCCTTCTGCAATGCATGGTAGAGCCCATTATCCTTTTCACTCACCCAATACGCGAGCTGCGGCTCGTACTTACGGATGATCTCCACCGAACCGTCGGTGCTCCCGCCGTCGATGACAATGTATTCCAGGTTCGGATACCCTTGCGACAGCACCGAAAGAATGGTGTCTTCCAGGTAACCCGCCTGGTTGAACGACGGCGTCACAATGGTGATTTTAGGAAGAGACATATTTATATCAACACATTCATAAACAATGCATTAATCGACCAATAACCCGCAGAGCGATGGTTCCAGAACCTGCGCCTCCTGCTCGAACGCGCCGGATGACAGCACCATCAGAATGGCTCCCTGGGAGGTTTCCAACAACCGGTGCCGGTCCTGCGGAGACAGAAGCAGGCATTGGTCCGCCGTGGCGAGCGTGAAATGCTGCTCACCGCTACCGGCGTGGCTGCTGATATGGCAACTGCCTTTGAGACAAATAACCGCCTGCTCCACACCTTCTCCACCGGCATAATCGGGGCCATTTGCGTAGAAAATGCGTTTGATCTCAAATGGAATAACACGTTCGATCACGGTCAGGCTTCCGCGGGTGTCCGTAATAGTTTTCAGGTTGATTAACTGGGCCAATGGGTGTTTTAGATTAGGTTATGCCAATGCATTCTTTTTTGTATAATTCTTATATCGCCCACGCAACCCAAACTGTATACGTCGCGACAAACTGACTTTGATCCATTTTAAAACCATTGGCGGCTCATGGCAAACCGCGCCGGGACTGACCTTCGAAACCTGCGCCTCCGCCCGCGCGAGAGATTGGATATACGGCCCGTACACGAGCCGGATCGCATCCTCCGGAAGCCGGTATTGCTCCGCAGTGAGCCGGAAACTTCGTTCGGCGCAATAACGAAAATCGTGAAAATGATAAAAGATTAGCGGCGCATCGGCCCCGTTCGCGTGATGCACCATTACTTGCCCATGCACATTTTTGAATGTATGATCGAGCACATTCCAGGGCGCCAGGCCGCCTCCCGGGTGTTGCAGCACGTGCACGCCTTCGAAACGCTCGGTCCAGTCGTCGAGGTACTTCTGGTCGCCGAACTTACCATCCTCAAAACGCGCGTAGCACCAGTCCAGGCAGGCATTCATCCACCACGCCAACGCCGTGAGGCCTTGTTTTGTGTTTTTAAATGTAATGAACTGCACACAGTATATGCCGCTGTTTTCGGACTGATCGTGCTCCTGACTGTACCGGTGCGCGGTGATCAGCACGGAATTTTCGCCCATTTCGGCGGTTAGGACCGATGGATCGGCAAAAAACAGCAGGTCCGCATCGAGGTAAGTACAATGGTCGAGCGAAAAATGGTGGATACAATGCCAGATCGTGAATGAAGTGCAGGTCCAGCAGTACTCTCCGGGCGTCCGGCCGGGCTTCACGGCCAGGAGATCGGGGGTTTCGAATTCACCAAGGGAAATGACGGTCGCATTCGGCAGTTGCAATCGTCGCAGCACGGCGTCGCAATCGTCGTCGAACGCGAAAATATACAGATGAAAATCAGCGCCTTGCAAGAGCAGCGAGTTGTACATCGCCAATCCCCGCGAAAGGTAGCAAGAGTTGAAAAGGGTACAAAAATTCTGCATTCAGGTATGTTAGGGGTCGAAGAGGGTAGCTTCAATCACAAATATCAGCGATATATTGCTAATCTGATGCGCCCCGCAGGTGATAAAATAATATATTCCTGACCATTTTCCAGGCTACTTGGTTGCAAAGCGCTTTCAGAAATAATTGACTTACAGTTACATAATAATGATTTGACTCATTATCACCGACTTGGCAATGCTAAGATCGTATTATACAGGAGTTACTTATTAATGCCGTACATTGCAGCCGATTCCAACAGAAACTTATGTCGTTTTTTAAACAGAAGAAGAAAAACCCTTACGGCTGGTTTGGTGACTATCAGAAGTGGGAAGCATTAACCGCACTCTCGGGCGGATACGAGGCGGGAGCTATTTTGGATAAAACCAAGAATGCCCTGCTGAAAGTAAAGAACGGCGAGGCCGTGTACGAGCGGGATTCGGTGCTGTTCGATAAGAAGATTTACCCCTACTCCGTCATTTCAGCATTGCTTTACACTGCCATTGAATGCGGCAATAACCTGACTGTCCTGGATTTCGGCGGATCATTGGGAAGCACCTATTATCAGGTCAAAGATGTCATCCCAAAAGCCGTGCAGCTGCATTGGAGCGTTGTTGAACAGGAAAACTACGTTCGCAGCGGAAAAGCGGTTTTCGAAGACGATGTGCTGCGGTTCCACTTCACGATCGCCGAAAGCGAGGCAGCGAAGAAAGCCGACGTACTGCTGCTGTCGAGCGTGGTCCAGTACCTGGAAAAACCGCACGCGTTTCTGGAAGATATCAAACAGTACAATTTTAAATACATCCTCATCGACCGCACGGCGTTCGTCAACACCGAACGGCCCGACCGGCTAACGCTCCAAATCGTACCGCCGGAGATCTACGAGGCGCGGTATCCGGCCTGGTTCTTCAACGAACAGCAGTTTCTGGCGCATTTTGAGGGCTACGAAATCAAAATGGAATTTGACTCTTTCGTGGCGGGTGAGCAGGAAATGGAAATCGACCACGTGAAGGCCGGCTACGACAAAGGTTTTTTCCTGATCAAAAAGTGAGGCAGCGCGCTATTTGCCCTGCCGGCTCACCATTTCATTGATCCAAATGGGCGCGAAGGGTGACGTGCAACCCTTGGAAACGGGGTAATCGCGGTAAATGCCGAGCTTCTCGCCTATTGCGAGCGCGCGGGCGCGAAGCTCCGGAAAGTGGATGCCGATTTGCGCCAGCGTGGTGTTCATCGTCCATTGTGCCTCGGAAGGGGCCGTCGGCATTTCGGATTCGATACGGTCGAGCAGGCCGGGAATGTCGAGGCCTTCGGGTTCGCGGGTGACGCGGCCGGCGGTGAGGCTCCACCCGGCGCGGGCAGCCCAGGGGTAACCGGAATTCATCCAGGCCTCGCGCAGTTCCTCTTTTTGCGGATGCTCCTTGATAATGTAAGAAGAAAGCCAATCGGCCACCCAGAAATAGTTGACGCTGTGCACGAGGCGGTCGAGCTCGCCGACGGACAGCAGCTTGGGCTTCATGACCAGCATTGCCAGCAGTTGCGCTTCGATATTCCCCGTGTCCCACAAGGCGAGGCCCAGTTGCTGATCGGATTTGATTTTGCTGGCGATGGACCGGATATCGCCCATTTTCACGCCAAACTGATTATCGTGCGCGCCATTCTTCTTATTCATGGCGCGCACCTTTTCGTTCCCAAGCGATTCCAGTTTTGCTAACGCTTCTTCGACGGTCATTTTGCTTCAATTTTCGGATAGCGAAGTTGACCATCCGTTAGATAACCGATAAAGGCTTTTGGGACAAAAAACTCCTTACGGTTCTACTTCAACGATCATTTCGATCTCCACGGCAATGCCGGAAGGCAGTGAAGCCACGCCGATGGCCGAACGGGCGTGTTTGCCGCTCTCGCCGAAAACCTCGACCATGAAATCGGTGAAGCCGTTGATCACCTGCGGCTGCTGGGTGAGCGTGGGCGTCGAGTTCACGAGGCCAAGCACTTTCACGACTCTTTTGACTTTATTCAAATCGCCGATCTCGTTTTTCAATGCGGCCAGCAAAGCCACCCCGCAAAGTTTGGCAGCCTCTTTGCCCTGCTCCACGCTGAGGTTATCCCCTACTTTTCCAAGGATCTGTCCGCCGCCGGGCTTGTCGGGACCGTGGCCCGAAAGATAAATAAGATTGCCCACACGCACAGCGGGGAGGATGTTTCCTTTACCGGGCTTGGGTTTCGCTAAGGAGATTCCCAGCTCGGTCAGCTTTTTCTCAACATCGGGACGGGTTTGTGCATTCCCCTGAAAAGCGACTGCCAAAAACAGCATCAGGGACGCAGCGAATGAAGTTGGTTTTAACATGATAGGTTTAGTTAATCTATTAATTATGGCCAAAAGTAGCAATCATTCCGCAGTAAGCCCAGCCGAAGCCATAAAGTAATCCTTCCTCTACACCTAACCGCCAGGCTACCAGCCAGGCACCCCCCGGGCTTCCAGCGGGCTACCGCCGGGGTCACATTATGATATTGTTAAATAGCATTTCGCGGAAAGCCCAAGTACGAACGATTGACCAATTTTGCGGCCCTAAAACCGGAACTAACTTAATCCAATCACCATAAAAATCATCTACACCCATATGGATCGATGTAAAGAAAGGTGGCCGCTGCGTGCAGGCACCTTACAAAAATCGATTGCCCACGCAGCGCTGATCGCCCTGATCGGCGGCACGAGCTGGGCATCCCCGGCGATCGAAACCGGCCTGAAAACAAGCAGGACCCACCGGAACTTCGCTCAGGCCGACCGCCAGATCAAAGGCCGCGTTACCGACGGCGATACGCCCGACGGTATCCCCGGCGTGAATGTCGTGATCAAAGGCAGCCAGACAGGCACCGTGACCGACGCCAGCGGAAATTACACCCTCGACATCCCCGATGGCGGCGCGACACTCGTGTTTTCCTACGTTGGCTATATCAGCCAGGAAATTCCCTCCGGCACCCGCAGCACGATCGACGTGGCATTGAAGGCCGACACCAAGTCGCTGAACGAAGTGGTGGTGGTAGGTTACGGCACCCAAAAGAAGGTGAACCTGACCGGCGCCGTAGACCAGGTGGGCCAGGAAGTACTGCAAAACCGTCCAATCCCGAACCTTGCGCAAGGCCTCGTGGGCGTGGTACCCAACCTGAACATCCGTATGTTGGACGGAAAGCCGACGCAATCGCCGTCGTTTAACGTCCGCGGTACGACGTCCATCGGCCAGAACGGAAGCGCCCTCGTGCTTATCGACGGTGTGGAGGGCGACCCGCGCATGCTCAACCCGCAGGACATTGAAAGCATTTCGGTGCTGAAAGACGCCGCTTCGGCGTCCATTTACGGTGCACGCGCGGTTTTCGGCGTGGTGCTCATCACCACCAAACCGGCACCGGAAGGCAAAATGCGGATTTCCTATACGGCCAACTACTCGATCAAGTCACCGACCGAGGTGCCCGACAATATCGTGGATTCCTATCCGTGGGCGCAGGGTTTCAGCGACGCATGGTCGCGCTGGAACGACAACGGCAGCACGCCGACGGCGATCAACAAGACGATCAGCTTCTCACCTGCCTATTTGGCCGAGATCAAGCGCCGGTATGAAGACCCATCGCTTCCAAAAGTGGAAGTGAACCCCACCACGGGCGAGTACCAGTATTATTACAGCACGGATTGGTACAAGGAGCTGTACAAGAAGAATTTCAGCGCCCAGGATCACGCCCTGTCCATCGCCGGCGGCACCGACAAGGCTACCTACCTGCTGAGCGGCCGGTTCAATAACCAGGACGGCTTGTTCCGCTACAATACCGACAAATACAGCATGTACAACTTCCGCGGAAAAGGCGGTATACAGCTGACATCGTGGCTGCGCGTGGATAACAATACCGAGTTTTCGCAATTGAAATATCACCAGCCATTGAACGTGGGAGAAGGAAGCGGTATTTACCGGAACATCGCCGACGAAGGCCACCCGTTGGCCCCGCTTCGTAACCCCGACGGAACGCTCTCATTCTCGGCAGCCTACACGGTGGGTGACTATTATTATGGTAAAAATGCGATCGACCAGACGCGCCGCTTCCTGAAAAACCAGACAGCCCTCAAAGCACAGTTTTTCGAAAAGGCATTGACCATCCGGGGTAACCTCACGTTCCAGAGCACCGACCTGGCTACCAACCAAAAGCGCGTGCAGGTGCCTTACAGCCGTACCAAGGGCGTGATTGGCTACACGGGAACGAACACCAACGACCTTGCCGAAGGCCGCAACACGATTAACTACCTGGCTACCAACCTTTATGCCGACTACGTGAAGTCGTTCAACAACACGCATAACTTCACTTTGCTGGGCGGTTTCAACTACGAGCGCTCGGTCACCGACAGCATTTACGCGCAGCGCAACGGAATCGTGTACAGCGACGCCGACAACATCAACCTGGCACTCGGCCAGAGCGTGACCACGGCGGGCCGTTACCGCAAATGGGCCATTGCGGGTGGTTTCTTCCGGTTGAACTACAACTTCCGCGAGCGCTACCTGCTCGAATTGAATGGCCGCTACGACGGTTCGTCGAAATTCCCGACCGACCAGCAATGGGCGTTTTTCCCGTCGGTATCTGCCGGATGGCGCGTGTCCGAGGAGCCATTCTGGAAGGTTAATCCCAAAGTCATTTCCAACATCAAGGTCCGCGCTTCTTACGGTTCGCTGGGTAATGGCAACATCGATCCTTACTCTTTCTACGAGAAATTCGGCATTACGCAATCGGGTCGCGTGATCAATGGCATTCGTCCGCAAACGACCAGCATGCCGGGCGTGGTACCAAACGGACTGACCTGGGAAACATCCACTACCGCCAACTTTGGTCTGGATTTCCATGCGCTGAACAGCCGCCTGCAATTCTCTGGGGACATTTACCAGCGCAAAACGACGGACATGTTCACCGTAGGCCCGACTGTCCCCGCAGTTTTTGGAACGACCGTTCCAAAAGGCAACTATGCCGATTTGAAAACCAATGGCTGGGAGCTTTCGATCAACTGGGACGACCTGTTCAACGTGGGTTCGAAGCCATTCCACTACAACGTGCGGGTGACTTTGGCGGACTACAAGGCTTACATTACCAAATACAACAATCCCGACAAAAACCTGACCGACTACTACGAAGGCCAGCGCGTGGGTGAAATATGGGGCTACAAAGTGGCGGGCCTGTTCCGTTCGGAAGCTGAAATCGCGGAATCGCCATCGCAGAGCAACATTCCGAACACCAACACCCGCAAAAACTATCCGGGCGACCTCAAATTCCAGAACCTGGACGGCGACAACGTCATTTTCCAGGGCCTGAACCGCGTGGGCAACTCGGGTGACAAAACGATCATCGGTAACTCCGAGCCGCGTTATACTTACGGTGTAAACCTCAACAGCGACTGGAACGGGTTCTTCCTGGGCGCATTTTTCCAGGGTGTGCTGAAACAAAACTGGTACCCATCGGGCGAAGCGCGTTTCTGGGGACAATACAACCGGCCTTACAACGCCTACCCGCGCTGGCACCAGGACAATATGTTCCGCGAAGAGCTGGGTAATTTCGATGCTTACCTGCCGCGCCTCGTAGGCTACACGGCACAAGGCACCGGACGAGCATTGCAAGTGGCCAACGACCGCTTCATGCAGAATGTGGGGTATATCCGGTTGCGAAACCTGCAAATCGGCTACACGATTCCAGAGCGCATTACCTCGAAAATCCACGCCCGCGACCTGAAGGTGTACCTTTCGGGCGAAAACCTCTGGACGTGGTCGCCATTGTACAAATGGACGCGTGACACCGACGTGACGAGCATTATCGGCTCCGACCGCGACCTCAGCGGCGGCGCAAGCGGCGATGGTTACAATTACCCGATGTTGAAATCCGTATCGATCGGATTGTCACTCAACTTTTAATGGAATTTTTATGAAGACAAATAAAATACTTAGCTATACCCTTGCCGCGATGCTGCTCGCCACGGCAAGCTCCTGCGACCTGAACGAGGTGCCGGTGGATACCGCTACCAACGAAGCGGTGTTCAGCTCGGAAGCGGGCCTGGAACTTTACGCCAATTCATTTTATGACCTGCTCCCCAACACGGACGTGGGCGTGTTCCAGATTGACGACAACTCCGACCTCGTGGCCCGCAACGGCGTGGACGATTACCTCGCTGTGAATGCATTGAGCCCCATTACCAGCAGTGGATGGACCTGGACGCAGCTACGTAATATCAATTATTACATTGAAAATACGCAGAAAAGCACCGTCGCTACCAAAAACCATTACCTCGGCGTGGCGCGCTTTTTCCGGGCGTTGTTTTATTTTGAGAAGGTCAAAAGATTCGGTGATGTGCCCTGGATCGAAGAAACCATTGATGTGAACGACGATGCGGCGCTTTACGGCGCGCGCATGAACCGCTACGAGGTGATGGACAAAGTGCTGGCCGACCTGAACTTCGCGATCGAGAACATTACACTCACCTCCGACCCGTCGGTTACGCGCATTACCAAAAATGTAGCCCGCGCCTACAAGACCCGCATTGCCTTGTTCGAGGCGTCGTGGCGCAAGTACCATACCGAAGACAACAAGCAGTCGACGGCCGATGCGTGGTATGAAGAGGTAGTTAAAGAAGCGAATGCGATCAATGGTTACACGCTGCATTCGACGGTGGCCGACAAGTCGTACCGCGAGCTGTTCCTTGCCAAAACGGCTTTCGCCGACGAATCGATCCTTTCCGTAGCGCTGAGCGCCAGCTTGCAGGTGTACAGCTCGGCCAACCGCCGGTTTATCAGCCCTACTTATGGTAACCGCCCAAGCCTCACGCGCCGTTTTATCAACACCTACCTTAACCTGGATGGAACGCCATTCACCAGCAAGGCAGGCTACGAAACGACGCCGTTTGTGGAAGAGGTCAAAAACCGCGATCTGCGCCTGAAACAAACCATCCGCACGGGCGATTACACCCGCACGGAAAACGGCCTGCCCGTGATCGCGCCGCCGAATTTCAGCCAGACCAACACCGGCTACCAGCCCATCAAATGGTGCTACGACGAACGTTTCCCGTTCGACGACGAAAGCCGCAACGACAATGCGCACATCGTGATGCGCTATGCCGAAGTGCTGCTCAACAAAGCCGAAGCATTGGCCGAGCTCGGCAAAATGACCGCCGAAGACTGGACTACGACCATTGGTGCCCTCAGAAAGCGTGCAGGCATTACCGGCGCCACGCTCACGACGCTGCCTACCAAGGCCGATCCCTACATGGTATCGTTCTTCGGCGGCAAATTCAGCAACCCGGTGCTGCTTGAAGTACTGCGCGACAGAGGTACGGAAATGGTATTCGAAGGCCTGCGCCCCGACGACCTGAGAAGATGGAAGCTCGGCAAGTTGTTCCAGGACGCGCCGATGAACGGCATGTACGTGCCCGCCCTCGGCGAATACGACCTGAACGGCGACGGCAAAAACGATGTGTACTTTTACCAGGGCACCAAACCCACGTCGACCACGCCGGGCATCGCATTCGTGGACGTAACCCCGTCCACAGCCGTTGGCCGCGTTCAGCTTTCGAAAGGCACTTCCGGAGAGGTTATATGGAATCCCGGCCAACGCGAATGGGCGGATAAGAAATACCTCTACCCCATTCCCGAGGCCGACCGGATCAGAAACCCGGCCCTGGGCCAGAACCCGGGCTGGTAAGCGTCAGTTCATTCGAATTACAAAAGAGGTTGTCCCGAACGGCAACCTCTTTTTTTTTGTAAAAAATTATTTTACATACAAAATATGAATTTAATCAAACAATAATACATACATTTACTGAATAAATACATTAAACCGTTGGCTGCCAAATGAAAGGGACCAACCTGGGGGAGTTTGAAGAGCTGGTATTGCTCACGATCGCGGCATTGGGCCGGGAGGCATACAGCGTGGCCATTTGCGACGAGCTCGAACGATACACCGGCCGCTCGGCTAAGCTGGGCGTGGTGCATGCCGTGCTCAATCGGCTGGAAGAAAAAGGGCTTGCGAAAAGCCAGCTCGGCGACGCCAGCGCCACTCGCGGCGGCAAGCGGAAGCGGTATTACGAAGTGAGCCACGCAGGCAAGGTGGCGCTCATGCGTGCGAAGGAGCTGCGCGAAACGATCTGGCGCAACATTCCCGGCTTTAACCTCGAAGGTTCGATATGAAAAAGCCCGACCCGCAACCACCGCAATGGGCCACGCGCTTCCTGCGCTGGTACTGCCGGCCCCGCCTGCTCGAAGACCTCGAAGGCGACCTCTACGAATATTTCCGGCGCAATGTCCGCGACAAAGGCGCCCGGCGCGCCCGGTTCATTTATATGATCGACGTCGTCAAGTTTCTCCGGCCGTACACCGTGCGCAAAATCGAAATCTTCACCTTTCTAACCCATTTCATGATGATCGGCAGCTATTTCAAAACCTCGCGGCGCAGCCTGGTGCGCAACAAACTGTTTTCGGTGATCAACATCATTGGTCTGGCCGTGAGCATGGCTGTGGGCTTATTGGTGATCTCTATTGTGAACGATTTGCGCTCCTATGACGATTTTCACGAGAAGAAAGATCGCACATACCGGATAATCACGCGGCATGCCGGCGATGGGCAGTCACCGATGGACCTGGCTTCCACCTCGGTGCGCATCGGGCAGCGGCTCAAAGAAAATGTGCCGGGCGTGGAAGATTTCACACTCCTGCGCACGGGATTTTCGGGTGATGCACAAATCGGCAAAAACACCTTCCCGCTGGAAGCGATCTGGGCCGACCATTCGTTTTTCAAGGTATTCACCTTTCCGCTCGTTGCCGGCGATCCGGCTACGGCGCTGAAAGAGCCATTTTCACTCGTAGTGAGCGAAAAAACGGCCGAGCGGCTTTTCGGCAAATCCAACCCGCTGGGCCAGACCGTCCGCTTCGATACGCTGGATTACCAGGTGACCGGCGTGGCGAAGGAAGTTCCAAGCCTGTCGCACCTGCGTTTCGACGCGCTGGTATCATTTGCCACCGCCGACGCAACGATGGGTAAAAAGGAAGACTGGTTTTATGATTGGGATAATGTGTGGTCCAATTACGTGTACCTCACCGTGCCCCGGGGCGGCAGCACAGGCAATGTGCAGCGCACACTGGATCAGATCAGTGCGGAGGAAAACAAGGCCATGGAGAACCTCAAAGTGACCGTGTCGCTGCAACCATTAAAGAATATCGCTTTGGGAAAGGATCTTTCCAACAATCTCGGCCCTGAAACCGAGCCGGTTACGCTCTGGATTCTTGGCGGGCTGGCATTGGTGATCATTCTTTCGGCCTGTTTCAACTACACCAACCTGTCGATCGCCCGTTCGCTCCGGCGGTCGCGCGAGGTGGGGGTACGCAAGATCATCGGTGCCCGAGCGGGGCATGTCGTCGGGCAGTTCATTGCCGAAGCGGTGATGATCGCATTTCTTGCATTGCTGCTCTCGTTTGGCCTGTACCTGCTGCTGCGCAAGGAGTTTTTCGCCCTCGACCCGCATATTTCGCAGATATTCACCCTTGAACTATCGACCCGATCCTGCTGTATTTCATTGCATTAGCGGCATTCACTGGCCTCGTGGCGGGCTTTCTGCCGGCGGTGTTTTTTTCCAAAATCAATGCAATGTCCGTGATGAGAGATGCCGGCGGGCTCAAAGTCTTTAAGCATATCGGGCTAAGAAAGGCACTTATCGTGGTGCAATACACATTATCCCTGATTTTTATCGCCACCACGGCCGTGGGTTACAGCCAATACAAAGGTTTCCTGAACTTTGACCTGGGTTTCAACACCGAAAACATCCTGAATATCAAGCTCCGCGGCACCGATGCATCCGTACTGCGCGAAGATCTGGCGGCGATACCGGACGTGAAGCGGCTGTCGCAATCGAGCATGGTGACGAGCGTAGGCAGCATTTTTGGAGATTATACCAAATACATCCCCGGCGATTCCGCGCTGGTGTGGATGAACACGGTCGACGAGCATTACCTGCCCATTCATGGACATAAACTGCTCGCCGGGACGAATTTCATGCTACGCCCCGAAAAAGGGAACGAATCAGAAGTGATTGTGAATCAGAAGCTTTTAAAACGGTTCAACATTGCCGATCGCGATCCGCGGAAAGCTTTGGGTAAAATATTAACCGTGGGCAAACAGAAGCTGACGATCGTGGGTGTGCTCAAAGACTTTCATTACGGGACGGTCGAAAACAAGATCGAGCCCGTGATGTTCCGCTATTCCCGCAGCGAGCCCTGGGGTTATCTCAACCTCCAAATCGCGTCCGGCGACCTTACGGCCACAATGGCGCGCATCGAAGAAGCCTGGAAACGGTTCGATAAGGTGCATCCGCTCAAAGCCGTTTTCTACGACGACCAGATCGAGCGTACGTACAGCCAGTTTTCCATGATGTTGAAGGCAATCGGGCTGCTGGCCTTTCTGGCGATTTGCATTGCCTCGCTCGGGTTGTTCGGCATGGTGGTGTTCACCACGGAAACGAAGCTCAAAGAAATCAGCATCCGCAAAGCGCTGGGCGCCAGCGAGCCGGGCCTCATATTCCTGCTTTGCCGCGGGTTTCTGACACTCCTCGCCGTTGCCGGGCTGATTGCGCTCCCGGCCACTTACCTGCTCTTCGACCAGTTGGTGCTCGCGCGCTTTGCTTACCACCAGCCTATCGGCATGATTGAGCTGATCGGCGGAACGGTCGTGGTCATGCTGCTCGCGCTGCTGATGATCGGCTCGCAAACGGCGCGCGCGGCACGGTCCAATCCGGCAAAAGTCCTGAAAAGCGATTAGAGCAGGACAATCAACGGGTTGTTTCCCGTAACTTGCGCCACGGCCCCGAAAAACATCCGCCCGCAAGGCGGAGGCCGCAGCTAAGCTCTTTAATATGAAAATACAATTCTTATCCGCGCTTTGTGTGAGCGCGATGCTTTACGGCTGTGCCGGCAGCAAACCCGGACCGGCCGCTTCCGGCGCAAATACCATGGACGTTTCCATCGACCTGGTGAATGTCCAGTCCGACCGTGTGCGTGTGACGGTGACGCCACCTGCACAATCCGAAGAAACAGCCACTTATAACTTCCCGAAAATCATCCCGGGCACGTACGCGATCGCCGACTATGGCCGGTATATCAGTAATATTGAAGCATTTGATAAAAAAGGAAAACCCTTGCGCATCACGCGCACCGATTCCAACACGGTGAGCATTACGCCCGGCCGCAAACTGGCCCGTCTCTCCTACCTGGTGGACGACACGTTCGACACAGAAAAGGAGAGCGATACATTTTCGGAAACCGGCAACACGATATTTTCGCCCGCAGGGACCAATATCGACGCCGGAAAGCATTTCCTGCTTAATATGGCCGGGTTTGTCGGCTATTTTTCAGGACAAACCGAGACGCCTTACCGCATCACCGTCAACCATCCCGAAACACTCTACGGCACCACCGCGCTCGTGGACAGCGACGACGATGCCCGCCGGGATGTGTTCACGCTTGCCCGCTATCCCGATGTGATCGACAATCCCGTGATGTACGCTGCGCCCGACACCTCGGCATTCAAGGTCGACGGCATGGAAGTGCTGATCGGCGTGTATTCGCCGCGCGGGAATGTGCGCGCCTCCGCATTGCGCCCCGACGTAGAAAAGATGATGCGCGCCCAGAAAAAATTCCTGGGAAAGATCAATGACACGCCGAAATACGCGGTGTTGACCTACATTTCCTCGGGCGCGGCGAACGATGCCAAAGGCATTGGGGCGTTGGAACACAATGCATCCACGACGGCAGTTTTCCGGGACCCGATGAAAAGCAAGGACCTGATCCACGTGATCAGCCACGAGTTTTTTCACACCCTCGCCCCGTTGAAAGTACATTCGAAAGAAATCCATTATTTCGATTTCAACAACCCGAAAATGAGCCAGCATTTATGGTTCTACGAGGGTGTAACGGAGTATTTTTCCAATCTTTTCCAGGTAAACCAGGGACTGATCGGCGCCGACGTATTCTACGACCTCATGGCCAAGAAGGTAGCGAACTCCCGCGATTACCAGGATGACCTGTCATTTACCGAAATGAGCCGCAATGTGCTCGATCCGAAAATCAAGCCGCAGTATCCGAATGTGTACGAAAAAGGCGCGCTCATTGCGATGTGCCTCGATATTGTAATCCGCGAGCAAAGCAAAGGCCAGCGCGGGCTGCTTTGGCTGATGGGCGAGCTGTCGGCGAAATTCGGGCCGCAAAAGCCGTTCGACGACGCGGAGCTGATCCCAGTCATCACACAGATCGCCGGGCCGGAAGCCGGTGCATTTCTGGACAAGCATGTGGTAGCCGGCGAACCCATTGTGTATGAAGACTTTCTGGCTAAGGTTGGACTCAAAAAAGAGCCCGTTCCGTTTCCTGAACCGGTGGTATTCATGCGCGACAGTGTGATTTACATCAAGCCCGATCCCTCGCGTACGCACGTGCTCGCGGACATGCCCGACGACGCCAACCAGTTTTACAAGGCATTGGGCATCCAGAACAACGACGTATTCCTCGAATTCAATGGCGTGCCCATTGACCCTACCAACCTGAGTTCCATCGTGTTCCTCGGCTACGACCTCGACGAGGGCAGCCCCATTACCGTGAAAGTAAAGCGCAACGGCCAGGACCTGGAGCTGAAAGGCGCGGTGAAACTGAACTATGCCGACGGCGACGGTTTCCGCTTCCGCGACGAGTCCAAACAAAGCCTGAACCAGGCATGGCTCAAAAATTAGCGAAACATTTGCATGTCGAAAACTTGGTAAACTTCTGGTAACACAAATATATTCGCCGGATTATTAATTAGTATTTTTCGAGCATGTGTACAAGGAGGATCATTCCGGGCTTCATTTTTTTTGTTATATTCTCAGTTTCAACAGTATTTGCCCAAAATAAAGTCGACCTTACCAACGCCATCAATGCGGCCCGGCTTAAAACGGCCAAAGACACGGCGTGGAAGAAAATCGAGTTTGGCGCTAACCTCAACCAGGGCTCGTTCAGTTCCAACTGGACGGGCGGCGGGGTGAACTCGGTGGCACTGGGCGTGTTTTTTAACGCGTTGAACGAGAAAAAGAAAGGGAAGGATTCGTGGCGGAACGACTTCCAGTCGCAGTACGGGATCGTGCGGAACAAGGGGCAGCAGAGCCGCAAGAGCGTCGACCGCATTTTTTTCGACACCAAATATAACCGCGAGCTTTCCGAGAAATGGAGCCTTTTTGCCAACCTGAATTTCCTGTCGCAGTTTGCGGCGGGGTATGAATACAATACCAACCCCGACTCCATTAATTACAAGAAAAAGGTTTCGGGGCTGTTTTCACCGGCCTACGTGACCGAAGCGATCGGTATCGAGTACCGCCCCGCTCCCTATTTCTTCATTGATTTTGCGCCGGGTGCATTGCGCCAGACGATCGTGATCGACCGCGATTTGTACGTCAACACGCCCGACCAGAAAAACTACGGCGTTCCCATCGGCAAGCGCGTACGTACGGAGGCGGCCCTCATCCAGCTCGTGGCGAATTTCGACAAGGATCTGGCCAAGGATATTAACCTGAAATTCAGGTATCTGATGTTTTCGAGCTTCCGGCACCCGCTGGAAATCGACAACCGCCTCGACGCGCAGCTGACCGCCAAGATCAACAAATACGTGAATGTGAACCTCGGGGCGATCGTCGTGTACGACAAGGATCAGAGTACCCGAATCCAGTTTGCACAGTCGCTCAACATCGGGTTCCTCTTTTCATTTTGAGAGGCTGGTATATTTCCAAAGGATCCCATTCTCGGTCACAAACGATTTGAGAAAACCTTCCTTTTGCAATGCATGCAGCTGCTGATCGGCGGCTTCGAATGTGTGGCCGGTAAGTTCGGCAAACTCCTTGGTTGTAAGGGTCGGGAATTGGTTGAAAAGGTCCTGCCAGTTTTTGCTGTACCAATTCTTTTGCGCGCCGGATTGCATTTTGGCAACGGCGTTTTCAAACATTTGATAAGGTTTGAACCCGTAAACTTTTTCATGTGCGCCGCTTCCGTCCACGAAAAACAAGGTCGGAAAACCGCGGACGCCCCATTGCGCGGCCAGTTGCAAATCGGCCTGAAATGCGTCGTTTGCACGTGTTTCGCAGTCCTGTTTCAGCGTTTCCGCATTCAGCCCCGCGTTTTCAGCAGCCTCGGCCAGATGTTCCCAGCGGGTAATGTTCTTTTTTTCGATGAAAACCATTTCCCTGATTCTCCGCAGGAATGCAATGGCCCTGGTTTCGTCCTGCATTTGCGCGGCTTTGAATGCGATGGACGGCGGATAGGAGGAATGCAGCGGGTCGGTGATCCACACATCGCCCACGATGGGCATCTGATAATAGCGGCTTACTTCATCCCAATGCGGCGCCACGTCGGAAGGTTTGCTGATGCCCCCGCTGTTGTAAGTCCAGTCGGGCAGCAGGCCGCCCATCCGGTACTCGATATCCACGAGATGGCCGTATTCCAGTTTCAGTTTTCGGAGCTGCGGCTCAATGCCCCAGCAGGTGGAGCAGATCGGGTCGGTGAAGTAGATGATCCGGACCGGCTTTTTGCCAGCCTCTATCGGGCCGGTATATTCCTGATTTTGTGCCGAAGGCAGCTCGCAAACGCCGGTTTCCGGGTCGCAGTGTAATGGGTTGTTTTGCATATCGGGAAGAGCAATTATACAGTTCTGAAAATCCCCGGAAGGAATTTAATGCCCCAAAACTAGCAGCAACCCGGTTTACTATTGTTATGCATTTCCCTTTTGAAACCAGTTTCCTGTTGGAAACCAGCTTTCACGCACTTACATTTACGACGAACTAATCCGGAGCGGAAGATGAAGAAACAGGCGTCGTGCAACACCACCGCACAATGTAAAAAAAGGATTCTGGCGATCAGGGACACGATGGAAATCCTGTCGGGCAAATGGAAGTTCCATATCCTGGGCACACTGCTGCTCAACGATAAAATGCGCTTTATGGACTTGCTGCGGGAAGTGGACGGCATTGCCGCAAAAATGCTGTCGAAAGAACTGCACGACATGGAGACCAACCAGCTCATTACCCGGCGGGTGCTGGACACCAAGCCGGTGACGGTAGAGTACCAGCTCACCGAATATGGCCGCTCGGTAGAGCCGATCATCAATGCCATAGCGAGCTGGGGAGAAGAGTACCGCAGCGCCGTCGTTGCGTAAACGGCGCTGCGCATTCATTTTGCTGCCAATGTAACTGTGCCGCCTGCCTTGCATTTCAATTTCAGGAAGCCTTTTTCTCCATTCACCACGTCAATGCCCCTGGCATTTGCAATACGGTGCCCGGCAAATGGGCTTTTCAATACAATTTCTCCATCCTTTTCCGCCGTGAGCTTCACCGACACCACCTTGCCGCCACGCCTGGACGCACTCACGAGCACCGCGCCTTCCGCACGCAAATCGGTGAAGTCGGCGTCCTTCCAGCTGTCCGGCAATGCCGGCATGACCTCGACGAACCCGGCGTAGCTTTGCAGCATCATCTCCTGCAAACCCGACGCAAATGCGAAGTTACCTTCCAGCGTAAATGGCCGGTAAGTGAATTTGGACAGCCCCGATTTCGTCTGGTCGCCGTTGGCATGGAAGCTGTTAGGCAGGCAAAATGCCCTCGCGAAAATGTCCAGCGCTTTGCGGGCGCCTTCGCCGTCCTTGGCGCGGGCTTTGAGATTGGCCAGCCACGAATACGAGTAACCGCACCAGAGATCCGGCCCTACGCGGTCGAGCAAGGCAATGGTATTGCGAATGGTCTTCTGCGCTTCCGGCCCGTCTTCCCATTTAATCAGGCCAAGGGGATGGATGGCCATCAGGTGCGAGAAATGCCGGTGCGACTCATTATAGGGTAATGTGCGTGCAAACATCAGCTCGGACTGCCCGGAATGGGCATATCCCGGAAATTCGGACAATACAGCCTGCCAATGCTTCGCCTGGGCCTCGTCGCCCATTTCGCGGGCGAGCTCGGTGCCAGCCTGGAATGCGAACCGGATGAGCGCCAGGTCGTAATTCGTCGTTTGGGGGAACCACGCTTCCAGCTTGTTGTCCCGGATCTCGGGGCTCGAACTGATCGGCAGCTGCCGCTCGCCCTGGTCATTTTTGAAGGTAATATTTTCAAAAAACTGACACACTTGTTTGAACCACGGGAAAGCCCTGTCTTTCAAAAACACCTTGTCCAGACTGTACCGCCATTGCAGGTAATAATGGTGCGCCAGCCAGCCCGACACCGTCGGCGAGAGGGAATACTGTATCCAGCCGCCCATTTCGGTGCCGTCGAGGGTGGTGACGCCGGGCACCGCCAGGCCTTCCACGCCGAAGTACTGCCGGGTGTAGCGCAGGTAATTCGCTTTGTTTTCATCCAGATGGTCGAGATAGCCCAGGGCTTCTTCGAGGTGGTTGCCGCTGTATGCGGGCCAGTAGCTAAGCTGGGTGTTCAGGTCGTGATGGTAGTCGCCTTTCCAGGGCGGAATGCGGCCATTGTCGGCCGTCCACACGGCTTGCAGTGAGATCGGCGGCGCACCACGGCGTGCAGCCGATCCGAATTTGTATTGTTCCAGATACCACTGCTTTTCGAGGAGCGGATCGGGTACACGAATGGTCGATTTGTTCCAGAAAGTCGTCCACCAGGCGATATGCGATTCCCGGACAGAGGCATACGACGATTTCAATGCAGTAGCCGTCACATCCGCTGCGGCGGGAAGCTCCGCCGCTTTGGGATAATGCGACGATACGCTCCATACGCCTTCGATAACGCCTTTTGCCGGCTGTTTCCAGCGCACCGATACCTCGTATTGGAACCCTCCCCAACCCTCCTGCCGGTAAGTAATGCTGCCCGATTCGCGGGTTATCGTCCCTTGCTTGTACCCCAGCCGCGCCAGATCGTCGCCCACGACTGAATTCACCTCACCTCCCGGGGTAACTTTGCCGCTGTACCGCGGCGCGATCATTTCGGGCGCGAGGTCACCGGCCACGCCCTCGAACCGGAACCAGCCTACCGGCCTCGTTGCGTGCACGAAAGTTTTGAGTACCATGCCGTTTGCCCATTCCACAACGGCCGTCGCCGAGGCCAGGTCCACGTCCGCCTTTTTCACGCGTAAGTCTGCGGGCAGGCTGAATTCCAGCGCGCCCGCCGGGATTTTGGACGGGGCCGGCTCCCGGTCATAAGGCGCATCGAAATACTGCTGGACCGGCTTGTAATCCTTTTTACGCACCTGCTCCCGGACCCATTTATAGCTGAATTCCTCGCGGTGGAGACCGGCCATAGGGCGCATGTCCCAGATATCGGCCCGGTCGAGCGATAAGCGGAGCTTTCCCTCGCGTTCCCAGATCAGCGCGCCGATGGTCCCGTTGCCGAGCGGCAGCGCTTCGTCCCAGACTTTGGCAAGCTTGTCAAAATGAAGATTGTGCTTCGCAGCCGGCTGGGCACGGGCCGTTGTCATGCACAACAGCCCGGCGCATACCGACAGGATTTGGAATAGAAAACACCTCTTAATATCCTTCATTTTGTACCAATGCTTTGTTAATATCGATTTCACTCTGCGAGAACGGCCAAATATAAAACTTGTCGTCCCATCTCAGCCGGATGTTGCTGTGGATCAGCTTGTCATTGATATCCTTCCCAATCCGCCAGCGGACAATATCGAACAGCCGAAGCCCTTCGAATGCCAGCTCACGCCTGCGTTCCTTACGCAGCTGCGCACGTGTGAGCGATGCGAATGCAGGCACACCCGCACGGGCGCGGACCGCATTGACGTAGGAAAGCGCTTTGGCCTCGGAGGTGGTACCGCCCGCCTTTTCCATCTGCGCCTCCGCGTTCATCAGGTAAATGTCGGCCAGGCGGAAAAGCACGATATCGTGGCCGGTGAGGATATCCCGCTCGCTGGGAATGAACCGCGACTGGTCCCAGACTGCCGCAAATTTGATCAGCCCGTAGTTGGTAGCCGTGAATTCAGTCTGGAATTTGAAGCCGTCCTCGCGTTCGAAAGTTGTTTTGTTGGGAGAAAAATAATACCACTTTTTCAGGCGGAGATCGGCGGCCTCGTACTCGTCGATCAGGTCCTTGGTAGGCGCCAGGCCGCCCCAGCGGAAGAATTCAACCTCCTGCCCGCCGTCGTTCGATTGCCTGCCATCCCGGGTTTCGATGTATTTAATGGAAAAAATGATCTCCGGGCTGGAAGCCTGGCCTTTGCCCTTGATAAACGGCGATTCGAGGTCGGGCGCGAGCGAATATTTATTGGAAGCAATAATGGCGGAAGTCAGCGAAATGACATCATCCCATTTACCCTGAAACAATGCAATGCGCGCCTGCAACGCCTGGGCGCTGGTTTTCATGGCGTGGCCGGATTTGTAGGCATCGTCCGGCAGGTTGGCCACAGCAAAAGCAAGGTCTTCTTCGATGAACTTGTAAACTTCCTCCCTGGAAGATTTAGCGATTTTGAGCTGCTCCACATCCGACGGCACCTCTTTGTAAACCACTACCCCGCCCCAGCGCTGCGCGAGCTCGAAATAGAACATCGCCCGCAGGAACCGGACTTCGGCCTCGTACGCCCGAGAGGCCGCTTCGGAGAGCGTTACCTTTTTGAAGTTCTGAAGAAATGTGTTGCAGCTCGCAATGCCCTGGTAGCAGGACGTGTACAGCGACCGCGGCGCGCCGGAGTTGGCCGGATCGAGCGTGCCCGACTGCATGAGGCGGATGTCGCCGTAATGCTGGGCCCAGCCGTTATCGGCGGCGGCATCCCAGTAGCTGCGGTGCCAGGTAACGTAAGTGCCTTTGAGCCGGGCATAGCAGCCCGCCACGCCCATTTGCACGTCGCCCTCGGTGGTCCAGAACTGCCCGGCCGCAATTTCCTGCGGCGGGTTTTTATCCAGAAAATCATCACTGCAACCCGTGAGCGTGGCCACGAGCATGGCCGGCAAAAGAATACGGTTTAGAAACGTTTTCATATCAGGTATATCTTTTTATATCAGGTGATAGCTGTTTAACCAATCAGAATCTCAGGTTCAAACCCACGGAATACACTTTCAGCTGCGGGTACTGCGCATGCCAGCCGTCGCCCGCACGTTCGGGATCGAGGTCGGGGTATTTGGTGAATGTGAGGATGTTATCTCCCGTGACGAACACTTTGAGATGATTGATACCCACTTTTTTGGTGACGGAAGTCGGTATGGTGTAGCCGATCTGCACGTTTTTCAGGCGCAGGTAGGACGCGTCTTTGAGGAAATAAGTCGAGTTCTGGGCCGTTCCGCCGGTCATCGGAGCATATCCCCAGCCGTAAATGGCCGGCACTTCGGAGTCGGGGTTGGTCACGGGATCGTAGGCGTCGAGGAACTTGGGATGCGGGGATGAGCCCTGCGAGAATGGATCTTCGCCAAAGAAAAATGTTCTCACTTTTTGCCCCTGCACACCCTGGAAGAACAGCGCCAGGTCAAAGTTTTTCCACCGCACATTGCCTCCGAAAGAGTAGATGAAGCCCGGATATGCGCCCTTCACGCGAATGCGGTCGTCGCCGTCGATCTTGCCATCGTTGTTCTGGTCTTTGAATTTAATGTCGCCGAGCTGTGGGTTACCGGGTGTCACCACGGCTTTCAGCTCCTCCTCCGATTTGAACAGGCCGGTGTATTCGTACAAGTAATAGTCGCGGTACGGCAGCCCTTCCATGATGATACGGTCGCTGTAAGCGGGGGCGGGGAATTTGATGACCTTGTTGCGGTTAACGGATACTTGCCCATTAATGCCGTATTCAACCTGCCCAAATTTGCCTTTGTGTCCCAATTCCAGTTCCAGGCCGTAGTTTCTGAGCGTGCCGTAGTTGATCACCGGCGCCGACATGCCTGCGCTGGCGGGGATGATGGCGCCGGCCAGGATTCCGGTAGTTACCTTGTTGTACCAATCTATCGTACCGTAAATCAGGTCGCTTTTCAGGTTAAAATCGAGGCCGATGTCGGCAATAGTCGTTTTTTCCCATTTAAGTCCCCTGTTGCGGAATGCGGTTTGCTGAACACCCTGCCCCAGCGCTTCGTTGAAAGCATAGGTCGTGGCGACATAAGTATCCTGCCAGGGATATTCACCGAGGTTTGTATTGCCTACCCGGTATTCACCGATGTTGGCATTACCGAGCAGCCCGTACGAAGCCCGCAATTTCAGGTTGTCGATCCAGCTTGCCCCGTCACGGATAAATGCCTCTTCGCTGATCCGCCACCCGGCCGACGCGGACGGGAAAAAGCCCCAGCGGCTGTCTTTGTAAATGCGGGATGTGCCGTCATACCGGAAATTCGCTTCCAACAGGTATTTCGAAGCCAATGCATACGTAGCCCGGCCGAAAAGCGATTGGAACGCCCATTCGGTGAGCCCGCCGGTGGTAGTCTGGTTTAATGGTCCCATTCCATCGAGCTCGTACATATTTTTGACTGGAAACACATTGCGCGTGCCGCCCAGCCAGCGGTATTTCTGCTCCTCCTGGCTGTATCCGACCATCAATGCGATGTCATGCCGGCCGGGATTCCAGTTCCAGTTCAGCGACGAGTAAAACGTATTGAGCAGCGTGCGGAAGTTGCCCTGGTTTACGCCCAATGCCTCTGGCCCGAACGGCGTACCTTTCTGGTACACATTGGCTCCGCCGGCAGTGTACTCGTTTTCAGGCAGATAATAAAAAGCGTCGGCGCCGTAATGGTAAATGTTGCGGAACTGCTCGGCAAACCGGGAGGCATATTTGGAGCTCCATTTAAGTCCCATTTTTTCGGTTTGCAGGAAGTTCACATCGAGCCAGCCCTGCACGTTGGCCTGCCAGTCGTCGTAATCCCTATACGTTTCGTTAGCGATCCAGAACGGGTTGCGGTTGTTCTGCGAACCGCCTACGCCGGTGGGCACGGCCTTGTCGGTATACCGGCCGCTTCCGTCGGGCAGGTACGGCTTCACGAGCGGCGACTGGGTCATCGTCATGAGCACGAAGTTCTGATTTTCGTAGTAGGGCGAAAGCGAATTGCCTTTCATGTAGCTCACGTTCGTACCCACTGTAATGTATTTGTTGATCGTGGTCGAAAGGTTGGCCAAACCATTGAAACGCTTGTACCTGTGCCCCAGCAGCACCCCTTTCTGGTCGATCATGCCGGCGGATATATTGTATTTAAATGCATCGGAACCACCATTTACGCCCACATTGTGCTCCTGCATTGGTGCCGATTTCCAGACGGCATCGGCCCAGTTGTAGTCGGGAAACTGGTCCTTGTTCCGGTTGGGATCGGTGTACTTGTCGATCAGCGCCTGCGGGAACGGCACCGCGCTCACGGCATTCCGGGCAACCGCTTTGTTGAAAAGCTCCATGTATTGCCCCGAATTCCAGATCTGATTCGGCACGCCGGTGGGTGACTGCGTGCGGAGCGACATATTGTAGGTCAATGTCGGCTTGCCCTTTTTGCCCTGCTTGGTAGTCACGAGGATTACGCCATTGGCAGCGCGCGCGCCGTAAATGGAAGCGGACGCCGCATCTTTCAGCACTGAAATGCTTTCAATATCCGACATCGGAAGCACGTCCAGCGAGCCTACGACACCGTCTACCAGCACCAGCGGACTGGTGTTGGTACCCCATGAGCTGGCCCCGCGGAGGGTGAGCGACACGCTTTCACGGCCGGGCATACCAGTACCCTGGCTGATGCGAAGTCCCGTCACCTGTCCCTGCAATGCGGCAAGGCTGTTGCTCACCTGGCGGCTTTGCATATTGTCCACATTCACCGTGGATACCGAGCCGGTAAGGTTCACTTTCTTTTGGGTACCATAGCCCACCACAACCACCTCTTCCAGGGCTTTTTCATCCACTTTCAGGGTCACGTCCAGCGCGGTACGGTCGGTCGCGACGACGATTTCCTGCGAAATATACCCTACCGACGAAAACACGACCGTTTGGCTGCCCTCGGGTACGAGGAGGCTGTAACTACCGTCTGCATTGGTGACGGCCCCGCGCTGGCTGCCTTTGATCACGATATTGACGCCCGGCAAGCCTTCGCCGTTATCGCCGGACACCTTCCCCACCAGCGAGCGGTCGTCTACCACCGTTGCGTACTTCGGGCCCTCGGGTGCCGGTTCGGCGGCATTGATCACCTCGGGCTGGCTGCGGAGGACAATGCGGTTGCTTACCTGCTTGTAGCTGATCTTGTTGGGCAGCAGCAGCTTGTCGAGCACGGTTGCGAGCGGCTCGTTCTGCGCATTGAGGCTCACTGTAAATTTCAGCGGCAGCATGCGCGAGTTGTAGGAAAATTTAATCTCGGCTGTTTTTTCCAGCTGCTGTAACGCGCTGCCCAGCGTAGTGCGGTTCAGATTGAGCGTAACCCTTCTTTCCAGCAGGTTCTGGCCCGACGACGGTCCGGCCATTGCCAGCTGGGTGATGACAATCATTAGGAGGAATTGTTGTAACGACTTCATTAAGAGTTGGCACAATAATCGTTTGGCTGTCAAAGTTTTCTTCATAGATTTGACGGTTTATTGTTTCGATACGAGAAAAGATTGGGCAATAACACCCCTCTCCCAGGGCGCTATGCGAGTGGAGATGGTCGCTTTCAGGGCCGGGCGCGCTGCAAACTTGTCCGGCCCCTATTCGCTTTCTAGCTTAATTCATAGGCATCAGTGGGCTCTTAGTTACATCCGGTAGATTCAATGATGACACGGTCACCCTCCATCCGGAACTGGGTGCCCGAGCTGATGCTTTCGCATACGATTTTCAATTTCGAAAGAAGCGGTTCGTCCGCAAGTGAAGTGGAAAGGTAGCAGTCCCGAAACGCATCCTTCGGGTATTCGATCGTCACGCCGTAAGCGCTTTCGATCGCCGCGAAAATGGTTTCGACATGCGCGTCGGTAAAGTCAAAATTCAGATATTCGATAGCCCGCTTCGGAATGTCCTTCGTTTCCGGCTTTTCAAATACGTGCTGCGATTTGAGGAAGCTGACCGATTGATTGGGCAGCAGCACGACCTTGTCTGCGGTATTTCCGGCCTTGATCTGCCGGACATGCACTTGTCCTGTTTTTACAAAAACCTCTACTTCGGGCTGGTCGTCGGGCGCTTTGATGCGGAAACTGGTGCCTACCACCTCTGTGACGATGTCGTGCGTGTACACCAGGAACGGCCGGCGGCGGTTTTTGCTGATCTCGAAAAACGCTTCCCCCGACAAATGCACCTCGCGGCGATCGGCGGCGAACTTCACCGGGTAGCTCAGCCTGCTGCCCGGTTGCAGGATAATGGTGCTGCCGTCTTCAAGGTTGATCAGCCGGGCCACGCGGGATGCATTATGCAGCGCCATCACGCCGTTCGCTCCGGACACTGCGGGCCCGGGCAACCCCGCCGCGCGCTGCCGCCCCGGATATTTATGTGAAAAATACCACACGAGGCCTACGCCGAGGATGAGCACCGCCGCAGCGGCCCGCCACCACACCGCAAACCGCACCACCCGGCCGCCTTCCTGCTGCCTGATCCGCGACCAGGTTTGGGCCAGGGCCTCGTCGGCTTCACCGGCCTGCATATCGGGCGACTCCCTGCCGATGGCCAGAATGAGCATACGCGCCTGCCGGGCAAGCTGCGCCTTGTCGGGATTTGCGTCGAGCCATGTTGCCCAGCCGGCCTCGTCCCGGCCGGTGCTGGCCCAGTTCCGGAATGAAGTATCGTCGCAAAACTGTGTGACGGTAGAATAGCTTTCTCGCTGCATGAAATTTTGGTTTTCAGGCAGGAGAGGACAACGGCACCGGCCGATACTCACCGATTTCTATTTTTTCTCAAAAAAATTTAACATAATCAGAAAAGCAGCGGAAAGAGCAGCACTAACGAATGGAACTCGCCCACCCACGCGCCGCGAATGTGCTTGATACCGCGGTGGAGAAGATTGGAAGCGGATTGGGGATTGATCTGCATCAGGCGGGCGATCTCGTCGATTTCCAGTTCGTGATGATAGCGGAGGTAAATGGCCTCCTTCTGCCGGGGAGGCAGTTGGTTAAGCAATACATTGAGCTGATAAACCTGCCGGCGCGTTTCCTCGTCGGAGATCATTTCGTCCAATGGCGTGAAATGAAAGCAGAAATCGGCGTCTTCGACAGCCTGGGCATGCTTGAAAATATGGTCGCGTTCGAGGCGCCGGGCGATTCGCTTACGCACACCGGCGAGCAGGTAAGCACGGACAGACGACGGCAGTGCAAGGTTCTGGCGGTATAGCCAAACCTCCATAAAAACCTCCTGTACGCAATCGACCGCCAGTCCCTCACGGGCTGTGAGCGACTTGCCGTAGCTTACGAGTGTGGGATAATATTTTTTGAAAAGGACCCCGTAGGCACTTTCATCCCCCTCTCTGACAAGGCACCAAAGGTCTGAATCCTGATGAGTAATGTCTGTCATGAGGTGGGTGCGGGTTAGGACAAAAATGCAATAATTGTGCATTTTACTTATTTTGAAAGGAATTCAAAATAAAGCCGGCGAAATAAATTCGCGTGTCCGCACCCGCTCCTACTCACTTATCTGCAACAATGTGTTATCTGGGATCATTACTTTTCCCTTTCCGGCCGCCCGTTTTGTCGGATTTGCTGCCGGCGTTATTCGATGCGTCATTTTTTTGCATTCTTGGCTCCCCGCCATTATCCGATTGTTTGGACGGAGCCGTGGTACCCTGCGGATCATTGCTGGCCGGCTCGCTGGTCACGGGCGTTTGCGATTCGGGTGTGATCGCCCCGGTTGTGCCGGTTGCCTGCGGCCAGGCCGATGTTCCACCAGCACTATTGCCCTGAGACTGGTTTTCGTTCGTCTGCTTGCGCGTTGTATCCTGGCTTTGGGTTTTGTCACCTTTCGGTTCGTAATAAGGTCGCTCTGTATCGGTGCCACGGCCTGTTTGCGGTGTGCCCGTTTTATTACCGGAAGTCTCGCCGTTGGTGTTTTTCGGCGTCGTTTGCGCGGAAGCTGCCTGAGCGAATAGCAATGCGCATGCGAACACGAGCGAGGCGGCGGCTGATTGAATTAGCTTTTTCATGATTTCTATGAGTTGATGATTAAAAACTTGCCATCATCACACTAAATGCATGCCAGAAACGCCATTTACACATCGCCGGGGCGCTACGCCACAAGTCCGCATTCGAAACCAATGCTATTTAACCTCCCACCTCACCTTTCCGGCAAACGGATCTTCGCCTACCACATATTTGCCTCCTTTTTTCACAAGACCTACCTGCTTCACCTGCTCCTCGCCCGGCAGATAAAGCTGCAAACTGGCCGAAGCGGTATTCGAAAAGTTGACGAGCTCGATCTTCGACCAGTCGATATCGCCCGTGGATTGGGCAACTTTTACACGCGGAAGCACTGCACCTTGCCGCACCATCATCACCACATCCAGCTCGCCGGTCGCGATTTCATGCCAGCCGGCTGCGTAGGTTTTGCCGGTTTGGTAATCGGTCCAGTTGCCCTTCGGCAGGTAAACCTGGCGTTTTTTAGCATTTTCGAAAAGCGGCGCCACCAAAATGTCCGAACCCAGCATGTAGGCATCGTCCACCAGCCACGCACCGGGGTCGTCGGGGAACTCCACGAGCAATGCGCGCACCATCGGCAGTCCTTTTTCCGAAGCCAGTTTGGATTGGGTGTAGATGTACGGCATGAGCCTGTATTTCATTTCAACGGCCTTTCTGAAATAATCCTGAAATGCCGCACCATATTCCCACGGCTCCTTGGGCGCCTGGCCGTGCGTGCGGCTATGTGAGCTCAAAAGACCCATCGGAAGCCAGCGACGGTAAAGGTCTTCGGGGGTTTTCATGGTAAAACCGCCAATATCGTGGCTCCAAAACGTAAAGCCCGACATGCCGAGCGACAACCCGCCCCGTAGCTGCGCCTGCATTCCCTTGTCCGTCGTTTCGGCGTCGCCGCCCCAGTGGATGGGATAACGCTGGCTCCCCGCCCAGGTGCTCCGGGCCCAGATAATGTTCTCGCCATTCAGCTTGCGGGTCAGTTCGGACACGATTTTGTTGTAGCGCAAAGGATAGAGATTATGCTCGTAGAAACCGGTCCGGCCGGAAGCATACACGCCCGAAAGCGGCGCAGCTTCCCCGAAATCGACTTTAATGGCCGAAACGCCCAGTTTCAGCAGTCCCGCAATTTTATCTTCATACCATTTCACCGTGTTCGGATTCGAAAAATCGAGCACCGCGTCTTCATAGGGAAGTGTACCGTTCGCATTCTTCACGGCCAATCCTTTCGACACGATTTCAGGGTACAAATCATTTTTTGGAACAAAATAAGGCAACTGCCAGAGCGAAGTGCGGAAACCCTGCTTGCGGAGGTCGGCGATCATGCCTTCGGGATCTTTGAACCGGCTCGGCGCGAAACGGTAATCGCAGCGCCAGTCGGTCTCGAACCATCCTGTATCAAAATGGATCACATCCGCCGGAATGCGGTTTTCTCGGAGTTTTGCGGCGACATTACGGCCGTCCTGCTCCGAAAAATAGGTAATGCGGCTCATCCAGAGTCCGAAAGACCACAATGGCGGCATCGTTGCCTTGCCCGTCACATCGGTGTAGGCATCGAGGACCTCCTTCGGGCCGCCGAGGAATATAAAAAGATCTAAGTTCTCGTCGCCGATCTGCATGGCATTCGATTCCCCATAGGTGGCGCCGAAGTCGCAGGTAATGGGCGAAGTGGTGTGCATAAACATGCCGTAGCCGCGCGAGCTCATGTAAAACGGGATGGGCTTGTACATGGTCTGGGTTTCTACGCCGTTCGGGTCGTGGGCCCAGAGCACCACCTTTTGTCCGTTTTTGTCCAGCTTCGTAAACGATTCCCCGCAGCCGAATATCTTTTCGTCGGGCGCGATGGAGAATACAGCCGCCACGCTGCGGGAGTAGTCCGACGCCCGGCGCACGAAGGAAAACGGCAATGTGGGCGTGTACGACGCCTTTCCATCGGCCTGGCCCCGGGTTTGGGTGAGGATTTTGCCCTGGGCATCGCGGATGAGGATTTTCCAGGGGTTTTCATAAATGGTCACCGAGCCGTGGGCGCCGGTGTACTGATGCCCGCCGCTGATCTTGCTGTATTTCCACGACGCATCTTTCCCCGGCTCGCCTGCCAGCATGAGCGACGTGCCTGTTGCCGGCCCCTGCGCGCCGGTGTTCGCCCGGACGCGTACGGTACGCGGGGAGGTGAATTCAATGGAGAATGGTAAAACGGGGTCCTGGGCATATTCGATCGCCGGAAACTCGTTGCTGAACGACCGCTTGTAGCTCTGCATCGAGTTATTGAAGTTATGGGCGGCAAAAACTTCATTGCGCTTCCACTTAATCTTGCCCGAACCCGTGACCGGATCGAAGGCAGCCAGGCTGTCGGCAAAGAAAATGGTGTTGGAAAAATCCCGGAAATCGCCGCTGATGTCGACCGGCTCATTGATGAGGCTGCTATGCTGCGCGTGAGCGCCGGTGAGGGCGATCACAGGGGCCAGCAGGAAAGAAAGCAGGCGGCCCCGCTTGATCAGGTTATTCATGGAGTGCATTTCAAATGTGATGCCCTTGCTAGCGGGCGATGATTTTTCTGACAGCCGATTGCCCGCCCGGCCCGGTGAGCCGGATGAGGTAAACGCCTGCCGGTAACTTCCGGCCGATCACCGCTTCGCGCTGCGATTTTTGCAGCGTACGGTTGTAAATCTGCTTTCCGGAAGTGGCTGTAATGGTAATTTGGTCGAAATCCTGATGGGCCCAGCGCACGGTGACGCTGTCCCAAGAAGGATTAGGGAATACCTGGAACGGCTCCGCCGCAGGCGGTTCGCCAAGCACCGGGCCGCCATTGCGGAGTGTGACGCTGGAAACCGACATGGGCGGCAGCGAGATGCCGAACCCATTGACGCCGACATTGACCTCCGATTTCTTCAATGCATTATCACGATGGGAAACAAACGTTTCCTCCGCCGGCAGCTGTGATAATTTGTACAGCACCGCTTTCCCCGGCTCCGGCGAAAACTGGTTGAAGCGCACATTCACCACCTGGCTTGCGTCGGGAGAGCGGTTAATGAGCACCACCGTCATCGAATCTTTCGAAGCATTTACAGTCGGATACGCCGATACCAGCGCCTCGTTCGCCGAAATCCCCCTCACAGAATGGGTAAGGTTATAGCGGCTAAACAAATGCAAGGTTTCCCACATGCCGGTTTGCCAGGTCCACGGAGTGAAAATCTCCACATTGTTTTTCATAAACTCCCCGAGCGTGGAGGCATACCACACCGCCCTGACGGACGGCTGCACGGCGTCGTGAATGCCTGCTTCGGTGAGTCCTAGCGTAACGCCGTGGTCCGCGCCGAGGTATTGGGTGAGCCAGTCGTTGCAGCGGGCAAAAATGTATTCGCGGGTGAGGCTGTTGTCGTAGCCGCCGTTCATGGTTTTCACGCCGTTTGCTTCGGGAAAATCGTAATTCCGGTCGAAGAACACCCGGTGGAGTTGCACGACTTCCTCTGTTTTTTGGGTGGATGGATAAAAATGGATATCGAGCACGTCCAGCAGCCTGATTCCGCTTTGCTGCTGCCCGGCGGCAATGGTTTTGATAAAATATTCCAGCCAGGGGTAAGTTTTACCGTTTTCGGTCACCGGCCGCGTGCCCCAGTTGTACCATTGCCATTCATTGGCCGTTACCGGGCCCACGAGCTTGATGTCCGGGAATTTAGCCCGCGCCTTTTTGGCCAGTTGGATGTACCGCTGCATGAACTCCTGCGGGCTGAGCAGCACGGGCATCACGTCGTCGTGCGTGCCCGACCATATTTCCGGCTCGTTGTCCATATTCCAGTAGCGAATGCCCTCCTTTTTCAGGCCAATGCCGTTTGCACCGAACCAATGGTCGAGCATGGCAACCGAAGAGTCGGCGGGCCATTTTTCCAGGTAAAGGTGGGGGTTCCCTTCGGTGAGGGCTTTGGTACCGGTGGCATTGGGCACGCCGCCGCCGGCCAGGTTCTGGTTCACACCTTCCCACCACTGGGAGCGGTTGTAGTCCCAATCCGGGAAATTGGCGGCATTGCTCCTGGCCGCATAGCCCAGCAACTGAAACGCCCACATACCCTGCGCGGCAGGAAAGTGCTTTTGCAGGGTCTGTGCGGCGTGGTCCCAGTTGTTGACGTAAACGTTGTTGTACCAGTCGGGATGGCTGCCGAGCTTTCTTCGCCAGTTGTACTTGCTTGAATTATTGCCGCCGCTTTCCCGGAAGAAGGTCACGCCCGCATCGCGGAGCCGCACCAGGTCGGCATCGGGTAATGTCCAGTTCGGATCGGTGGAGGAGAATGAGTTGTTACGGCCGTAGAGGTACGGCGAAACAGGCTTCAAGTCAGCTCCGGCGTCGATCGTCACCTGTATTTGCCCGACCACCGGCATTGCCCCCATCCAAACTACGATGAGTGCCCTGCCGATGGCGGATAATGCATTGTTCGGCATCGGATTACTTTTTCACGATCCGGAAATTGTCCACGCTGCCGTTGAACGAAGCGATCGTCTCATCCGGCGTATTGAACAACACTTTCAGGTCGGAGACTTTCGACACGTCGGCAATTGCAGAGCCGGTAGAATTCTTGAACTCGGAAAGTTCGATCACCGCCGTTCTCCATCCGTTGGTCTGGTAACCGGACGAAGCGTATTCAGTAGAGTTCCAGGGCTGGAAAGTGTACACATACTCCTTGCCGTCGGCGGTGATGGTAATATCGTACTTACCTGCTTTCCATGGCTCTGCGATATTGTGTTCAAATTTGAACTGCCGGTCCGCCGCGCCTCCTGCCGGAAGCTTGAAATCGAAGGAGCAGGTAGAGAATACCCAGCCGTCGTTATAACCTGTTGCGGGCAGCTTGGTTTGCTTGATCCTCGAAAACTTGCCCGAAATGGCCTGTGCGTCGGTAGCGGCCACGATAGGCGCGCCGCCCCAGCATACGGCTGCATCCCAGGTAGTAGCAGGCACGTCGAAATTGACCATGTTTCCGGTCACGGCATCGTTCATTTTGAACGCCGTTTTGGCCGTTCCGAACTCCCCTTCCACCGTAATCACGTCCACCGGCGCAGTAGCGGGCATTTTGGCTGTGATTTGCTTCACATTGGAGCTCACCACCTGCAATGCGGTATTGCCGAGCTTCACCGATTTGATATTATAGAAGTAATCGCCATTGATTACGACCGTTCCATTGGCTTTCACAAACTCGGAATACAAGCCGGAAATGACCGGTACCGGAGCCGTGAGCACGAAATCATACGTTGTTTCGCCGCCTTTGGTCACTACGCGGATCTTGTTGGGCACGCCCGCGTCCACCGCTTTGGTGGGCGCATTGGCGGGAATGGTAATGATGATATTCGAGTTGCTGCCCAATGCTGAGTTGAACGTCGATTCGAAATCATTGAAATACACTTTGAGCACACTGCCCAGGTTTTGCCCCTGGATCACGACCAGGCTGCCCGGCTCAGCGGCGGATAGCGAGCTGTCGGCTTTCGTCGGATCGAGCAGGCGTACGTTGCTGATCGACGGCGCGCCGTCGATGTCGTCGTCGTTACAGCTCTGGAACGTCAGCAGCATACCCGCCGCCAACAGCAGCCCCAGGCCTGTTTTGCATATATTTTTGAAATTCATTGTGGTCACAGATTTGGGTTAGTCGACTAGTTTGCTGAAATCAAATGCAACCGGCTCGTCCTTCAACGAAGGTGCATTCACGATCTCACCTTCTGGGAACGGCAGGTACAGCGTGGCATCGGTGAGCGGGTAGTATTCCGCCGGCGAGTAGGTTACGCTGTATTTTTTAGGTCTGAGAGAACCTGCCGTGTACGACATCGTGTAGTTTTCCTTGTGCTGCGCCGCGGTGTAGGCGATCGCTTTGGCCGGATTGAAATAATACCAGCGCACGACTTCGTTCCACGAATTGCCTTCGAACACGGTTTCAATTCTTCTCTCCTTGAAAATATCCTCGAAAGTGAGCGACGTTTTGGCTGGCATTCCTGCCCGCTTGCGCACGGCATTGAAGTATTCCAATGCCTTCGCGTCGGAAGTGGTGGCGCTGTTGCCCAGCACGGCATCCGCGTAAATGAGGTACACTTCCGCGAGGCGCAGCATGTACGAATTGATATTCGCCGCCATGAAACCGCCCAGGCCGCCATTGTCAGCAGGCGAGCCGATGATGTACTTTTTGATGGCCGACAATGCTTCCGGACGGTTGTATTTCAATCCGCCGGTGCCTTTCTGAATGTTCGGATACACATCGGTATCGAACATCGCGATCGCCTTTCTGCGCAATGAGTCCGCCGGGTTTTCGGTGAAGTATTTCACGAGGTCGGCCGAAAGCCCCTGTGCCGCGCCCCAGCCGTCGCCGGTGCCGGTAATGTTGGCATCGTAGGCAAAATACGCCTGGAATGAATTGTTCACGCCCCAGGGGTTGCTTACCGGCATCCATTGCAGGGAGAAAAGGCTCTCGGGATTGTTTTTGGACGCATTGTGGTTGGCGCTTTCAAACAGTTCCGCATACGTAGGCGCCAGAGAGAGGCCGCTTTTGGTGATCACGCTTTCGGCATAGTATTTCGCGCTGTCCAGGTCCGACTGGTTACGTGTGCCCTGCTGGTTCAGGCCCGAGCGCATGAGGTACATGCGGGCGAGCATTCCCTCGGCCGAATATTTGGTCAAACGGCCCTGCACCGCCGTTGCAGGCAGATTTTCGGCAGCGAAGCGGAAGTCCTGGATCACGAGTTTCCAAACATCCTCAATGCGGTTGCGCACGGGCGGCGTATTGAGCTGCGCCACGTTGTCGTATACGATGGGCACCGCGCCCCAGTTGGTTACCAGGTAATAGTAAGCCGTGGCGCGCATAAACCGGCATTCGCCAAGCCCCTGCGCCTTCACAGCTGCCGAAGCGGTGCTTCCCTGTGCCTCTTTAATGGCCTTGTAGGCATTATTGCTCTGCGCGATGATTTTGTAAAACGATTTGTAGCCCGGCAGCAGCGTGTTCACGTCGGTGGACGGAATGGCGTGCTTGATGTAGGCCGTACGGTCGTTGGAATTGAGGTTTCCGGCGCGGGCTTCCTGGAAGGACATGTTGGCCTTGTCGTTGAAGTCGAACCACACGATGTTGTAAAGCGGCGCGGTACCGGCCATGATCTCGTCGTCGGTTTTATAGAAGTTACCGGATGTGAGCGCGTCCAGCGGCGGGCGGTCGAGGAAGTCCTCGCTGCATCCCTGCATGAGCATCAGCGCTCCAACGGCCGCTATAAGTCTGAATTTGAATTGCATATTAATGTCTTTTGAAATTGTCGTTGAAACTGATGGCTTAGAAATCAGCCAGCAAGCCGAATGAATACATGCGAACCGACGGGTAGCGGCCTGTATCGATGCCTGCCATGACCGTACCGCCATAGTTCACCATACCGATCTCCGGATCGTAGCCTTTGTACTTCGTGATCGTGAACAGGTTTTGCGCGCCTACCGAAGCCCGCAAGCCTCTGATAAAGAAGTCTTTCAACATCGATTTCGGGAAGTTGTAGCTGATCGTGATGTTTTTCAAACGTACGTAGCTGCCATCTTCGATGAAGTTGGTGTTCATACGGTTGTTGCCGTTCGGATCGCCCGGAGCGATGCGTGGGATGGTGTGGCCTGGGTTGGTGAGCGTAACCGATTCCGCATCAGCAACATCGTAGCTGCTTGGTCTCGCGTAGTTGGCTACCGATTTCCACTGGTTGCCGAACACGCCGCCATTGCCGGGGATCTCGGCGCGGTAGCGCGGATAGTTGAGAATGTCGTTCTTGAAACTTCCGGTGAGGAATGCATTCAGTTCGAAATTCTTATAAGTCATGTTGTTGTTGAACCCGAGGGTGAACTTCGGCCAGGGGTTACCGATCACGGTGCGGTCCTCGGCGTCGATCACGCCGTCGTTGTTCAGGTCGCGGAACTTGGTGTCCCCTACCCAGCTACCTGTGGCCGGATTGATCGTCAGCTGGCCGTTCGAAGTCTGAACCGCGTGGCCTTCGATATCATTCGCGTCCTGGAAGAGGCCGTCGGCGATATAGCCGGTGATCATGCTCGCAGGCTGTCCTACCTCCGTTTTGAAACCTACCGAAGTCGCATTCCAGATCGGCGTGATCGGGTTCAGGAGCGAGGTCACTTTGTTGCGGTCAAACGACAGGTTAAGTCCTGTTTTCCAGTAAAAACCGCCTTTGTCGATATTCACGGTATTTAATGTAAAACCAATACCGCGGTTTTTCATCGAACCCGCATTCACTGCCGGCCAGCTCAGGTAGCCGGGTGAGTAAGCGATATCGCCGCCGTAAGTGAATGGATAGGAGTTTACGGTAATGAGGCTGGTAATGTTTTTGATATACGCATCCACAATCAGCTCCACCCGGTTGCCGAACATATGCAGGTCAAGTCCTCCGTTGATCACGTCGTCCTTTTCCCATGTAAGGAACTCATTGGCGAAATTGGAAGCCAAAAAGCCCGTTCCCCAGCCTGTCGGCACGGTTTGAAGCGTCGAGAAGATCGCATTACCGCCGCTGCCCTGGTTACCCGAGCGACCGATCTCAAACCGCAGTTTCAGGTCGTTGATTTCCTTCACACTTTTCAGGAAAGGCTCTTCCGAAACGCGCCATGCTACCGATACCGCCGGGAAGTTGCCCCAGCGACGACCTTCGCGGAATGCAGAGGAGCCGTCCATCCGGTAAGTTCCCTGCAAGAAATAGCGCTCGTTGAAGCTGTAATTCACACGGGCAAAATACGATTCGCGCGAGCCGGCACCTTTGCCGCTGTTGTTGCTTACATTCGAAATCACGGAAGCATCACCGCCCGAAAGCTCTTCTATGGTATTGGTAATGAATTTCTTGCGCGTACCGGTCAGCGACTCGTAGGTATACTCCTGTGCCTCGTGACCAGCCATGATGTTCACGCCGTGGCGACCAAGTTTGAGGTCGTAGGTCAACCGGCTGTGCAAGCTCCACCAGGTATTGGTATTTACCGAGCGGGTGGAAGTAGCCGCGTCCTGCGACACCACGAAACCTCCGATGGTATACGACGGGTGGAATGAGTAGTATTTCAAAAATTCGGCGCTGCCGTTCGCTTCCGTGTGCCAGGTGAGGTTCTTAGCCAGTTTCACATCCGCAAAAAGGCTTCCCAGGATGGAAGTACGGCGGTTGTAATCGTTGTAGATCTTCGAGATCATCACCGGGTTTGTGAACTGGAATTGCGTCGATGTAGGTCCGCCCCAACTGCCGTCGGGGTTGGTTACCGGTACGCTCGGGTTTTGGTCCAATGCGAGCTGGATAATGCCGCCATTGTTTGTATTCACCTTTTCTTCCGTGATACCCACGCTCATGTTCGCACCGATTTTCAGCCAGCTGCGGGTCTGGTTTTCCAGGTTCAAACGGCCATTATAACGTTTGAAACCCGATCCTTCCACAATCCCCTTCTGGTTGAAATACTCTCCCGACAGATAGTAGGTCGATTTTTCGGTACCGCCGCTGAGGCCGAGCGAATATTTTTGGAGGGTCGTCGGGCGGAAAAGCGCGCTTTGCCAGTCGGTACCCTCGCCGAGCACCGACGGATCGGCAAACTGCGGCTCCGTAGCCGTGCTGCCCACCGCAGCCGCTTCGTTACGGAACTGCGCATATTCGCGCAGGTTCATTACATCAATATGCTTAGGCTCAGCCTGCAACGTAATGAGCGAGTTGAATGTGATCTTCGCTTCGCCCGCCTTACCGCGCTTGGTGGTGATCATCACGACGCCGTTGGCACCCACTGCACCGTAGATCGCTGTGGCAGAAGGGCCCTGCAATACGTTGATCGTCTCGATATCGTCCGGGTTAATGCTCGACAGGATGTTCGAGAAGCCGGTCGGACGGTTGTTAGGGTCGTCGCGCATGTTGTCCGGCTTAATCTGCACGCCGTCGATCACGTACAATGGCTGCGTGGTGCCCGTGAGGGAGCTCAAACCGCGTATCAGTACCGACGGTGCCGCACCCGGCTGGCCGGAGTTTTGCTGCACCATTACGTTGGCCGCGCGGCCCTGCAAGCCCTGTTCGAGCGAGGTGTTGATGGTTTTACTTAAATCCTTGCCGGAGACGGTCACCTGGGAGCTGGACACGTCGGTCTTCTTCATTTCCCCGTAGCCGACTACCACCACCTCGTCCAATGCCGAAATGCTTTCTTTCAGTTTAACGTCGATGCGGGTTTTGTTTCCCACTGCCACTTCCTGCGTCTCGTACCCGATGAACGAGAAAACGAGCGTAGTACCCGAAGACGCCTCGATCGAGAACTCTCCGTTGGTGTTGGTCGTGGTGCCGTTGGAGGTACCCTTCACAACCACGCTCGCACCCGGGATGCCGTCGCCCTGGTCGAGGGCTACGACTGTACCGGTAATTACTCTTTTAGCTTCCGACTGCGCGAATGCGCCGGCGGCTGTACCCATAATCCCCAGTGATAGAAGGAGAGGTCGTAGCAACCTGGCCAAAAAGCGCATACGCCGCTTCGTCTGCCTAGTTTCGTACAAATTTTCTTGCATGTTGTTTTGTTTTAAAAAGTGACTATTTGTTCACCTCGATTTAGACATTTCCAATATCCCGGGGTTGGATACCGGACAATGGGATAAATCGAATGAATAGTTGGACAAATGTGTCTTTAAAAAACATCCAGCAAGGGGTCCAAATGTTTACAAATAGGGGTTCATTTGTAAACTGGCGCAGAAAATCGGGCTATTTTTTCACTATTTATTACAGTTTGCCAATGAGCCATGTGCTGAAATGAATGAGCAAGCAATGAGCAAGTGACCACGAACGGTTATTAGAGTATGCAACTGGCTTGTTGAACTATTCCAATATGAACCCTACCGCGCATTGCCGGATTAGCTGTATTAAAAATTGCATTTTACGGCTTCCCGAGGTTTGGGGCGGAATGCAGGATCAGGCCTGGACGGCATGCTTTTTCCGGTATTCGGTCGGAAGCGTCTGGTACTCCTCCTTGAAGAGCCTGGTGAAGTATTTCGGGTTGTTGAACCCGACCTGGTAGGCAATTTCCGACACCGTCAGCTGGCTTTTCGCGAGCAGGTCGGCGGCCCGCCGGATGCGGATAATGCGAATGAATTCCACGGGCGTTTTGCCTGTGAGGGACAGTATTTTTTTGTAGAGATAAACGCGGCTCATCGACATCGCGTCGCTGAGCTCCTCCACCGTGTATTCGGGATTGGCGAGGTTGGCCTCCACCACGCGCACGGCCCCGTTCACAAATTGCTCGTCCATGGACCGCGCCGGCACTTCGCTCGGACGGATGGCGATATGCTGCTGGAATTGTTTTTGCAGCTGCTCGCGCTGGGAGATCAGGTTGGCGATCCTGACCTGCAAAATATCCAGCCGGAACGGCTTGGTCACATACGCGTCGGCCCCGGTTTGGTAGCCCTGCAATTGCTGTTCTTCTTCGGCCCGCGCCGTAAGCAGCACCACGGGGATGTGCGAAATCCGCCGGTCGGTTTTAATGGTCCTGCAAAGCTCGGTCCCATCCATTTCGGGCATCATTACATCGCTCACAATCAGGTCCGGCACGTGTTCGAGCGCCATTTCCAGCCCTATTTTGCCATTAGCGGCTTCAATAATCCGGTAATCTTTCTGAAATACTTCTTTGAGATACTCCCTGAACTCGTCGTTGTCCTCGACCAGCAGCACCAGCGGCTTGTCCTTGCCCGCATTTTCTGTGGGTATGTCAATGTCGATGTCGGCGGTTACTGCCGGGATCACATCCGCTTCGGGCAGGGTTGCACGGCGTGCGAGCGTTTCGCGGAGGGGTAATGTCACGGTGAATGTGCTGCCTTTTCCGGGCTGGCTTTCGAGGCCGATGGTGCCGTCGTGCATTTTGGTAAACTCCCCCGCAATGGACAGGCCGATCCCGCTGCCCTGGTTCATGATATGTGCGGGCGTGGGATGCTGGTAGAAACGTTCGAATACTTTCGGCTGGGCCTCGGGGGGAATGCCGATGCCCGAATCCTCGACGCTGATCTCGATGGCTTCACCGCTCTCTTGCTCCACCACGCGCAGCCGCACGGTAACCTGGCCGTTTTCCGGCGTGAATTTGAATGCATTCGACAGCAGGTTGTACATCACTTTCGATAACTTATCCTGGTCGAAATCCGCGTACCGCGATTCAATGGCCGTTTCGAACCGGTAGCGAATGTGCTTGTGCTCGGACAGGTCGGAGAACGTCTGCGCGATTTGCCGCACGAACCGCACGATATCGCCCCGCTCCGGCATAAACTGCGTCTCCTCCACTTCCAGCTTCTTGAAATCGAGCATTTGGGTCACCAGGTTGAGCAGCCGCCGGGCATTTCGGTGCACGAGCGACAGCTGCCGATGGACCGTGTTATCCGCCCGGATGTTCGTCAGCAGGTTTTCGAGCGGCGTAAGCATCAGCGTCAGCGGCGTGCGGAACTCGTGGCTCACATTGGTAAAAAACCTGATTTTCATCAAATCCAGCTCATGCATTTGCTGCGCATACCGCCGTTCCTGTTCCAGCTTGAAATTCATCCGCTCACGTTCGATCAATATCCAGCGCGCGACCATCAATGCACCCGCAAAAAGCAGGAAGTAGAGGAGATACGCCCAGGGCGTCCGCCAGAAAGGAGGTAGAATACGGATTTCGAGCCTTCGTTCGGTAACGGCCCCACCCTCCCGTGTTTTGACCTTGAACACATAGGAACCGGGGTCGAGGTTGGTGTAGGTAACCCGCCGGGTGTTGTCGGCCTCAAACCATTGGTCGTTAAACCCTTGCAGCGTGTAGAGGTAATGATTTTTTTCGGGATGAAGGAAATTCAATGCGGCAAATTCGATCGTGAACACATTCTGGCTGTGTTGCAGCTCAATGCGCTCGGTGATCGAGACCGACTTTTCAAGTACGGGATCGCCTGCTGCGGGCATTCCCGGACGGATGCTTTTGTTAAAAATCTGAAAATCGGTGAGCACCACTTTGGCAGCGGCGGCCTCGTCGGTAACCCGCGCGGGGTCGAATATCGAAAAACCGTTCGCGCCCCCGAACACAAGCTCGCCCGTTCGCAGTCGCAGCGCCGCATTCTCATTAAAGCCGCGCCCCTGTAACCCATCGACTTCGTTGAACGTACGGACCTGAAATGCGGTCGGAATTCCTCCTGCGCTTTTGGAGACCTGCAAATTCACGAGGCCTTTGGGCGTACCGAGCCATAATCCCTGCCGCTTGTCGACGGCCACGGTAAGGATGGCATTATCGGGCAGACCGTGGCGGGTGTCGTACGTAACGAATGCATTGCGGCCGGCGTCGTAGCGGTTGAGGCCCTCGGACGTGCCGATCCAGATATTCCCCGAACCATCCTGCACGAGGGCCGTGACGGCGTCGCTGCTGAGGCTGCTGCGGTCGCCTGCACGGTGCGCATAATGCACAAAGCGTCCGGTTTCGCGCATGAGCACGTCCACGCCGTTCGCCGTGCCGACCCACAGGTTGCCCTCGCGGTCCTCCATCAATGCCGAAATGTAGTCGGAACTCACCGAATTGGGCGCCAGATTGCGGTAGTGCCTGAATGTCCTTTTCGACCGGTCGAAAAGGTCGAGGCCATCGGCCATGGTGCCTACCCACAGTCGTCCGCGCGAATCTTCAAATATCTCCCACACACGATCGTCGACGAGGCTGGTCGAATCGGCCGGGTCGTGGAGGTAGCGGGTGAACTTCCGGCCGTCGAAACTGTTGAGCCCGCCGAAATACGTTCCTATCCAGAGCACATCCTGGCTATCGAGGAACAAGCTGACAATCACATCATTACTGAGACTGTTCGGATCGCCGGGCCGGGCCTTGAACTGCCGGAAGCTGTTGTTCTGCCGATCGTAATAGATCAGTCCGCCGCCATTGGTGCCTACCCATAAATTCCCCTTCCTGTCTTCGGCAAACACATTCACGTCGTCGAAGGGCAGACTGCTCGCGTCGCCGGGCAAGTGGCGTACGAGTGAAAACCGGAAGATATTCTGGTGATAATTACAAAATCCCTGCTTGAACGTCCCGGCCCAGATCATGCCTGTGGCGTCGCGGTACAATGCCTGGATGCTGTTCTGGCTGATCGTCCGCGGGTCGCCGGGATTGGAGCGCAGCGTGGTGACGGAGCCACTTTTTTTGTCGAGAATATTAATGCCGCCGTGGTCGGTCCCGATCCAGATCCGTCCGTCGGGTCCGAGCACCATCGCGCTTACCGCATTGTTGCTCAGCCTGAAATCAGGCCCGGTTGTACTGGCTACGCGCAGGACATTCTTTTGGAAATCGAAATTGAATGCGCCCAGGGCTGCTTTCACAATGTACACCCACGGCTGGCCGTCGGCATCTACAAACACCTTGCGGTTGGAAAGCTTGTCGAGGCTTCGGCGCTGTAACAAAGCGCTTTGGATATCGATCTTGTGCGTGCGGGCGTTCACGCGGGCGAGCAGGCCGTCGTCGCAAACCACCCAGAGATTGCCCTGCGCATCCTCGTCGAAGTCCGAAATGACGCGGGTACCTCCGCCGGCGGCATCCCCGGCAGGGCTGAAACGCACTCTGACGAGCGTTTTGGTGGCAGTTACAAATTTCAGGAGTCCGAGTTTGTTATGGCTGATCCAGTAGTCGCCCGAGCGGGTTTTGATCACGCGGTTAAAATCGGCGTCGCTGAGCCCGAAACGGTGAGCAGCGCGGTTGGCATTGTGATCGATGGTTTCGGTAACGGGGTCGTACACATCAAAGCCGATCCGGGTATTGATCCAGATGTAACCTTGCGGATCTTCGAAAATCGCATTCACCTGACGGTCGGAAATGCTGGCCGAATCGGCCGGATCATGCCTGAAAACGCGGAATGAATAGCCATCGAAGCGGTTCAGCCCATTGGCAGTCCCGATCCAGACGAAGCCGCGGCTGTCCTTCAAAAAGCAGTTGACCTGGTTATGCGAAAGGCCTTTTTCGGTGTTGTAGCGAACAAACTGATAGTCGGCAGGCTGCGCCGTCCCCTGCTCCGCCCATCCCATGAAGCCCACCAGGAGCACCAAGAAACATATCACCCAACGATTCATTCTTGTGAAGGTACCTCTTTTGCACCGAATTTACCATCCCCACGGCCTGGCGGCCAGGCATTGCGGCTATTGCTGGTCACGGACGAGTTCCGGCGCCGAAGGTTTTCTCACCCCTTTCTCTTTCAGCATTTCGCTGATTTGCCGGGCCATATACACCGATGCCTCGATTTCTGCCTTGCGGATGGCCACGCTCTCGATGTTGAAGCCAAAAGGAATCGCGCGTTCGATGCAGAGTGAAGTCAGCGCCGAGGCAATATCGAGGCACACATTCACGGATTTATCGAGAATATCTTCGGATTTTCTAAAATCGTCTTTCAACGCATCGGGCACGTGAATGCCGAGCCATTCCATGAATTGGAGCGTTTTTTCCGATCCGCAGGCCGTAAGGGTAAAAATGATGGTCGGGGGCGAAACCTGCTGGCGCTCGCAACGCTGCGCGAGGTCTTCGATCACCTGCCGGGCATATTCGAGGTCGAAAACGCATTGGGAAATAAAATACGATACGCCGCATTCCATCTTGTCGAGTATCCTTACGTCTTCGTCTTGCAGCACCTTATGGCGCTCGGGAATGGTCACCGCGCCGATGGCCGACGTCGCCTCGTGTTTCCGCCAGATCTGATAAGCCTCCGGCAGGCTGGTTTTCACCGGAAAATCCGGGGCCGGCACGCCTACAAACACCGGATAAAAACTCTGATCATGCAGCTGTTCGAGCCAATCCGACAGTTCATCGGGCGAAAACTTGCCTGCGGGGCGGTATATGATCTTCGGGACGTTCAGCGCGCCCAGAAATTCGGAAGCAAAAACCAGGGGATCGAGGGCATTCAGGAACGGAAAAGGCCTCTCCTCCTTCGTCCGCGCCGATTCATCCTGCACATCATAAACCACCAGCGCATCAATATCCAGGGACGACAATCGCTCGATCGTCTTATGGGCGATCTCGGCAACGCGATCGGCGGTGGTATCAGCTTTGGGCGGCGTAATGCCATAAAGCACCACGCCCGATTCTCTGGATTTGATTTTTTGTAAAAACATGCTTGTAAAATATGGCCCTGGGCTCCGTTTTCCGGAAAGGTCAGCAAGTATAATAAAATTTAGTGACTACACATTTGCCGGTTGTCCCTTAACCCGCTTCGCCTCGTTCACAAAAACACCGTAAAATACCCCTGCTTTCCTTGCAGCGTGCCTTTAAACAGCAGCCTTTCATTTCCCTGCCAGCGCGGCGCAAAGTCGTCGGAAGGAAGGAGGCCCGGTAGCAGGAGGATCTGCCGCGGCTGGCCGGTTGTGAGGTCGCGGACCCAGAGGCTGTAAGGGCCGCCCGAGGGGCTGGTTCGCGTGCTCAGGAATGCGAGCTGCTTTCCGTCCGGCGAGAATGAGGGCGAGGTGTCCACCCAGCTGGGCTGCGTTTCGAAAAATTTCGCTTCGCCGGTCCCGTCGGCGGAATATAAGGAAATGACGGCTCGCCATTGCTTGCTTTCCGGCTCTGCCCGGGCCCGTGAAACGGCAATGAAACGGCCGTCCGGCGACCAGTCGATATCGCCTGGCCGGATGTTGTTCAACTCGCGGATCGGCATCGGTGGGGTCAGCGGAATCGAATCTCCTGCCACGAGAGCTGGTACGCGTCATTGGCGACAGAAATTTTCAGGGCAACAGGCCTCACAAGCCTGGATGGATCGATTGCCTTTTCCCGGCACGAGAGAAAAAATGCAATCAGCATTAACAGGAAGATGGAGCGTTTTATGGCTGGCCGCTGTTTCCAGCGGCCCGTTGCCGTTTTTCTAAACATCTATCGCGTCATATACGATCACTTTGTCCCACAGATGGCTGCAATCCTTGATAAACTGCTGGTGGATCGGGTGATCCTGGTAACTGGCCTGGCCTGCAAGGTCTTCAAAAAACATGAGCTCGGACACCGCCCAGCTGTTGTCCACGACGTCCCGTTTTTCCGTGCTGGCCACTACGCCGATTCGCAGATCCTTGATGGCCTCGATCTTCCGCAGCGTTTTCAGGCCTTCGATAATCCTGTCGCGATCAGCCTTGGAACCAGGGTTTTTCAACCAGAAAAAAACATGGTGAACGAGCGGGTACTTGCTTTTCTCAGGAGCAAGCGGCGACGCCACGGAAGCGGTAGCACCAGCGGCCAATGTAACGGAACTTGCTATGAATTTCCGACGGGAATGGGTCATGATGATTGTTCAGATATAGTAAGAAATAAAAATTGGCTTAAAACTAACATAACAGGCGTTTGGGGGTTTGAACATATCCCGACGACGCGGGCGAAGATATAAAGGAAACCTGGCTACTGAAAACACAAAAAGTCATTTCCAGGATTGAGCACCGGTATTAGTTCAAAGAGTTTCAGGCGCAACTAGTCTCGGGCCGGGCGTCCACAGCTGTCTTACCATTTTGTACTTTAAGATTCATATTAAGCGTATCTTATTTTCAACGTCTATCTTTTAATAACGCATTTATCAAACAAATATCTAATTGATTTGAGATCCACTGAATTTCGATCGTTTCCCGGCGCTGATGGTTCCAGTTTTTTCTACGGATTTTGCAATTAATTTGAGTTAATTGTAAATATGTCATTGTTTACTGAAGTCGACTAACCCAATAACCGCATGAAAAATCTATACCTCATTCTTTCCCTTGTTTTATTTTCCAAATTGGCCTTTGCTCAGTGTCCTACCACCGAAATTCAGTTTACCACGCAACAGCAAATCGACAACTTTGCAATAAACTATCCCTTGTGTACAGATGCCTCGAACTTCAACCTATATATTTCAGGCAACGACATTACAAATGTTGATGGGTTTATAAATCTTACTAAGATAAAAGAAATCGGGATTTTCACCGCACCTAATCTTGCCAATTTGGAAGGATTGGCGAACATAACTGCTGCCGGTGGAATCCAAATTAGTGGCCCCAATCTACTGTCAGGAAGCCTCGAAGACCTTGAATACCTCCAAACAGCCGGTTACCTTGTAGTTATAGGATCGAACTGGACAACCTTGACCATCCCACAAAATCTGGAACAGATTGAAAATTTTGTGGTATTAGGCTATAATTCCCTATTAACCAATATAAGTTCTTTATCCTCGTTACCTGCTGTCAGCGGCAGGGTAGATATTTATCAAAACCCACTACTTAGCGATTGTCTATCAGAAATCGTTTGCAAAGGAGTTGAAATTATACCCGGCAAATTTCCCGAATCGACAGTAAATGATAATGGCGCAGGCTGCAACACCAATGCTGAGATCCTTGCGAATTGCGAGCAAAATCTACCAGTAGACCTGGCAAGTTTCGAAACAATGACAGAAGGAAAAACAGCTGTGCTTACATGGGTGACGACATCTGAAACTAATAGCAGCCATTTTGATATCCAGCGGAGTGCAAATGGAATAAACTGGAAAACATTAGGCACCGTAGCTGCGCAGCAGGATAGTAAAAATATATTGATCTACAAATATGTTGACAAATCTCCGCGTCCAGGCAATAATTACTACCGGCTGAAAATGGTCGACTTGGACAGGACGTACGCCTATTCTTCTGTACAAGCCACATATGTTAACCAACCCATTGGCATTATTTATCCTAATCCTGTCGAAGATCGGCTTGTTATTACAGGCGGTGAAAATCAGAATAAAGCTATTGTAAAAATTTATGATGCTGCCGGGAAAGTTGTATTAACGACCCAATATACCCATGAAGGAATTCCAGTTGAAAAGCTAGGTACGGGGATTTATACTGCCACATTCGAAGGAAAAGATGTAGAGATCAGTACTTTCAAATTTGTAAAAAAGTAATTAAACCGAACAATTTCTTAGCCTGCATACAGCAAGCAAAAATAAACATGCCCTACTGCGCTGAAAGTACAATGGAGCGCCGCTACCACTCCAATTAACCAAAAGTCAACTTAATGACTATCAATTATTTAATTGTATTTCGCAATGGTTTTCCAGCGAAATACAATTAAATTTATTGTACCGTTAGTTGCTCAGTGAACCCTAGCATCCATCACCATGAAAAACGTTACCAGGCTTTCTCCCTTCGGGGTTTGCTGCTTTGTAATCGTTGCAGCATTATGGCTTCCGGTCGCAGTTTTATACGCGCAGCCCGCAGCCAGCCCCCTCTGCTCTTCTACGCAACATCATCAGAAACTGGCTATTTCGAAATCCCAAAAGCAGATTTTTGACGACGCACAACAAAGGCTCAATGCCTGGATCGCCGCCCACCACACGAGCCGGGCCGATGCCGTAGAACCGGTGTACACCATTCCGGTAGTGGTGCATATCCTGGAACCGATCGGGAGTTCGCTCCTTACCGACGCCCAGGTGCATGAAGGTATCGCCGAACTCAACAAGGCGTTCAGGAACCAGCTTGCCGAATCAGATGGGACGGATACACGCATTCAGTTCAGGCTGGCCGTTCGCTCGCCGCGATGCACGCCTACCACGGGGATCAACAGGATTTATACCAACAATGCAGCCTACACGTCGTACGGGGTCACTGGCCCTGGCGGCGCGGGACTTCCCTATGATCAGGTGTATCCGATGAGTTATTGGAATAATCTCGAATATTACAACGTGTGGGTGGTCAATTACATGGACCAGGCTGCCGGAATGGCCGGTTACCCCACCGGGAGCGCTTCGCCCACGGACGGCGTGCTGATCATTGCACCCTATTTTACTACCAAACTCCTCGCGCACGAATTCGGGCACGGGATGTTTCTTGGTCACACGTTTTCGCGGGGCATCGGCGAGGGGGACCTTGGGACGGTTGAATGCCCGCTCAATGATAATTGCGCCGCGCAGGGCGACAATGTCTGCGATACGGAGCCCGTTAACCAAAGCTCCAACTACCTTTGCCCCGGCAATCCCAACCCGCTCAACCCGTGCAACAACAACGCGCCGTATGGCAACGTCCTGAAAAATTACATGGGTTACAACAATTTCAGCTGCCAGACGCAGTTCACGTACGACCAGCGCGTCCGCATGCGCGGCGCGATCGAAACGCTGCGGTCGGGGCTGATCAACAGCAAAGGGCTGGACCCCGCCGTGATCGCGCAAAGCATCCCGACCGGCACCGCGGCCACGCTTACCGCCACCGGCTGCAACGGACAGATCCAATGGTACGATGCCACTTCCGGCGGCAATCACCTGGGCTCGGGCAGCAGCTACACCACGCCCGTTCTGGAAGAATCCAAAACCTACTATGCATCCTGCCTCCGCGCCGACTGCCCCAGCGATGTGCGGGTAGCGGGCCTCGTGACCGTCGGCCCGGGTTTGCCGGTTACGCTCGTGGCATTCGGGGCAAGTATTTGGGAAGAAAATCAGGTGCTGCTGAGCTGGGCCACGTCGTTGGAGGTCATGCACGATCATTTCGAGATCGAATCGGCCCGGGATGCGAAAACGTTCCGAAAGATCGGCCAGGTTTCTGCACCATTCCGGCTGGCTTCGGGCGTTTCGGAATATCGGTTTACGGATACGCCGGAGCCGCCTGCCAGCCTTGTGTATTATCGGTTAAAACAGGTGGACCAGGCCGGGGACGGTACGGCCGGCCGCTACGCCTATTCACGGATCGTGCACGTGCGAATGCCCGACACGCATGGGATCACGATCAGCCCCAATCCGGCGGAGCAACGCATCCATGTCGACGGTGTTTCCCAAAACTGGGACGTTGAAGTGATCCATGCGAATGGAACGATTAGCCAGCGGTTCAAAAACGAACGGTACATTGACTCGAAACACCTTCCCGCCGGACTTTATGTGATTAGGGTAACTACGGGTAATGGTTACACTGTTTCGAGGAAGATCATACGAAAATGAGGGAATGCAAGGTATCACCGACCGGAAACTAACAAACGTATAGCCATCTCAGTTCCAATAGTATATAATCTTATCTTTATAAATGCCGTAACAGGCGGTCCCACAATCACTTCCGTATGATCTGTCACTCAACCTTCGACCATTATGAAGCCCGGCCAATGTTACCTTGCACTCATTTTGTTCATTAGTTTTTCCTGCGGTAAAAAACAGGAAGAGCAGGAAAAGCAATCGGCCGGCAATGCCGCGCCGATTACCGTTTGCTACAATCCCAAAACCACCGACGCCGAATGGTACAAATCATCCAAAAAAGCGCCGCTGCTGAATGGGCTGAAAGGCATCGATTTCAAAATCACCACCGCTAATCCGGAAGCGCAGGCCTATTTCAACCAGGGATTGATGCTGGCCTACGGGTTTAACCATGCGGAGGCGGCCCGGTCGTTTTATGAAGCAATCCGACTGGATTCTGCCTGTGCCATGGCGCATTGGGGCTTCGCTTATGTGCTCGGCCCGAACTACAATGCCGGCATGGAGGAAGACAACTTCCAGCGCGCCTGGGAAGCGGGCCAAAAGGCCCGGCAGTTCGCTGTCAACACCAGTCCGAAAGAGCAGGCACTCATCGCCGCGCTGGCCGTACGGTATGCCGAAAAACCACCTGCCGACAGGCGTCCCCTGGACATTGCCTATGCCGCAGCGATGAAGAAAGTGTACACGCAGCATCCCTCCGACCCGGACATTGGGGCTCTGTATGCCGAAGCCGTGATGAACCTGCACCCATGGGACCTTTATGAGAAACAGACCAAAGCACCCAAGGCGTGGACACCGGAGATCATGGCCGTTTTGGAAAGCCTGCTGCGCAAAAACCCGAAACACCCCGGCGCGCACCACCTGTATATCCATGCCCTGGAAGCATCGGGCACACCCGAAAAAGCCATGACATCCGCAGCGCTGCTCGATTCCCTCGTGCCTGGCGCGGGGCATCTTTTGCATATGCCTTCACACATTTACATCAACACCGGCGACTACCACCTCGGCTCTCTGTCCAACATACGCGCAGCGCAGGCCGACAGCACTTATGTAACGGCCTGCCACGCCCAGGGTGCCTATCCCCTCGCCTATTTCCCCCACAATTACCACTTCCTGGCAGCCACGGCCACACTCGAAGGCAACGCCGCCCTGGCATGGAATGCGGCGCGGGAGGTGCAGCAGCACACCGCCAAAGAGGTAATGCGGCTGCCGGGCTGGGGTACATTACAGCATTACTACACCATTCCCTGCTATGTGGCCGTGAAGTTCTCGATGTGGGATGAAATCCTTTCGCAGCCACGGCCCTCCGACGATCTCGTGTACCCGCGCGCGATCTGGCATTATGCACGGGGAATGGCGTTTCTGGGCAAGCACGACGTGTCCGGGGCGCAGCAGGAAATGAGTAAGCTGGGTAAACTGGCTGCCGACACCAGCTTGCAAAACCTGACCGTTTGGAATATTAATACCACCGCCGATCTCGCACAAATCGCCGCGAAAGTGCTTTCGGCGGGCATTGCAGCGCGACAAAACCAGCTCGAAAAATCGGCGTCGTTGCTTGGCGAAGCGGTTGTGATGGAAGATAAACTGAACTATAATGAACCGCCCGACTGGTTTTTCTCCGTTAGGCACCACCTCGGTGCTGTTTTGCTAAAAGCCGGTAAACCTGCCGAAGCCGAGGACGTGTACCGGAAGGACCTGCTCAATTGGAAGAAAAACGGCTGGGCACTGATAGGCCTTTACCAATCGCTGGAACAGCAGAAAAATGCCGTGGAGGCACGCACGGTGAAGGCGGCATTCGATAAGTCGTGGCAATATGCCGACACGAAGATCACCGCGTCATCCAGCATTGCGGATTAGAAGCAGCACGTGCCTGTGGAGGAGCTCCGGCAGGCACGTGCTGTTTTTTGATTACTCAAAATAATGGTAAAACACTTCGGGCAATTTGTTCCCGAGCGAGAGCCAATCCGATGCCAGCGGGGCCTTTTTCAGGCCGGCTATCCATTCGTAATTGAGCTCATACACGGCCGCGTACACGCCAAACCGTTCGATAATGCCCTCCCCTAATGTGCCGGGGTTGCGGAAACTGGGTTTGGTGGAGCCTTCGGTGAACCAGGTGTATTGGCGCAAAAGCTTGTCGAGCTTTTCCATATGGGCCAGGTAGTCGCTGATATCCCCGTCCGGCCTGCTTACGTGCAGGTTTCCGCCCGCGTCGTTATGAATGTCCAGGGCGAGGTCGGGGCGCTTTTTGGCCTTCACCATTTTGTGCAGCCATTGTTCGAGCGCATAGTTTTCCGGCGCCACAAGCGAGTCCGCCGGCTTGTCCCATTTACGGTTCAAATCATACCCATTGGCATTAAACCGCGTTTTTCCGCGCGCTACACCATCCTTGTTGGCCATCGGAAGGATGTACACACAGTAGCGCTTCAGATACCGCTTCGAATCTTCATCATTGCTGAGCAGTTTTTCAACCAGCCCTTCGACCGTCCAGTTGCCTCCCGCCTCGAATGCGTGGGCGCGGGCACGCAGGAAGAGCCTTTTCGGCGCATTTTCGTTCCCGATCCGGATGATTTCCAACGGCCGCCCCTCGGCAGTTTTGCCGATTGTGGTGATGCCGGCCAGCTTGCTCCGGCCGATTTTGGCCAGCATTTTGTCCAGATCGCTGATCCGGTAAGGCTCCACGCTGGCAATGTAGGCATGCGGAGCTTCCATTTTGAGGGAAAATTGCATCCGGCGGCCCGGCAGCGCTTTGACCGAACGGCTTTCCCACTTTTTGTTATCAAACGAAACCACATAGCGCGACCGGTCCGAAAGATCGCTCGCATGGCGGTTGTTCCAGATATTGTCAAAATTTTCGAGGATCACGGTCACGTCCGTGCCCACGGGCGCTTCGATCCTGAAATGGAAATGGTTGACGGCCCTGTTCTTCGAAAACCGCTCGTGGTCATAAACCATGCTGCCGATCACCCGCCCAGCCGAATCGATTTCCCAGTTCATCGGCGATGCGTTTTCAAACCCGGTGTTGATGAATATTTTGGGTTGAACAATACTGTCCGCTACGGCAGACCGCTTGTCGCTGGCTTCTGCGGCCACCGCGCTCACAGTGGCTGTGAGGCACCCGGCCAGCATTACGTGTAAAAAAGCATTTATTTTCATATCAAAAAGGTTAAGGATAATGCCCGGCAGCAAGTGCTGGCCGGGCCAGGAATACGTCAGAAATTATAGCCCGGGTTTTGTCGGATACCTTCCGGATTGATGTCGATCTGCGTTTGTGGAATGGGATATACGGCGTTAAACTCCTGCACGACAGGCGCTTTGAAATGCGCATTCATCACGGCTACTTCCCGTCCGGTACGCACGAGGTCAAACCAGCGGTGGCCTTCAAATGCCAGTTCCACCTGCCGCTCATGCTCAATCGCCAGCTTGAATGCCGCTTTGGACAGGCCCGCCGGCAGGGCAGCCAGCTTCGCCCGCTTGCGTACGGCATTGATGGCGTCGTAGGCTTCCGTCACCGGGCCGCTCACTTCGTTCACTGCCTCTGCATACATCAGCAACACATCGGCATACCGCAGCACCGGCCAGTTGTTATCGGCATCACCATCCGTGAATGCATCATCCTGAAATTTAAGCGAATACGGATCCGCCACGAATTTGCCGGTGACATTATCGGTATAGCCCAGCGCAAGTGAAACGCCTTTGCGGTAATCGCCCGGCTCGTAAGCGGCAATGAGGTCGGTGGTGGGGAGGTTCCGCCCGCCGGCAAAGCCGACTTTAACCACGGATGATCCCGAGTTACGCGGAGCAAAGTTGCTGTAAAAGCTGCTGCCCGTGCCCGTACCGCCTTTTTTGAACTGCACCTCAAACAGGGATTCTGCATTGTTTGCATTAGCGACCGGCCATAATGCCGCATAGTCGTCGAGCAGCTTGTAATGCCCCCCGTCGATCACCTCTTTCAGTTTGTCTTTCGCTTTGGCAAAATCGCCGGTGGTGAGGTATACTTTTCCAAGCAATGCTTTTGCGGCGTCGCGCGTGGCGCGTCCTATGTCGCTGCCGGTGTAAGAAACTGGCAGTTTCTGCTCTGCGTCGGTCAAATCGGCGACGATCTGCGCATATACTTCCGCTTTCGGCACCCGAGCGTGCGAGTAGCCTTCGTCCACGGTTTTGGTTTCCGACAAAACCAGCGGCACGTCGCCGAACGTCCGCACAAGATTAAAGTACTGCAAAGCACGCAGAAAACGGGCCTCGCCGATAAAGCGCTGGCGCAGGGCGTCGTCCATTTGAGCGCCGCCGATATGGTCGAGCACGGTGTTGGCGGCGAGTATTCCCCGGTAGGTATCCACCCACATCACGCGGATGATCTCGTTCGTGGACGCCATTTTGAACTGGTCGAGCTCGGCATCGGGCAGGTTGCCGCCGCCTTCCCAGTTCGTGGTGTTGTCGGACCGTGCCTCGGCGATATTATAATAGGCGTAGCCGTATTGGCCGAAGTTGGCGAGCATGCCATAAGCCGCGGTCACCGCCGCCTGCATATCGGACGCATTGCGGTAGAAGTTTTTCACGTTAGCGGCGTCTATCGGCGCCAGGTCGAGAAAGCCCGAGCAGCCCGTGGTGAGCACGCACATTGAGCCAAGTATGATGGTATTGAGTTTCATGGTTCGGGTTGGGTTTATAATGTCAGGTTCAGACCAAGGGTGAATGTGCGCGCCAGCGGATAGCCGTTGAAATCGACGCCGGGCGTGAGCGAGCTGCTGCCGTTCAGGCTTTGCTCGGGGTTGTAGCCCCGGTACTTCGTGAATGTGAACGCATTCTGTACCGACAGGCTCACGCTTGCATTCTGAAGACAAACCGCCTTCGCCAGTTTTTCGGGCAGGCTATACCGCAGGTTGATGTTCCTGATCCTGAAAAAAGATGCGTTTTCCACGAGCAGGCTCGACACGTAGCTCACGTTGCCGCCGGTAGGCGCCACATTGGCACGCGGCGTGCGGCCATCACCCGGCTGCTCGGGCGACTGCCAGCGGCCAAGGACGTCCTTGCGGCTGTAACTGCCATTCACCAGTCCGATATTCCGACGCGAGCCGTTCAGCAGCTGGATACCCTGCACGCCGTCGCCGAGAATGCTGAGGCTGAACGGGCCATAGGAGAAATTGTTGGTGATGCCGTAAAAGAAATCGGGCGCATTGTCGCCGATGATCGTGACGTCGCTGGGCGTAATGGCGCCATCGCCGTCTATATCCCTGAATTTCAGGTCGCCCGGCCGCGATCCGGTGTTACCTCCTACCCTCGGGCTGCTATCCACATCTTCCTGCGACTGGTAAACGCCGATCGCCTCATAACCCCAGAAACTCCCGATGGGCGAGCCGATCCTGGTAATGTGGGTGTTGGGACTGAAAGACGGGCTTTTGGAGATAATCGGGTTGCCGGACGGCCCCAGCTTCATTACTTTATTGCGGTTAAAGGAAATATTGAACGCCGTCGACCATTTGAATGCGCCGGTGAAATTCCGCGAATTGACACTGAACTCCCAGCCCCGGTTATTGAGCTTTCCGATGTTCTGCAAGGCGGTTTCATAGCCGGTAGACGCCGGTACGGGCACGTTCAGGAGCAGGTCGGTGGTGTTTTTGTTGTAAAAATCAATGGTAAAGCTCAGCCGGCTGCGCAGCAACGAGAAATCGACGCCGATATCGAACTGGTGCATCATTTCCCAGCCCAGCTGCTCATTGCTGATCGATCCCGGGTAGAGCCCGTAAGCCAGCGCCCCCGCGCCCTCGCCGAAGCTGTAACGGCGGTTGCTGAGGAGCCCGATGTGGTTGTAGTTACCGATGGTATTGTTACCCGCCAGCCCGTAGCTCGCCCGCAGTTTCAGATCGCTCACCACGTGCTGCGATTTCATGAAATGCTCTTCCGAAATGTACCAGCCCACCGAAGCCGACGGGAACGTGCCCCATTTGTTGCGCGCGCCGAAGCGTGACGACCCGTCGCGGCGCATGGTAGCCGAAAACAGGTATTTACCTGCATAGGTGTAGTTGGCCCGCGCCAGCATCGAAAGCAGCGACCATTCCGAAACGGCGGTGCCGCCGCTGGTAACCTGGCCTGCATTCAGCGTCGGCACGAGGTCGGTCGGGAAGTTGGTGGCATTCAGCGAAGCCGCTTCGTACCTGGCTTTTTGAGCGGTAAATCCGGCAAGCAGGTCGAGCTCGTGCTTTTCGCCGAATGTCTTTTTGTAGGTCAAAATGTTCTCATTGAGCCAGTTCAAGTCGCGGCCCGTTGAAGCTGACGCCCTGGCCTGTACCGGCGCCGGCACTCCATTCCAGCCCAAATCGGACGGATAATAGGCATTGTCGCGGGAGTCGGAGTAATCGATCCCGAAAGAGGTCCTGAATTTGAGGCCGTTGATAATGGTGGCTTCGGCGTACACATTTCCAAGGGTTCTGAAAACGGTCCGCTTGTTCTTGATTTTGCTGGCGATGGCTACGGGGTTGTCGATCACCCCGATGTTATACGGTGATGGCCCGAGCAATGTCGTGAACGATCCGTCGGGATTGTAAACCGGCACGGTAGGCGGCAGCGACAATGCGGAACCCAATATACCGCCCGAAAAAACCTGGTCTTCCACGGGCAGCAGCCGGCTCGAAGCGAACGAGGGCGAGAGGTTCATGCCCACGGTTACATGGCGCGATGCCTTATGGTCGAGGTTCACCCGCGCCGAATACCGCTCGAAGCCCGTGTTCATCACAATGCCGTCCTGTTTGAAATAAGCCCCCGAAGTGAAGAATGTCGTTTTATCATTCCCGCCCGACAGCGACAACTGATAGTTCTGGATCGGCGCCGTGCGGAAAACCTCATCCTGCCAGTCGGTGCCTTTGCCGAGTGTTTCCGGGTTGGCAAACATCTCCGGGATTTGCAGCGCCGCCGGGCGCACGCTGTTGGGATCGGTTGCCTTTCCGCCGCGGTCCACCCACGCATTATTGCGGGCTTCGGTGTTGAACTCGGCATACTCGCGGGCATTGAGCATGTCGATTTTGTTGGCCACCTGCTGAAATCCATAATAGGTATCCAGCTGCACAACCGATTTCCCCGACTTGCCGCGCTTCGTCGTCACCAGCACCACGCCGTTACTGCCGCGGGAGCCGTAAATGGCCGCCGCCGAGGCATCTTTCAGTATTTCAATGGATTCGATGTCGTTGGGATTGATGGACGCCAGTGGATTTAAATTACTGTTAAAACCATCCGACACGGGAAAGCCGTCGATCACATACAATGGCTCGTTACCCGCCCCGATGGACCCCGTGCCGCGTACCCGTACGGACACGCCCCCGCCCGGGGCACCTTTGGTTTGCGCCACGTTCACACCTGCAATTTGCCCGCCCAGGGCCTGGTCGAGGCTGGTAAGCGGCTGATTGGCCACATTCTTCATCGGCAGCGACGCCACCGAGCCGGTAATGCTGCTCTGCTTCTGCGTGCCGTAGCCGATCACCACCACGTCGTTCAATGCCTTGGTGTCCACTGCCATAGCAATATTCACTTCCAGCCTATTACCGACCGCGATCTCCTGGTTTTTATATCCTACAAAACTCACCACGATCACCGGTTCCGGCTCCCCGTCGGGAATGCTGAGGCGGAACTCCCCGGCTGCGTCGGTGGCCGTGCCTGTCTGCGAGTTTTTGATGACAATGCTCACGCCGGGGAACGGGCTGCCGTTTTCGTCGGTAACCTTCCCCTGTAGCGTGCGGTCGAGCCGCGCCGGTAAGGGTTCGATCGTCCGCTGGGTAAGCTGAATGCCCGGTTCCGCGCCCGGAATGCGGGCGGGCAGTCCGGTTTCATGAAGGGGTGTTTTCACTACTTTTTTCAAAACAACGTTCCGCTGGAAAATGCGGTACGACAGCGGCATGTCTTTGAAAACGGTGGCGAGAATGTCGTCGATAGACGCGTTTTTGAAGCGTACCGACACATTATTTGCCTGGGGAAGGTCGAGCTCGTCGTAAAGGAACAGGTAGCCAGTCTGCTTTTCGATGTTCCGCATGACGACTTTCAGCGGGGCATTTTTGGCATGAAAGGAGAACTTTTGGCTGAACCCGTCGGCCGTAACGTGGGAAAGCGTGATGGTGAGCAAAAGTAGAATCCTGGTCATAGTTCTCAGTATCCGGCCGGCATAATGCGCCTGCCTGCCCACCGGAAGGCGGGTCAAAAGGTTTATTTTCATAACTTTGTTAAAGTTTAGGAATGCAAAAAGACTTTTTCAGAGAAGCTCGGTTGCGCCTGGACGTCGGGGAAAATGTTAGCGCATTTTCCCTTTTGTTTAATGGCGCCGGTTTCAGGGTGGAAGGCAGGGTGTCCGGAACATGGCGAAAAGGGTTTATTTAAACGGTTTATTATATACGAAAACTACTGTGCGACCACGATCGTATGGTCTTTCAAACTGCAATTGACGCCTGCATAGCGCAGCATCCCGACGATCTCCGACAGGTTCACATTTCTTGAAACCTGCCCCGTGAAGCGCCTCACGGGCACATCGCCCTGGTAAGTCACATCCACATCGTACCAGCGTGCAAGCTGCCGCATGACATCCCTGACGCCCGCATTTTTGAAATAAAACAAACCATCCTTCCACGCCACAGCCTCTTCCACCGGTTTGAATGCGGTTTGAATGCGTCCGCCCGGGGTGACGGCCGCCTGCTGGCCCGGTTGCAGCCGCGCCTGCCCCGACCGGTTCCTGACCGACACCGAACCTTCTACGAGCGTCGTGCGGGATGTGCCCTCCTCGGGATAGGCCATGATATTGAAGCTCGTACCCAGCACCTGCACCGTAGAGCCATTGAAAAGCACGGTAAACGGCCTCGCCGCGTCTTTCGTCACTTCGAAGTAGGCCTCGCCGGTGATCTCCACGGGACGTTCCGTTGCGGGAAACACCGACGGGAACCGGATAGACGACGAAGCATTGAGCCAGACCTTGCTGCCGTCGGGCAGCTGCACCTTGTACTGGCCGCCGCGGGGTGTCGATACCTTGTTCATGCCCGCCTTGCCGGCCGACCGGTTGTGATAAACCAGCAGCCCGTCGGCTTTTTTGGTGATTTCGGTGCCGCCCTGGCGGGCTACCAGGCCGCTTCGGACCTTGTCGAGCTCGATACCCGCGCCGTCGTCCAGGGTAAGCAATGCCTTATCGCCGCCGGGGAGCACATCCTGCGGGCTGGTTTGCCCGGCAATGGGCGCGGGCTGTTCCTGCGCGCTTTTCCGCTGTTTCCACAGCCCCGCCACGACCACCAGCACGGCAGCCACCGCGGCATACCGCACCCATAGGCGCCGCATAGCACCCCACGGCTTGCGGTGCCGGGAAGTGGTGAGGATCGAGCTGAGCATTTCACGGCTTTGCGACGCGTCGAAAAGGTTGCTTTCGCTGCCCGGTTCGAGCCAATGCTGTTTCATCGCGTCCCCGATGATGTCGTCGTGTGCGCCGGAGCGGATGTAGCGCATCAGTTCCTCTTCCTCGGCGGGCGTGGCCTCTCCCGAGTAATAGCGACTGAAAAGCGCACGGACCCGGACGTCCTTATCTTCGTTCATTGACCTGAAAAAACTGGTTCAATGAGAGGACAATGGCACCGGGATAAAAGGGGCTATCGGGTTACGAAAAATTTACAAAAAAATTTTAATCACCAGCAATGGGCTTATTCTCACACTTTTCCCGATGTGGGTAACAATGGACGCCGTGGCGATCTGAAGGTATTTTTTGACCGTCTCCCGCGACAGCCCCATGCGCAATGCGATCTCGCTGTATGATAGCCGCTGGTGCCGGCTAAGCATGTACACCTGCCGCTGCTGGGGAGGCAGCCGGTCGATCGCCTCGTCGATGAGCGCGTACCGGTAGTCGTCGGGCTGCTCGGGCATGATGTCGCCGGCCTCGTCCAGATCGGTGAAACGGGAACGTTCGACGGCGATTTTCTTCAATGCGTTCAGTGCGGCGTTTTTGGAAATGACGAAAAGGTAGACCGAGAAGTTTTCAATGCCGGAAAGCAGTTCGCGGTTCAGCCATATTTTCAGAAAAACGTCGTGAACGAGCTCTTCGGCAATCTGTTCGGAACGCGTAATGCGGTAAATGTGCATCCCAAGCCACTGGTGGTAATGGTCGAACAGCCGGCTGAACGCCCTCTCATCGCCCGCGGCCACCTGCCGGAGCAGCTCTTTTTCTTCGTTCAATGCGGACCGGTACGACATAGGAAAAGAGCGCCAAAGTGCTCAGGATAATCGGTGTAACTGTGAATACCATAAAGGCAGGCTGCATTTTATTCTACCACGACCGCCGCCAATTTTGTTTTTGCCTACCTGTTGCACGACTTCGCCCCGTAACTTTGCCGCATGAGATTTTCGCTGATCATACTGGCATTTTACATCGGGCTGCTTTCGTGCTTTCCCTGCCAGGATGCGCCTGTCCGGATGGCCGGTCAGATCAGCACGCAAGCCGGGCATGATGATGCGGGCCATGAGGATGAGCCGGGCGATTATTGCTCGCCTTTCTGCATTTGCGCCTGCTGCGCCACCGTAAATATGCCGCCGAAGATCTCCGGTTTTACAGTTCCTTCTCCAATGCCTGCGCCTTCCCGCGAGTCGTTTTTGTATAAAGCCTCCTCCGCCCAGACCAACGCGCATTTGATCTGGCAGCCTCCGCGGCACGTGTAACCTGTTTTGTTTTTCAGTCTGGTCCTTTTTGCCGTTTGCCTAGCAGCCGGTAGCGGGCTATTTGTGCACACTTTTCATGTTACATTCAAATGCTGGATAGAATCATTCTTTTTTCGATCCGCAATAAGCTGGTTGTGGGCATTTTTACGCTCACGCTTATTGTGTGGGGGCTATGGAGCGCGTCGAACCTGCCTGTCGACGCCGTGCCCGACATTACCAATAACCAAGTACAGGTTATCACGCTCACGCCCACGCTGGCCGCTCAGGAAACCGAGCAGCTGGTCACCTATCCCATCGAGCAAAGCCTGGCCAACCTGCCGGATCTGGTGGAAATGCGGTCGATCTCCCGGTTTGGCCTGTCGGTAATCACCGTCGTTTTTGAGGACGATACGGACATTTACTTCGCCCGCCAGCTCATTACCGAGCGGCTCAAAGAAGCGGAGCAGAACATTCCCAAAGGAATCGGGACGCCCGAGCTGGCGCCGGTGAGCACGGGTTTGGGGGAAATATTTCAATATGTGATCCACCCTAAAAAAGGCGCCGAAAACAAGTATTCGGCCATGGAACTGCGCACCATGCAGGACTGGATCGTGGCCCGGCAGCTCTACGGTACGCGGGGTGTGGCCGAGGTTAACAGTTTCGGCGGACTGCTCAAACAATACGAGGTGGCGGTAAATCCGCAGAAACTGAAAGGGATGAACGTCACCATCGCCGACATTTTTGAAGCGCTGGCCCAAAACAACGAGAATACCGGCGGCGCTTACATTGATAAAATGCCGAATGCTTACTTCATCCGCGGCATCGGGCTCGTGTCGTCGCTGGACGATATCCGCGCCATCGTGGTGAAGAATGTGAACGGCATTCCGGTGCTGATCCGCGATGTGGCCGAGGTGCGTTTAGGCCATGCCGTTCGGTATGGCTCGGTGACGTACAATGGCGAAAAGGAAGTGGTAGGCGGCATTGTGATGATGCTCAAAGGCTCCAACAGCGCGGCCGTGGTGGCGCGGGTGAAAGAGAAAATGGAAACCATCCGGAAATCGCTGCCTGCCGACGTGGAAATAGAAGCCTTTCTGGACCGTACCGACCTGGTAAACAGAGCCATATCCACCGTCCGCACCAACCTGATCGAAGGCGCATTGATCGTCATTTTTGTGCTGGTACTGTTCCTGGGTAACCTCCGCGCCGGGCTGATCGTGGCGTCGGCCATTCCGCTTGCAATGCTTTTCGCGCTGGGTATGATGCACACTTTCGGCGTTTCGGCAAACCTGATGAGCCTCGGCGCGATCGATTTCGGGCTGATCGTCGACGGGGCGGTGATCATTGTGGAAGCGGTACTCCACCATCTGGCGCTGCGCAAAACCACCGGCAGGCTTACGCAGGACGAGATGGACCAGGAGGTGTTTGAATCGGCCTCCCGCATCCGGAACAGCGCGGCGTTTGGGGAAATTATTATCCTGATCGTCTATATTCCGATCCTTTCGCTAGTGGGTATCGAGGGTAAAATGTTCCGGCCGATGGCGCAGACGGTGTCGTTTGCCATCCTGGGCGCGCTCCTGCTGTCGCTTACCTACATTCCGATGATGGCCGCACTGGTGCTGCCGAAGACGGTTTCCGACAAAAAGACGCTTTCCGACAAAATGATGGCGCACATGCAGGCACTCTACGCCCCTGTGCTTGCGTGGGCAATCCGGTTCAGGATAGCGGTTATTGCGGTGACCATGGTCGTTTTTGGCGTGGCGGTATTGCTTTTTGTGAGAATGGGCGGCGAATTCATCCCGCAACTCGAAGAAGGCGATTTTGCATTCCACTGCATTCTTCCGCAGGGCACATCGCTGTCGCAAAGCGTCGAAACGTCCATGCAGGCCAGCAGGATTATCCGCTCCTTCCCCGAAGTGGCGATGGTGGTGGGCAAAACGGGCAGTGCGGAAGTGCCGACGGACCCCATGCCACCCGAAGCCACGGACCTGATCATTGTCCTCAAACCCCGACGCGACTGGGCCACCTCCCAAAGCTATCCGGAACTGGCCCGGAAAATGGAAGAAAAGCTCGAAACCATTCCGGGCGTATTCTTTGAAGCTAACCAGCCTATTCAAATGCGGTTCAACGAGCTCATGACGGGCGTGCGGCAGGACGTTGCCATTAAGGTGTTCGGCGAGAATATCGATACCCTCGCCGCCATTGCACCGCGGGTGGCGCGCGTGGTGGAGTCGGTACGGGGCGCTACCAGCCCGCAAATGGAGCGCACAACCGGCCTTCCGCAAATCACCATCGAATACGACCGTGCCAAAATCGCTGCCTATGGGATGAATATCGCCGATATTAACCGGACGGTCCGCACGGCTTTTGCCGGGGAAGCGGCGGGCGTCGTGTTTGAAAATGAACGCAAGTTCGATCTGGTCGTCCGCCTGGATAGCGCCAACCGCTCGTCGATCGACGATGTGAGCGACTTGTTCGTAGCTATGGCCAACGGGACGCAGATCCCGCTCTCGCAGGTAGCGACGGTAGCCTTTCGCGAAGGCCCGGCGCAAATCAGCCGCGAGGATGGCAAACGCCGCATTGTGGTGGGTTTCAATGTGCGCGGCCGCGATGTGCAAAGCGTGGTGGAGGAAATCCAGGGCAAACTCGCCGCGGCAAAACTGCTGCCGACCGGCTACTATTACATTTATGGAGGAACTTTCGAAAACCTGCAAAAAGCCACGTCCCGACTGCTGATCGCCGTGCCGATTGCCCTCCTACTGATCCTCGTGCTGCTCTATTTCACATTTGGCTCTTTCGCGGAAGCATTGCTCATTTTCACCGCCATTCCGATGAGCGCCATCGGAGGAGTGTTTGCATTGCTGCTGCGCGGTATGCCGTTCAGCATTTCGGCCGGCGTGGGTTTCATCGCGCTGTCGGGAGTGGCCGTGCTGAATGGCATTGTACTCGTCAGCACGTTCAACCAGTTGAAAAAAAGCGGGTTTGACCAACTGACACCGCGCATTGTGGAGGGTACTAAAATACGGCTGCGGCCGGTGTTGATGACCGCGACGGTAGCGTCGCTGGGCTTTCTGCCCATGGCCCTCTCCCACGGGGCCGGCGCCGAGGTGCAGAAACCACTCGCCACCGTGGTGATCGGCGGGCTCGTCACCGCCACTTTTCTGACGCTCGTGGTGCTTCCATTACTGTACTTATGGTTGGAAAAACGCCACGGAAATGCATTCAAAACCCTGGCTATAATCGGCTTACTGGTTGCTGCATCCGGCCAGGCCTCGGCGCAGGACAGCCCGCCCGCCGTAAGGGTGAAGATCGGGCAGCTTCTCGAAGCCAGCAATGCCAACCTCGAACTGGAAGTGAACCGGAAGGCCATCAGACGGGACGAACACCAGGTCCGCGCGGCCGGGATCATTCCCAAAACGGGCGTATTCGCTGAAAACGAGGACCTTCGGCCCACCGATAGCCGAGGCATCCTCAAAATCGGCATTTCACAGAGCATTCCCTGGCCTGGGCTTTACAAGGCGCAGAAAAGCCGCTACAAGCACCAGCTCGAAGCCACAAAGGCGAGCGGCACGCTCATCGCAACGAACATCAGACGAGATGTACGATTGGTATATTACCAGCTCTGGTATTTGCAGGACAAAGGCCGCCTCCTCCGAAGCCTGGACAGCATCTACATAACCCTCAACCAGACAACCGCGCTCAGGGTACGCACCGGCGACACGCCCGGCCTGGACAGCATCGCATCCACCGCCCGTTCGCGCGAGCTGAGGGCGCTTATTTCCCAAAATGCGAACGAAATGCAGATCCAGCAGCGGCTGCTGATGCAGCTGCTGAATGCAGAAGGCCGATATCTCCCGCCGGACAGCGCATTGGAAAAACTGCCGCTGCCCGACAGCATCCTGCACCATCCCCACCCGGCTGTGGAGGTCCAGCAACGGAACGTCGACATTGCCCGCGCGGGCATAGCCGTGGCCCGCAACGAAAACCGCCCCGACTTCTCGGGAAGGTTCTTCTCGCAGCGCCTGTACGGGCTCAGCGACCCATTCACGGGCTTTTCCGTAACTGCCGCGTTCCCGATCCTCGGCTCTGGCTCGTACCGAAGCCGCGTAAAGGCAGCCACCGCGGATGCCGACCTGCAACAGAGCCAGCTTGCGTACAGTGAGCAGGTGTACCAGACCGGCCAGGCGCAGGCGCGGCAGGAGGTCGGGAAAAACAGCGCGCTACTGGCATACTATGAAAGTACCGGGCTCGCGCAGGCTTCCGAGATCATCCGGTCGGCTACGCTCGCTTACGGGCAGGGCGAGATCAGTTTTGCGGAGCTTTCACAGTTTCTGGCGCAGGCAGTCGACATCCGGCGCAACCACCTCGAAAGTTTGCACGCGTACAACCAGTCCGTGATCCAGTTGTATTATTTCATCAATCCAACCCAATGAAAAAGCTATTAACCATAACAGGCATGCTGACGTTGCTTTGTGCGCTGGCTGCCTGCCAAAACGAGAAGAATGCAAGCCACGAAGAGGCCCCGCACACGGAACAGCATTCGGACAAAAACTCAGCCGAAGGGCGCGAAAATACCGCCCGGCTGACCTCGGCCCAGATCAAGAGCATCGGACTGGAACTTGGTGCGATTGAGGAAAAGGAGCTCACCGCGGCGCTTAAAGCGAACGGCACCTTGAAGGTGCCCAACCAGAACCGCGCGACGGTGAATACGCTGTACAGCGGGGTGATCCGGACGCTGCACGTGCAGCCGGGCGACAATGTCAGGAAGGGCCAGGTCATTGCTACCATCGCCAATCCCGAATTTATGCGCTCGCAAGAAGAATATGTGGCTGTTAACGAACGTATTGAACTGGCCGAACTCGAATTTAACCGTCAGAAAGAATTGTCGGCGGGTAATGCGGGCGCATTGAAAAATTTCCAGGCGGCGAGTACGGAGTTGAAAACGCTCCAAACGCGCCGGAATATGCTCCACCGCCAGATCAGCCTGATGGGCATCGACCCGGAACAGCTCGGCGACGGAAAACTGATCGCCACGCTTTCCGTCAAAAGCCCGATCGCGGGCGTGGTGAGCGACGTTGACGTGCAAATCGGCAGCTATGTGGACCTTACCTCTCCCATTGCCGAGATCGTCGACAACAGCCAGCTTCACCTCGATCTGTTTGTATATGAAAAAGATCTGCCTAAACTCCGCGACGAGCAGATCATCCATTTTACACTCACTAATGCGCCTGGAAAAGAATACGACGCGCGGATTTTCTCGCTTGGCTCTTCGTTTGAAGGCGAAAGCAAGGCGGTTCCCGTGCATGCGAAAGTAATGGGCAACAAAACGGGCCTGATCGACGGCATGAATATTACGGCCGCCGTGAGCCTTGAAAAGGCCAAGGTCCCCGCCGTACCCACCGAGGCGATCGTGAGCTACCAGGGCCGCGACTACGTTTTTATCGCATCGGACGCGCCTCAGCACGACGACGAGCATGATCATGCCGCCGCTGATGCCGACAGCGTGGAACCGGGCGTCACCTTCGAACTGATCCCCGTCGCCAGGGGCACCACCGATGTGGGTTATACCGAAATCACCCTGTTGAAGTCTATTCCCGCCAATGCCAGAGTGGTGGTGAAGGGTGCCTTTTTTGTGCTTGCCAAAATGAGTAGTCCGGGAGGCGAGCATGCGCATTGATGGGATGAGCTAAATTTCAGGCACCGGTTCTGGAACGCTTTTTTAGAACCGGGGGCCTAAATTTCTGTTCACATCAATCAATTTATCATGGATTTAACCAAAAACAAAAGCCACGAGGAAGGTGGCCTTGCAACGGCGATCGAAGAACAAACCGCCAAATTACCATCGGATGTGTTCCTTTGGACCTCCATTGCTTCCATGGGCGTGTCGCTCGCATTCAAACTGTCGGGCCACAAGCACACCGCACTGTTCATAGGCCAATGGGCCGCTCCATTCCTGCTACTGGGCATTTATAACAAGATCGTGAAAACGCAAGGACACGATTAGCATCTCCAAATTATGCCGGCAACGGGCCAAGGCTAGCCCGGAACCCGTTGCCGGCATGTTATTCCGCGGTTAGACCCTGAAAATAGTGCCCCTAACCTCGTTGGAACGGTTTTTTGCGGGTCAGCGGCTGCATTTTGGTTTAAATGCCTTTTCGCCGGACGACGCGGAAAGACTATCACAGGCAAAATTCATCCAACGAACTATGATCCGTTTGAAAGATTTTTTTACTCTCATGAAGGAAAGCTTCTCGGAGTTTTCCAACGACAATGTCCTCAAGCTGAGCGCTGCGCTTTCCTATTACACCATATTTTCACTCGCCCCAATGCTGCTCCTGATCATCTCGATCGTCAGCTTCTTTTTCGGCCGGGAGGCATTTGAAGGGGAACTGTATGGACAAATCCAGGGGCTGGTCGGCAAGGAGGCCGGGGCGCAGATTCAACAATTGATCAAGAATGCGGCGATCAACGACAAGTCTACCACCGCGGCCATCATCGGCGGCGTGACGCTGCTCATTGGTGCCACGGGGGTTTTCGCCGAAATCCAGGATTCGATCAACTATATCTGGGCTATTAAGTCCAAGCCGCGGAAAGGCTGGGTGCAGTACCTCAAAAACCGGCTGCTCTCCTTCTCGCTCATCATCACGCTCGGCTTCCTGCTGGTGGTCACGCTGGGTGTCAATACTTTGGTCGATTTGTTGAGCGCAAGGCTCGAACGGTATTTTTCGGAGGTTTCCGTGGTCGTGTTCTCGGTCCTCAATGTGGCGCTCGTCCTGGTGATCATCGCGGCGCTTTTCGCGGTGGTATTTAAAGTATTGCCGGATGGCCACGTACGCTGGAAAGAATGCCTCATCGGGGCCGGGTTCACTTCGCTATTGTTCGCGATCGGCAAGTTTGCGATCAGCTTTTATCTCGGCCAGTCGGACCTCGGCGCTACGTACGGCGCCTCGGCGTCCATTGTGATATTGCTCACGTGGATTTATTATTCGTCGATCATTCTCTATTTCGGGGCCGAGTTTACGAAGGTATTCGCTCGGTACGACGGCCACGAAATCCGGCCGAATGAGCATGCCGTGCGGCTGGTGCGCCAGGAAATGGAAACAACCACCGCGGGCATTGCGCCGCAGCCCGAAAACGAGCCCGCCGGCTGGAATGCGGCAGCTGTGAAAGACAAGGTGCTGGATTCGGTGTACACGTTCATCGACGAAAAAATCAATGCGGTGCGTGAGGAGATTGAAGCGAGGATATCGAAAATCGTATCGCCGGCGGTCTACTACCTCGTGCTCGCCGTACTCGGATTTTGCGCTTTTATGACGATACTGCTGATTGCAGGCCACTTCCTCAACGTGTGGCTGGACAGCAGTTTCCTGGGTTACATTGTCCTGCTCGGCCTGCTGCTGGTGCTTACGGCCGCGTGTGTTTTTGGTAGGAAAACATCGCAGGGCATTATCCGGAAAATACTCTTCCGGGGAAGCAAATGATTCAGCAAAAAACGGCAGGCTATTCGGTCTGCCGTTTTTTGTATTTGTATTTCAGCACAAGCATGGCGATGTTCAGGCCAATGGTGAAAAGGTTGGTAGCCACGATCGGGACGTCCTCTTTCTCGAAACCATAGTACACCCACAAGGCATTACCGGTGAGCAGCACGATGAACATGGCCGTCGAAACCTGACTGGCCTTCTTTTTCTTAATGGTTGTTACCAACTGGGGTATCACGGCCGACGATGTGCAAATCCCAGCGACCAATCCGATAATTTCAATAAAATCCACGTATGACAGGTAATTAGTTTAAATGGCGATGCGAGCAGTAAAAAGTGTACCAGACGCCATTTCCACATGGTTGACCTGTCTCATGGTTTACTTCAATTCACAATAATCTCATCCACAAACAGCCAACCTTTGCCGCCTTTGCCTGCGTGCCAGGCCGGCAACTTGGCTACCGGCTTCGCTTCCACTTTAATGCAGCCGAGCGGCCTCGGGTCGAATGCTGCCTCGTAAACCAGGTTTTCCGCACCCGGGATGTCTTTGGCCGGAATTTCCGTGGTAATCACTTTCAGCAGTTTCAGGGACTTTTCATCCACACCGCCCCACACCTCGATGCGCACAGGCGGGAAAATGTAGCTTCCCAGGCTCCGCAGCGTATTTACAGTAATGTTCGAAGCCATCACCGGTTTTTTGAAATACAAAAATCCCTGGAAATCGTTTTGGTTATAGCCGAGCCATGTCCCGCTCACCCGCTCGGTGTCCCCAACCTTGCCATCGAAGAGCGACAATGCCCCTTTGGCCTTATATCCCTGATCCGACGGCAGGCCAAGGCGTGCGCTATCGACGCGGTAGCCGGCTTTGTAGAATGTCTTCCCTACCTGCGTGCTGCCATACCAGCCGGTCCTGAACGCGCGGGCTTTCAATACGGTGTTTTTGGTAATCGGAATGGGCTTTTGGTATACGGGTGAGGTGGTGCTGTCGGGCTCGGTGCCGTCCACGGTGTAACGGATGATGGTGCCGGATATCTGATGTTTGAGTGAAACGGCCCCGTCGGCTGCTACGAGCTGGTTTTCGGTGACAATGATCGGCGGATTGAGGGCCAGTACCACGGAATCGCCGCTAAAACCGGTTTCCAGCGCGATGCCGGACTCTTTTTTGAGTTGGGCTAGCTCCGCTTTTGTCAGGCCGGTGCTCCACAAATACACCCGTTTGAGCGATGGAATGCCTTTCAAGGCTTTCACCTGCTCCATTTTCACAGCGGTGCCGCTCAGCGACAGTTCTTTGAGCTTGCCCAGCTTTTTCAATTCCCCCAATGTAGCGCCGGTAATGTCGGTAAAATTGAGTATCAGTTTGCGGAGCTCGGGGAAGGTTGCCAGCACTTTAAGGTCCTCGTCCCGGACGGGCATTTTACTCAGGTCCATCGCGACGATTTGTCCTTTCAAAGGGCTTAGCCCTTCCACTTCCGCTATTTTAAAGTTGGCCCGGTTGTAAAAATTGGCAAACAATGCCGGCGACTCGGCCGACAGCGGCTTAACGAGCCGGTAGCTTGTGTTGAGCTTCAATACTTCGTCAGGGTCCGCGGCGGCAAAATCGTACGCCGCTTCCGTGCGCCCGCCGCCGAGCACATTCTGCGCATAGGCGTACACGGGACTTTGCGGCGGCAGCGAACTCACCAGCTGGCCAAACCGCGAGCCGCTCTTTACCCAGGCGGCGAGCAGCACCATTTCTTCGTCGGTGAGCGGCACCTTGCCGCGCGGCGGCATATGTTTCTTGTCTTCGAGCGGCAAATGCAGCCGGCTGATCAGCAGGCCGAGGTCGGCTTTGGTAGTGTCCCACAAAACACCGCTTTTGCCGCCTTTAGTGAGCAATGCCTGGGTTTGCATCTGCAAATCGCCCTTGGATTTCTCGGCATTGTGGCACGACAGGCATTTCTGGTCGAGTACCGGCTTCACCAGGTGTTCGTACACCATCGCCTCTTCCAAATCGACCTGCGGCGGTTCGTCGGCCGACGGCCCGAGGGGCGAAATAAGGAAGTCCTCGCCGTGGGTAAGATTGCCGCCGAGGTGCCCGCCGACAAAAAGCAGCACGAGGAAAGAACCTGCCACGAGTTTGGAATGCCATTGCCACGGGGTTAGTGCATTGCGGAACCCGTACCAGGCAATGCTCGCCACTGAAATCGCGACGCCCAGCCATTTATGCCAAAGCAGCGTATCCGATTCGTAGCCTTCTTCCTTCGATAATACAAAACCCGAAAACGCGGCCACTGCCGCCGTCAGCGTGCCGATGATCAGCAGGCTGTCGGCCAGTTCGCCGTTCCACCGCGGCGATTCCTTTTTGTCGACCACCAGCACCCACAGGCTGTATAACATTAGCACTACCAGCGGAAAGTGCAGCACCAGCGGGTGCATTCTTCCGATAGCCTGCATCCACACCGGCACCACAAACCGGCCCTCAAAAAGCAACAGGAATACGAGTAAACCATTTAGGAAGAAGGCCAGATTATAAATCAGCCCTTTCCAATCCGACAAAAATCTGCGCACTGTTTCGAGGTTTGTATTTGGTTAAGCAATAATCCCTTTTACCAGCTTACCGGCCACGTCGGTGAGACGGTAGCGGCGTCCCTGGTGCTTGAAAACGAGTTTTTCATGGTCCAGCCCGAGCTGGTTGAGTATTGTCGCATGGAAATCATGCACGTGCACAGGATCTTTGACAACGTTATAGCCAAATTCATCGGTTTCGCCGTACACAATGCCGGGTTTCACGCCGCCGCCGGCCATCCACACGGTAAATGCCCTCGGATGGTGGTCGCGGCCGTAATTATCCTTGGTGAGGGTGCCCTGGCAGTAGTTGGTGCGCCCGAATTCTCCTCCCCAGATCACGAGCGTTTCGTCAAGCAGGCCGCGCTGTTTGAGGTCGGTTACCAATGCCGCCGACGCCTGGTCGACGTCCATGCATTGTCCCCGGATCTCGCTCGGCAGGCCGCCGTGGCTATCCCATCCCTGGTGGTACAACTGCACAAAACGCACGCCCTGCTCGGAGAGCTTCCGCGCCAGCAGACAGTTGGCCGCGTAGGTGCCCGGCACGAGGCATTCGGGGCCATACATTTTCACGATTGATTCCGGCTCCTTGCTCATATCGGTGATTTCCGGAACGGCGGTCTGCATACGGAAAGCCATTTCATATTGCTGCACTTTGGCCGTTATTTCCGGGTCGCCGAACTCATTATAGGTGCCCTGGTTGAGTTCCGAAAGTTTATCAAGCATTTTGCGGCGCTGGGCGCGGTCCATACCGTCGGGATCGTTGAGGTACAAAACCGGGTTTTCGCCGCTGCTGAACTGCACGCCCTGGTGCACGGAGTCCAGAAAGCCGTTGGTCCATAATTTGGAATACACCCCTTGCCCGTTGCCTTTCCCGCGCGAGAGCAGCACGCAAAAGCCGGGCAGGTTCTGGTTTTCGCTTCCCAGGCCGTAGCTGAGCCATGCGCCGAAACTCGGGCGGTTGCCTACCTGGGCGCCGGTTTGGAAGAAAGTCAGGGCCGGGTCGTGGTTGATCGCCTCCGTGTTGAGTGTTTTGATAATGCAAAGATCATCCACAATGCCGGCTGTGTGCGGGAGCAGCTCGCTCATCCACGCGCCGCTTTTGCCGTATTGTTTGAAATTGAATATCGAACCGGCCAGCGGGAATTTCGCCTGGTTGGCCGTCATGCCGGTGAGCCGCTGTGTTCCCCGAATGGATTCCGGAAGGTCTTCGCCGTGCATTTTGTTCAGCATAGGCTTGTAGTCAAACAAGTCGAGCTGCGATGGTGCGCCATTTTGAAAAAGATAGATCACCCGCTTAGCCTTGGGGGCAAAATGCGGCAGACCGGCCATGAGCCCTTCCATGTCAGCTTCTCCGCCACCTCCTTTGAACAGGTCGGGAATGAGCAGCGAACCCAGTGCGGCGCTGCCGAGGCCCAAACTTAGTTTCGATAAAAAATGCCTGCGGGTGGTGTTCATCCCGTAATCCAATATTGGCTTTTCCATGTTTTTTAGCTTTAAGCTGTAAACCTTAGGCTTTATGCTTTTGGTTTGATGTCTATCTGGGGCTTTAAGCGTTAGGCTTTAAGCTGTAAGCCTTAGGCTTTATGCTTTTGGTTTGATGTCTATCTGGGGGCTGTAAGCGTTAAGCCATATGCTTTTGATTTGTCTAAGCTTAAAGCCTATGGCCTATCGCTTACAGCCACATTAGCTCTTCGTTATCGTCTCTTCCATATTATACAGCGCGTTGATCACCCGCATCAGCGCGGCGGCCTGCGCCTGGTTTGCCTTCGGCTCGTGCGGATATTCGCCCACGTTCAGGACTTTCGCCGCAGTTTTTTTGTCTTTTGTAAATGCCGAAATCTCGTCGTTGTAGTAATCGGCAAGCAATTTCATTTCCTTATCGGTCGGTTGCCGGCACAGAATGCGCTGGAATGACTCCCGGATGCCCGCCTTCGGGTCGGCCGACTTCGTCACCAGCCGTTCCGCCATCACCCTTGACGCTTCCAGCACCGTGGGGTCATTCAGCATCACCAGCGCTTGCAGGGGCGTGTTCGTGCGGGAGCGTTTCACTTCGCAATGGTCGCGGTTGCTCGCGTCGAAAATGATCATCGAGGGCGGCGGGACGGTGAGCTTGATAAACGTGTACATGCCCCTGCGGTAGAGGGCGTCCTCCTTGTCCTGCTGGTAGGTGCGCAATGTGCCCCTACCCGATGTAGCCGCTTCCCAAAGTCCTTTTGGCTGGTATGGCTTCACACTCGGCCCGCCGATTTTGGGGTTGAGTAATCCGCTCGTGGAGAGCACCATATCCCGCACGAGCTCCGCCGGCAGCCGGTAGCGTGGCCCGCGGGACATATAAATATTTTCGGGATCGGCTTTCAGCTTTTCTTCGGTAACCCTGGCCGACTGCCGGTAAGTGGCGGACGTCACGATCTGCCGCACGAGCCTTTTCACATTCCAGCCGTGGTTCATGAAATCCACCGCGAGCCAGTCGAGCAATGCGGGATTCGTGGGCAGGTCGCCCTGCATCCCGAAATCCCCCGTGCTTTTAACAATACCCCTTCCGAAGAACTCCTGCCATATCTGGTTCACAAACACCCGCGCCGTGAGCGGATTGCTTTTGCTCGTAGTCCATTGGGCAAGCCCCAGGCGGTTTTGGGCGATTTTGGTAGTATCGAATTTCATTACCGCGGGCAATGCAGCTGCGGTAACCACGCGTCCGGGCGCGTCGTACACGCCCCTGTTCAGGATGTGCGTGGGCCTGAGCGTGTCGAGGTCGCCGAGGACGGATACCGAGAGCCGGCTCGTATCAGGCCGGTTGATGAATGGCAGCAATGTCCTCGCTTCCTCATCGGAGATCGTCATGATAGGGTTCTTCGCCGGTTTGGATTGGGAAACATCGCCTTCATAACCCGCTTCTTTGGAGTTGTTGAAGAACGCGAACAGCCGGTAATAGTCTTCCTGCGAAATGGGGTCGTATTTGTGATCGTGGCATTGGGCGCATTCCACGGTCAGGCCCAGCACGCCGGTGCTGAAAGTCTTGGTTTTGTCGATATTATATTCGATCCGGTATTCTTCCGGGATCACGCCGCCTTCCTCCGTGTATTTATGGTTCCTGAAAAATGCGGTTGCCAGAATCTGCTCCTTATTGGCATTCGGGAGCATGTCGCCTGCGATCTGCCAGGATAGGAACCGGTCGTAGGGCATGTTTTTGTTGAATGCATTGATCACCCAGTCCCGCCACGGCCACTGGGTCCGGTACTCATCGTCCTGGTAACCGTAGGAATCGGCATAGCGGGCGACGTCGAGCCAGTAAACCGCCATTTTCTCGCCGAAGGTTTTCTGCGAAAGCAGCTCGTCAACCACCTTTTCATAGGATTTATCGCTCTGATCGCCCGCGAATTTCTCCTGCATGGCCAGCGTAGGCGGCAACCCGGTGAGATCCAGGGCAACCCGTTTGAGCAAATGACTTTGCGTAGCTTCCTCGTTAGGCGCCAGTCCGGCCCCTTCCATCTTTTGCAGCACAAAACGGTCGATTTCGTTTTTCGGCCAGGCTTCGTCCGACACCTCCGGCAAAGCAGGCAGCACCGGCGCGGTGAATGCCCAATGCTTCTCATATTTGGCACCCTGCTCGATCCATTGGCGTACCAGCCCGATTTCGGATTCATTCAGCAGGCCCAGGTGCGACTCGGGCGTAGGCATTTGGTAGGACGGGTCCACCGAGGTGATCCGTTTATATACCTCCGACTCTTCCGGCTTGCCCGGCAGGATTGCGAACCCGTTGCCGTCTTTGAGCTTGGCATACGCGCTTTCGGCGACATCGAGCCGGAGGCCCGCCTCCCGCTTGTTGGCATCCGGCCCGTGGCATGCAAAGCATTTATCGGAAAGAATAGGCCGGATATCAAAATTATAACTGACCGACCCGCTGCCCGATTTCTGCTGCAAAGTGCCATTCTTCTGAAAGCAGGAAACCACGAGCAGCGCAACAGCACTGGCAAACGCCATTAAAAACAAAAACCGATTCTTCATCTATCAATCACTAAGTCCTGGACAAAAAACGCACGGATTTAACCCCTGTCATAAGCATGGATCATCCGTATGTATGTACAAACATATGGACATAATGCCATACATACAAGCGTTGCAGGAAAACAATGATTCGATGAAATAATGTAAATATTACAAGTAACCGCCCAAATCGCTACTCACGGACGCTTTCAACCGTGTAAACGAAGCTATCAGCCCGGTAATAACCCACGTTGAATTCGATGGGCCGCTCGCCCTGATCGTATACAAACCGTTTGCGGAAAAGAATGGGGCTGCCCGGCTCCACTTCGAGCTTGGAGGCGATGAACTTGTCGGCGGCGGTTGCGCTTACTTCTTCCTTTGAAAGCGTGGCCACAACCAGGTAATCTTTTTCGAGAATGTCGTAGAGCGGCCGTTTGAAATTCTCCTCGCCCGTTAAACCGATCCTGGGGTGGAAATAGGAAATGAAGTACACAAAAGGCCCTTCGACCTTGCCCCGGAGGCGTTCCAGTTTGAGCACCTTCTTGTCGCGGGGGATATCGAAAAAGTTGGCGATTTTTTCTTCCGGCGTAACCCAGGTCACATGCAGTTCGAAATTCTTGACGACGATCCCCCGCGCAGTCATTTCCTGCGTGAAGCTCTGCCAGTTTTTTGCTTTGGAACTGATTACCGGCTCGGCGACTTTGGTACCAATGCCTTTTTTGCGGATCAGCAATCCTTCGTAAACCAGCTTGTTGAGCGCCTGCCGCAAGGTTGACCGCGATATGGCGAGCTGTTTGGCGAGTTCAACTTCGTTCGGCAGGAACTTCCCGTTAAGATGCTCAGGCTCACTGATCATCGTGCGCAGCAGGTTTTCTGCCTGAATATGTAACGGAACCGGACTTTTGTGGTCAATGCTGAATTTCATAATCGAAGATAAAGTATCCGGTTGTAAAACTAGCAAATTCGGCTGCTCATTGGTAGCATAGGGCCCGGCCGGCGACCGTCACTCGATCACCAGCCACGTGTATCCTTCCGCCGGGATCTCCACTTTGTAATCGACTTCGTATTCGCGGTTTACCCGGAACGTCTGCGGGGCGCCTTCCTTCACGCGGATCTTGACGCTGTCGTGCCGGCCGGTGTAGTATACCGGCAGTTTGATCTGCCGCGTCATCGGTGCGGTAGTGGGGTTGTAGAGCATCACGAGCCCTTTTTCGCGCAGTTGCGGGCTTACGTGCATGATGCCGTCCCAGTCGCGCCCGTCGGCACGGCGCAGGTGAATGATGTCCGCATTGAGGATATCGCGGTATTTTTTATACCAGCCCACCACATTGCTTACCGTGCGCCTGGTTTGTTCCGTATCATAAAGTCTGGGGCCGCGGTAACAGGCCTGCACACCGGCCCCGTAGTATTGCATCATGAGTTGCTCATAGGCATCGAGGTGCTCAGATAGCGGTTCGAGCACCGCTTCCGGCCCGCCGCCCTGGTACTTCGTCAGCGGCACAAAACCCCACACCATCGAAGGCGTTTCGTTCCAGGTTGCGTCGTAAATGTTCTGCCGGTTCAGGATCTTCTGCTGCTCTCTGGACAGCGAAAAGTTCACCTCGCGGTAGCCCAGCGCAATCTTGTTCGTCCCGTCGAGAAAGTACCAGTCGGGCGCATTCACGTACACACCATTGGCAGCGCACCAGCGGTAAAGTTCTTTCTGCAATGCCATTTGCCGCCATTGCGAATCGGCCAGGCCTTCGTGGCCGGGATGGGATGTCGATGCGCACAGGTCGCCCGGGTAGGGCCCGTCGTTTTCAAAAATATCAAAGCATGTGTAGGACATGAATTTTTTCAGCCTGGCCAGATAGCCCAGGCCCCATTTGCTGCCCATGCAGGGGGCATTGCCGAAAAACGCGCCGCCCGGCTTGCCGGTTTTGGGGTTGATCACATCGTCTTCGTCGCTTATTTTGCGCGAGCTGAAAAGTGAGTAACTGCCGATCAGGACCTTTTTGCCGTGCGCATAGTCAGCCAGTTCTTTCCATTTGCGGAGATTGGCCGCGGTGGTGTCTTCCATGTTGCAATGGCTCCCGAAGCTCAGGATCAGCGCCTCGTAACCCGTGGCCGCGCATTGATCGATCGCCGTGCGGACCTGCTCGTCGTTTTGGCTCACCAAATGCATGAAAATCGGGTTAATGGTCGTCCACGGCGCAATGGTGCGGTACATTTTGCGGATCGCGAGGCCCTTCCGCTCGCGGTCGTAGCTGTCGGTCAGCAGTTCGTACGTCCGCACGGATTCCAGGTTCTCCCCAGCTTTCAGGCGCACGCCCATATCGACTTTGGGGTGCACTTCCAGCAAGCAGGGCGTCTGGTAATCGTAGTTGACCTGCGAGGTGTAGTGCTTGTCGGTTTTCCAGTGCGTCGCCTGATCGCTCAGCGAATAGCGCATGGCGTTGTTGAATGCATAATTGTTTTCAATGTACAAACCATTCGGTTTGGCCATTTCCTCCGGCTTGCCCACCACGGCGCTTTCTTCCTCCACCACAGCCAGGATCTCGTTCACAACCTGGTTGACCGTCCAGTCGGCATTGCTCCTGTTCTCAATCGTCACCCATTTGGAAATCAATGGAATACCATCAAAAATCGCATAATGCACGTACACATCCACACCGGCCAGCGCCGCAAGTCCCGAACGGAAACGGAGCGTGACCTCGCTTCCCGAGGCATCCTGCTTGTTGCCGGCCCACATGGCGGTTTTCCATTTCAGATAAGGCATTAACGGGCTGATTTTCAAATCGACAAAATGGAAAGCGCTGTCCGATACCTGCAAACCGTCGATCCACTGCGGGAGCAGATAGGCGTTTTCCTTCTGCCCGTACAGGCCGCCTACCGGGTAAGGCACGCCATTGAGCACCACGCTCGCCTCGGGCTTAACGGCCCTCAGCAGCTGTTGGCCGTTGGTGAGATTCTTGTATTCAATGCAGGCAAGGTCGGGTTTGACGCGGAACGTCCTTCTAACCAGGCCGTTGGATAGCACCAGGTCGCGGCCGTCCTTCGAGTAGGCGATCGTCGCCCGCGCGGATTCCGGCGCGATCAGCCAGTCGTTGGAAACGGAACGGGCATTCTGGCCGGTGGCGGCAAGACTGGTCAGGCAAAGCAGTAGGAAAAGGTATTTCATTCAGGAATGTTGGTCAAATGCAGGGTGATGGGTGCCAAGGCATTCTCCCGCACGATGGCGCGGGAGAATGCTTTCTTATTTAGATTTTAACCGCTTTGCCGGAAGCCACCGACTTGTAAATCGCCTCCACGACCCGGATGTCGCGCAGGCCTTCCTCCCCGGGAGCGATGAGATCGGTGTTGTTCATAATAGCCAGGCAATCCTCGTCCATTTGCTTGGCCTGTTGGCTTTTTATGGGGAAATTAATGATCGTCCCGTCCGACATGCTGCCTTTGTTGCCATTGTAAGCCGACTGCGGTTCCATTTTCAACCAGCCTTTTTCGTAATTCACCTGCAGGTAGTTCATATTGATCCCGAAGCTCGTCTGGCAGGCGGCGCGGGCGCCGCTCGGGAATTCGAGCATGAACATCATGGTTTCTTCCACTTCCTTGTAAATGTCGGGACGGGTGGTGGAAGCCTGCGCGATCACGCTCACCGGCTCCTCGCCTGTGGCCAGTCGCGCGCCCTGCAATGCATATACGCCCATATCGCCCATCACGCCGCCGCCGAGCGATTTTTTCTGCTTCCAGTGGTCGGTGCGGGCGTCGAAATACCCCGCGGCGCTGTTGATCATTTTTACTTTGCCAAACTTCTGGTCTTTGGCGACTTTCATATAGGCCTGGATATTCGGGTCGTGCTGGCACCGGTAGCCTATCGCCAGCTTCACTTTATTGCTCTTGCACGCGCTGATCATCGCCTCGCAGTCGGCCACGGACGGTGCCATAGGCTTTTCACAAAACACATGCTTGCCCGCTTTCGCCGCGCGCACCACAAACTCGCGGTGCATGGATGGCGGCAGCACCACGTACACGATGTCGATATCCGGGTTTTTCGCGATCTGGTCGAAATTCTGGTAGTTGTAAATGTTCTTTTCGGGGATGTTGTATTTGGTTTTCCAGGCCTCTGCCTTCGCGGGCGTTCCGGTGACGATGCCGGCCAGGTAACATTTCTCGGTTTGCTGGAGCGCCGGCGCCAGGAGGTCGGTGCTGTAATACCCCAGCCCTACCAGGGCGATGCCCAGCTTGTCTTTTTTAGGTGCGGTTGCGGCCAGCAGCGGGTTGCCCGAAAACAATGTGGCCGCTCCGGCCATTGATAATGTCGATAAAAACTCACGTCTTTCTATTTGCATAACCTGTTTGGATGAATGTTTTGAATGGATTCCCGATGGGTTGAACGATCAATATGATACCAAAAGCCCGGCACGCGGCGACTTTACCGGGTAGCTGATGCCCGGATGCCGCAAAGACATGCCCGCGCAACGAGTGAAACATATTTAAAAAATCATGAAACAAAATTGAAAACAGCCTAATGACATCAAAATACAAAACCCTGATAATCAATACATATAGCCATATTTTCTCCTGATTTTAAAATTAAAAACATTTGATACGCATTCTAAAACAGTTTGCCCGGAGAGCCGGTAGCTTCGTCAGAAATTAATTCCAAAATCATGACAAGCAAAAAGGTAATCTTCTGGGCATTCACAGTCGCGCTGGGCGGTTTTTTATTCGGGTTTGACACGGCGGTGATCTCCGGTGCCGAAAAATCGATCCAGCAACTGTGGGGCCTCACTACGGTACAACACGGGTTCACGGTATCCATCGCATTAATAGGCACCGTGCTCGGCTCGCTCACCGGCGCGATCCCTTCCGAGCGCTACGGCCGCAAGTATACGCTGTTTGCCATTGCCATCCTCTATTTGCTTTCATCCATCGGCTCCGCACTCGCTTCCGACTGGGTTTCGTTCCTGATCTTCCGTTTCCTGGGCGGCATCGGTGTGGGTATTTCGTCGGTTACCGCGCCGCTGTACATTTCAGAGATTTCTCCGGCCAATTCCCGCGGGCGGCTCGTGGCGATGTTCCAGTTCAATGTTGTGCTGGGCATTCTCGTCGCTTACCTTTCCAATTTCCTGCTCGTGGGCATGGGCGATAACGACTGGCGGTGGATGCTGGGCGTGCAGGCATTCCCCTCCCTGCTCTTCCTGGTAGCCGTCCTTTTCGTACCCGAAAGCCCGCGGTGGCTGATCGTGAAACGCGGCCGCGTGGACGAAGCACGGCGGATACTGGCCGTCGCCAATGGCGGGTTGGACGTGAGCGGCATTGTGGCCGACATTCAAAACTCGGCAAATGCAGGTAAGGTGAGCGGCAGCAGCATTTCCATTTTTTCCTCCCAATATAAATTACCTGTGCTGCTGGCATTGCTGTTCGCGTTTTTCAACCAGGTGTCGGGCATTAATGCGATCATTTACTACGCGCCCCGGATTTTTGAAATGGCCGGTTTGGGCAAAAGCTCTGCATTGCTGTCGTCGGCGGGCGTGGGTTTGGTCAATTTCTGCTTCACGTTTATCGCCATCAACCTTATCGACCGTTTCGGCCGCCGCACGCTGATGTTCATCGGCTCGTTCGGGCTCATTGCCACGCTCGGGCTGGTGGCGCAGGCGTTTTACAGCGGTAACCTCGGCGGCTACGCGGTGCCGGTGTACCTGTTCATTTACATCGCCTTCTTCGCATTGTCGCAGGGCGCGGTGATATGGGTATTTATTTCAGAGATTTTCCCCAACCAGGTGCGCGCTGCGGGGCAGTCGATGGGCAGCTTCATGCACTGGTTGCTGGCGGCGGTGATCGCATTCACATTCCCCTACATCGCCGAAACGCTGGGCGGCGGCAACACCTTTATGATCTTCTGCGGAATGATGGTCCTCCAACTGGTTTTCGTATGGAAACTCATGCCCGAAACCAAGGGAACTTCGCTCGAACAAATTGAAAAAACATTGATTCTCCACTAATTCAACGCAAACGATATGACACCAAAACTGACGGTTTTCGGAGAAGTACTTTGGGACGTGCTGCCCGACGCGCGCCTGGCCGGCGGGGCCACCATGAACGTCGCCGCACATTTGCAGCGCTACGGCATGGACGTCGCGTTCATCAGCCGCGTGGGCCACGACGAGCTCGGCGCCGGGCTGCTCGCATTCATGGCGCAGCAGGGCCTGGACACGCAATGGGTGCAAACCGGCGAAACGCACCTGACCGGTATTGCCAAAGCCAACGTGTCCGATAGCAATGAGGTGACCTACAAAATCCTGCATCCCGTGGCCTGGGACTATATTCAGTTCGATGCCGCTGCCGCCGGGAAGGTGGCCATCAGCGACTTTCTCGTGTACGGCACCCTCGCCGCCCGCGACCGCACCTCGCGCGACACGCTGCTGCGCTACCTGGCGCACACTGGCGCCGGCAATGCGCCCGTAAGGGTATTCGACGTAAACCTGCGCCCTCCGCACTACACACCCGAGCATGTGCTCGAACTGCTCGGCTTCGCACAAATCGTTAAAATGAACGAGCACGAGCTTCGTGAAGTGACGGGCTGGCTTACGACATTTGAAAACGAAAAACAGGCGATGGCGTTTATCGTCGACCGTTTCAGGCTCCAAATGCTCGTACTCACCTGCGGGGCCGAGGGCGCGATGGTGCTCACGAGCCATGGCGATTACCACCGGCATGGCGGCTTTGCCGTGGAAGTGGCCGATACCATCGGCAGCGGGGACGCGTTCCTGGGCGCATTCCTGTACCAGATCGCCACCGGCCATGCCCTACCCGATTCCCTGGAATTTGCCTGTGCCGCCGGTGCGTTCGTGGCCGGCAAGCCGGGCGCACTGCCGCCGTTCGGAGAGCAGGACGTCCGGAAATTCGTACACGCGCAGCAAGCGGCTGTTCACTGATTTTCTTCCAACTCACCCTTTTTAATCAATACCCTTATGCAAAAAGTTTTACTGCTGGTAGCCCTCGCGGTTGCCTGCGTGGTGAACCTGCCCGGCCACGCGCAAAACAGGGCGCAAGTCAGGGGCGTCGTCAAAAGTACCGACGGCGAGCCGCTTCCCGGTGTGAATGTCCTCGAAAAAGGAACCTCGAATGGCGCTGTCACAGACGTTTCGGGCGCTTACAGCATTACGCCCGGCGCTGCCGCGAATGCGACTTTGGTATTTTCCTACATTGGCATGCAAACGAAGGAAGTAGCAGTGGGCAACCAGACGGTCATTGACATTACCCTCGACTACGACCAGAAAAGCCTCAACGAAGTAGTGGTAGTGGGTTATACTTCTTCCAAAAAAGAGGACCTCACGGGCGCCATCGCCGTGGTGGACATGGCGCCTTTGAAAAACATCAGCTCCGGTAACCCGATGCAGGCCTTGCAGGGCCGCGTGCCGGGTTTGTACATTGAAAAAACCGGCTCGCCCAATGGTACCAACTCCCGCATCCTGATCCGCGGGGCCAACACACTGGGCAATACCGATCCGCTTTACATCATCGACGGTGTGCCCACAAAACGCCCGGAGGTTTTCCAGGGGCTGAACCCGAATTCAATTGAGTCGATTCAGGTGTTGAAAGATGCTTCGGCATCGTCTATTTACGGTTCGCGGGCCTCCAACGGGGTGATTATTATCACAACTAAAAACGGCTCGAACACGAATGGAAAGATCAATATCGATTTCAACACCAGCATTTCGGCACAATCGGAGAAGTATGCGCGGTTTAAAATGCTGAATGCGGTGGATCGAGGCCGGGCATTGTGGCGGGCGTCGGTGAACGACGGCGTAAACCCCGAGGACGGCTACGGAGCGTTGTATCAGTTCGACTGGAACAAGGATTTCAGCAACCCGATCCTGAACGGCGTGAAAGTACAACCGCTCGTGGGCGGCGACGCCAATATGCCCGCCGGCGACACCGACTGGCAGAAGGAAATGTACAAAACAGGCATTGTAACCAATAACGAGCTCACAATATCGGGCGGCAATGGCACCTCTTCCCTGCAAATCAACCTGGGCTATTACAAAAACACAGGCATGCTGCGCTACACCGACTACGACAAATTCAGCGGGCGCATCAACGGGCTCACCAGCGCATTCGACGGCAAGCTGAAAATCGGGGCGAATATGCAGATCGCCTCGTCGAACGAAACGCTCGCTTCCACCGACATCGGCGGCGCGGCCACGCCCGGCCTGGCGGTTACCCTCGCGCCCACCATTCCGGTGTATGCCAAAGACGGTTCGTGGGGCGGCGCCATCGGCTCGGGCTACTCCGACCGAAACAACCCGCTGCACATGCAGGAGATCAACAAATGGGACAATGCACACCGGCTTACGCTGTTCGGGAATGTGTTTGTGGAAATTCAGCCTCTCAAAAATTTCTTCCTCAAAACCAGCCTGGGCGCCGACAATGCGGCTTTCCGGTTCAAAAACATCGAACAATCCTTTGAAGAAGGCTCATTCGGCCGTCCCAACAACAGCCTGACGATCGATCAGAACCGCTACCTGAGCATTACCTGGTCGAACACCGCCCGCTATAACCTCGATTTGGGCAGCCACCATTTCAAATTCCTGGCGGGGATCGAGGCCATTAAAAACGATTCCGATTTTGAAATAGCCCGCAAAGAAGGCTTCGCCGTGCAAACGAAGGATTATTTCGTTCTCAATGCAGGCACGGGCAATACCAACGTAACCGGCACAGGCTCGGGCAGCAGGCTGCTTTCGCAATTCGCCCGCATCGACTACGGCTTTTCGGACCGTTACCTGGCGGCCGTTACCATTCGCCGCGACGGTTCCTCGCGTTTCGGGTCGGAGAATGCCTACGGGATTTTCCCGGCGGCATCGGTGGGCTGGCGCATTGATAAGGAGCAGTTTTTCAAAGGTGTGACCAAAATCAGCAATCTGAAACTACGCGCCGGCGTCGGCAGGGTTGGTAACCAGGAGATCGGCGACCTCGCGCGGTTCGGGTTGTACGATACACGTTACGGCGCGCGGCAATCGCAATTCCCGAATGGGCATAACAGCTTTTTCGACCAGTTTTACAACATTGGCACCGCCTACGACCTCAATGGCGCCAACACCGGCAACCTGCCTTCCGGCTTCGTGTCCATCCAGGGTGCCAATCCGAACCTGAAATGGGAAACCACCGATGAGGCCAACTTCGGGCTCGATTTCGGGCTTTTCGAGGGGATGATCCAGGGCTCGTTCGACTATTTTACCCGCAAAACCAGCGACATTCTCATTACACCGCCGGTAGCCTCTGCGGTAGGCGAAGGACAGCTGCGCGTACTCAATGGCGCGGCCAAGTCCAACAAGGGTTTTGAGTTTTCAGCCGGCTACTATGCCCGTCCGAAAGGTGATTTTACCTACAATATCATGGCCGGCGTGAGCCGCTTCCGTGACAGGATCACCGAGCTGCCCGAAGAAGTGCGCGCCGCTTATCCCGGCAACGCGGTCCAGACGATCCTCGGTCACTCCCAGTTCGATTTGTTCGGGTATAAAACCGATGGCCTTTTCCAAAATCAGGCCGAAGTGGACGCCGCTCCCGCACAGGTGGGCGCCGGCCCGGGACGCATCCGCTATGTGGATACCAACGGGGATAAGCGCATCGACGACCTCGACCGCGTGTTTTTCGGCACTACATTGCCTGCATTCGAATACAATGTGAAAGTGGAAGCATTTTACAAGTCGTTCGACCTGGCCGTTTTCGGGTCGGGGATCGCCGGGCGCAAGGGTTTCGACATTTATACTTTTTACAACAATTTCGTCCGCGGCCGCGAAAATGTAGGCCCGGGTGTGTTCGATGCCTGGTCGCCGACGAATACCGGCTCCAAAATCCCCGCATTGTCGCTGTCCGACGCGAACAACGAGACGCGGTCTTCGGATTATTTCAATGTCAATACTTCCTATTTCAAACTGCGCAACGTTCAGCTCGGCTATGCGCTCCCTTCCGAGCTGGTCCAGAAGATCAAACTGCAACGTGTGCGGATGTACCTGATGGCCGAAAACCTGTTCCTGATCAAATCCAAGCAGTTTAGCGGCCCCGATCCCGAGCGGACGGACATTAACGCCATCCCCATTCCGAGGACATTCACTTTTGGTTTGAACATTTCTTTCTAACCCGTAAACGCGCATTGAATATGAAACGCAAATATATTTTCGGTCTGATGGTCAGCGGGACGATGCTGATCGGGACTTCCTGCAACGACTTCCTAGATTACCAGCCGGAAGGGCTGCTGTCGTCGGAAAATATCAAATCCGCCTCGGCGGCCGAATCGCTGGTTACCGCGGCCTATGCGGGCATCGGCAACGACGAAATGATCGGCCCGATGACCAGCATGTGGGTGTACGGCAGCGTACGGTCCGACGACGCCTACAAGGGTGGCGGCGGCGTGTCGGACGTTGCGGAAGTGGATTTTTACGAGCATTACAACCTCACCCGGCCTGACTTCGGGATGATGCACCCATACACCTGGGAGAATTTCTATAAAGCGATTTCCCGTGCCAATGCGGCGCTCAACAGCCTCAACGGGATTACCGAGGCCGAGTTCCCGCTGCGCACCACGCGCATGGCCGAAATGCGATTTCTGCGCGGGCATTCGCATTTTATGCTCAAAATGCTTTTTAAAAACATCCCCTATATCGATGAGAAGCTATCGAGCGACGACATTCTGAAAGAGTCCAACGTCCGGTATAACCATGACGAGCTTTGGAATAAAATCGGGGAAGATTTTCAGTTTGCCGTCGATAACCTTCCGCAGAAACAGGCGCAGGTCGGGCGCGCGAACAAGCTGTCGGCAGCGGCTTACCTGGCCAAATTGCGCCTTTTCCAGGCTTACGAGCAGGATGCGAACCATCAAGTAACGGGCATTAACAAAAACCGTTTGCAGGAAGTAGTGACGCTCACGCAGCAGGTGATCGCCTCGGGCCAATACAGCCTCCAACCCGATTTTGCGGAGAACTTCATTGCCGAAACCGAGAACGGCCCTGAATCCATTTTCGCCATTCAGTACTCGATCAATGACGGCACGGCTGCCGGCCGCCTCAGCTACGTGACCGGCCTCAACTACCCGCACGGCGCGCCGCAATACGGCTGCTGCGGATTCCACCAGCCGAGCCAGAACCTCGCCAATGCCTACCGCACGGACGCGAACGGTCTGCCGCTTTTCGAGACATTCAATGATAAAAACGTAGATTTCGCGAATGAAACCGTCGACCCGCGCGTGGACCACACCATCGGCATTGATGGCCACCCTTACAAATACGACGCCACGAAGCCATTCAGCAACGCCTGGGTGCGCGATCCGGGCGTGTACGGATTTTTCCACACCATGAAAGAGCAGCAACTGGCCACCAGCCCGTCGTACCATAAAGAAGGGCCATTTATCGGCAGTTCCAAAAACATCGACATTATCCGCTACGACGATGTGCTGCTGATGCAGGCCGAGGCTTACATCGAGCTGGGACAGCAGGCATTGGCATTGCCGCTCATCAATCAGGTCCGCAGGCGCGCCGCGGCCAGCACCGGGCGGTTGAAAAAGACGGATGGCAGCTTTGCTTCGAAATACAATATCAAGGAATATGCCGCTTCCGGCTGGACGCAGGATTATGCGCGGAAAGCATTGCGCTGGGAAAGAAGGCTTGAATTCGCGACGGAAAGCCCGCGCTTTTTCGACCTTGTGCGCTGGGGTGTCGCAGCGGAAACTTTGAATGCGTATCTTGAAAAAGAAAAAGTAAGAAGGCCGTTCCTGGCAACTGCGAAATTCACTGCGGGAAGGGATGAGTACCTGCCCATTCCGCAGCGGGAGATCAGCTTTACGAAAGGGCTTTATGTTCAGAATCCGGGTTATTAATATGTCAGCCTGAACGAATCGGCCCGCTCAGGTTTACCGGTCCGCTGACAACTAAAACATGATCGACAAATTCATAAATATGAAAAAACTAACAATACTGGCGGCGTTACTAACCACGAACTTCGCCCACGCGCAGGAAACCCCCGAAAAGTACCGTCCGCAGTTCCACTTCTCGCCCAAAGCGAACTGGATGAACGACCCGAACGGGATGGTGTTCCATAACGGCACCTACCATTTGTTTTACCAGTATTATCCCGATGCCAAAGTGTGGGGCCCGATGCACTGGGGCCACGCTACGAGCAAGGATATGCTGCATTGGAAAGAGCAGACGATTGCACTATACCCGGACAGCCTCGGCTACATTTTCTCGGGAAGCGCCGTGGTGGATGTCAACAACACTTCCGGCTTCGGGAAAGACGGGAAGGCGCCGCTGGTGGCCATATTTACACACCATAACCCGGTGATTGAAAAGCAAAAAACCGGCCTCCACGAATACCAGAGCATTGCATACAGCCTCGACGACGGTAAGTCCTGGACGAAATACAGCGGCAACCCGGTACTTCCGAATCCGGGCATTACCGACTTCCGCGACCCGAAAGTGTGCTGGTACGAACCGCAAAAGAAATGGGTGATGACCCTCGCTACCAAAGACCGCATTACGTTCTACTCCTCGCCCGACCTCAAAAAATGGTCGAAGGAAAGCGAGTTTGGCGCCAACGCCGGCGCGCACGGGGGCGTGTGGGAATGCCCCGACTTGTTCCCGCTCATGCACGAAGGCAAGCAGGTGTGGGTGCTGATTGTGAATATCAACCCCGGCGGCCCGAATAAAGGCTCGGCCGGGCAGTATTTCCTCGGCGATTTCGACGGCAAAACATTTACGGCGAATTCCAGCAAAACCAAATGGCTTGACTGGGGCACCGATAATTATGCCGCCGTTACGTTTTCTAACACCGGCAACCGCAGGCTCCTCATGGGCTGGATGAGCAACTGGCAATATGCAAACCAGGTGCCTACCGACCCGTGGCGCAGTGCCAACACCATTTCCCGCGAGCTCGCGCTCACGGCCGTGGACAAGGAACTGTACCTTACGTCCGTACCGGCACGTGAACTGGACGCCATTGAGGAAGGGGGTTATTCCAAACAAAATATGGCCGCGAAAGCACCGGTGAACCTGGCCCCTAAAAGCGGCAACCCCTCGGGGCTTTTCCGGCTGGATTTTGAGACCGCCTCGGTGGCCGATTTTGAACTTGTACTGTCCAATAAGGCCGGTAATGAGCTGCTGATTGGCTACGACCAGGCAAGCAACCAATATTATATCGATCGGTCGAAGTCGGGCAAGACGGATTTTGAAGCGGGATTTGCACAAAAACACTTTGCCCCGAGGTTATCCAAAAACGGCAAGATCGACTTCACGCTTGTGGCAGATGTGGCATCGGTTGAGGTTTTCGCCGACGGCGGGCTCACGGTGATGACGGACATCTTCTTCCCCGAAACTCCGCTTTCCGAGTTGAGTATCAAGTCGGTGAAAGGCATTCAGGTGAAGGATTTACAGTATAGTACCCTAAAACCCTCGATGGAATAGCCGACGACCGGGGACCGCTCCCCGGCCGCGTTTAATTGTATTATATTTGAAAAATGAGACTTGCGCTGATCGCTTTGCTGTTGCTCACGCTGTTTGCAGGCTGTGCCGGGAAACAGGAGGACGCGTATGTGATCGGCTTTTCGCAATGCACCGGCGACGATGAATGGCGGCGGGCCATGCTCGACGGTATGCAACGCGAACTCGCATTCCACAATAATACGAAACTGATTTTCAGGGACGCCCACGCGAACAGCGCTGTCCAGGTGAAGCAGATCGAAGAATTGCTGCGAAACGGCATTCACCTGCTGATCGTCTCGCCGAACGAGTCGGACCCGCTCACACCGGTGATCGAAAAGGCTTATAAGCAGGGCGTTCCCGTAGTGGTGGTCGACCGGCGCACATCCTCACCCTATTACACGGCATATGTGGGCGGCGACAACTACCAGGTAGGCAAAACCGTGGGCGAATACGCGGCCGCGCTGCTGGGCGGCAACGGCAAGATGATCGAGATTACCGGCCTGCCCCGCTCCTCGCCTGCCTCCGACCGCCACCGCGGCCTTGTGGACGCCCTCGCAACCCGCCCGAGCATCCGCCGCGTAGCCACGCTGAACGGCCAGTGGCAGAAGGACATTGCCAAAAGCGAACTGCGAAAAGTCCTGCCCCGCTTCCCCGATCTCGACCTGATATTCGCCCAGAACGAGGTGATGGCAATGGGTGCCCGCGAGGTTTGCAACGATATTTTTCCCGACCGCAAGATCCGCGTGATCGGCGTCGACGGGCTGCCCGGGCAATTCGGCGATATTCAAATGGTGTACGACGGCCACATTACCGCCACGGCCCTTTACCCCACGGGCGGCGAGGAAGCGGCGCGCGTGGCGATGAATATCCTTCAAAAACAACCCTACCAAAAAGAAAACCTGCTGCAAACGGCCATTATCGACTCGTCCAACGTGCGGATGATCAAGATGCAGACGGACAAGATGATTTCGCAGCAAAACGATATCGAGCGGCAGCAGGCGCGGATTGACGAACAGCTGGAAATTTACCAAACCCAGCGCGGCCTGTTATACGTGATGACGGGCCTGTTTATCGTGTCGATCATCCTCGGCTCGGTTGCATTGTATTCGCTGATCGAGAACAAGAAGATCAACCGCGAGCTGAATTCCAAAAATGAAGAAATCGTTGTCCAGCGCAATCGCATTCAGGATATTGCGGAGAAGGCGCAGGAAGCGACCGAGTCGAAATTCAGGTTTTTTACAAACATTTCCCACGAATTCAGGACGCCCCTCACGCTGATCCTCGGGCCGGTGGAAGAGCTGCTGCGACAAAAGAACGAGTCTCCGGCTGTGCGGAAAAACCTTTCGCTGGTTCAGAAAAATGCTACGCGGCTGCTATGGCTGGTCAATCAGCTCATGGATTTCCGCAAGATCGAAAGCGGCAAGATCCGCTTGCAGGTTTCGGGCAACGATATGGTGGCGTTTGTGCGCGAGCTCATGTTGCCGTTCGATCAGGTTGCACGCAAGCGCCGCATTGATTTCCGCCTCGTTACCGCCTTGCCCGCGCTGGAAGTGTGGTTCGACCGCGATATGATGGATAAGGTGTTTTTCAACCTGCTTTCCAATGCATTCAAATTCACGCCCGACTGGGGCCGCATTTACATTCATATTTCGCAAGCGGGGGAAAATGTCGTCGTCAGCGTGCAGGACAATGGCTCGGGGCTGAGCGATGCGGACATGGCCGGGGCTTTTGAGATGTTTTACCAGGGAAAAAACTCCACCAAAGGCACCGGACTGGGCCTGCCGCTCTCGCGCGAGTTTGTAGAACTGCACCAGGGAACGATCGCCGCAGACGGCAAAAAGGGCGAGGGCGCCATTTTCACGGTAACATTGCCGCTAGGCCAGGCGCATTTCCAGCCGGAAGACCTGGCCGACGCCGCCACCATCACTTCGGCATTCGGCCGGACCGCCGTGCAAAACGAACCGGAGCCCCAGCCTGCCCAGCCGCTCCCTGCCGACCTGCCCTCGGTGCTGCTGATCGAGGATAATGAAGATCTGCTCGGATTCGTCAACGCGCTTTTGCAGGACCAATACCAGGTTTCCACCGCTACCGACGGCCGCGCCGGGCTCGACCAATGCTTCGAAACCGTGCCCGACCTGGTGGTATGCGACGTGATGCTCCCCGGCATGGATGGCCTCGAAATCACCGCTGCACTGAAATCGGATTTGCGGACGTCGCACATCCCGGTGATCCTGCTTACCGCCAAAAACACGCCCGAACAGCAGGTGGAAGGCATGCAGGCGCGCGCGGATATGTACATCACGAAGCCGTTCAGCCCGCAGTTTTTGCAGGAAAGCATCGCCAGCCTGCTCGCCAACAGGCAATTGCTCCGGAACACGCATTTCGGTCCGGGCGTGGCAGAGGCCGAAGCTGGCCTCTCGCGGCTTGATAAAAAATTCGTGAATGAGCTCCGCGCGCTGATCATTGCGCGGCTGGACGATCCTGCATTGACGGTGGAATCGCTCGGGAAAGCGCTGGGGCTATCGCGCGTGCAGCTGTTCCGCAAAACGAAGGCGCTGCTCGGCGGCGGTACCAACGAGCTCATTCTGAACCTCCGGCTCGAAAAAGCCTGCACATTGCTCCGCAATCCCGACCTGACCATGGCGGAAATCGCCGATCAGACCGGGTTTACTTCTCAAAGCTATTTTTCCACTGTTTTTAAAACCCATTTCGGTGTGTCGCCGAAAGACTGGCGGATGGTCAGAAGCTAGCGGTACGGCGCGAGCGGCTATTTTACCTCAATGCGCGACCAGTACGGCTTCGTCTTGCCACCGTCCGGGAAGGTGGCGGTTACTGTGTAAAGGCCGGGCGGCAGGTCGTTGGGCACCTTGTATTTACCAAAACCAATGTAAACGCCCGCAATGCCCCACGAATAGACGCCCAGCTCGGGGCTGATGTCCACCGTTTTGGCGGCCGATGCGAAAGTCAACCGCGGCAGCCGGGCTACATTAAAATCCGAATCCCGCATACCGTAATAAATCGGGTATGGTTTGGCATTGAATTGCTCGCCGCGGTTCAAAACGGGCCGGTTGGTATTGCGCTCGACAGCGCCCGCGGGATTACCTTTCCAAATCGTTTCGATGGCCTGCAAGTTGCCGGTTGCAATGCTGATACTTCCGTTTCCAATTAATCTATCGTTTTCATAAACCGACACTAGATAGCTGCCTTCGGAAAGCGTTGCGGGAATTTTATCGACCCTCAACCAATTGGAATCGCGCACGGCAACCTGCGCCGTCACCGGTCGCGCCATGTCGTCATTGGAAAAAGTCAGTTTGTATTTGGCCTCCGGCAAAAAATAGCCGCCGGAAATATTAATCGTATCGCTCGTTTTGAAGTCGTATTTGTAAGAAGGCTGGAAGAAAATATTGGGTAATCCGCGAATGAATTTTATTCCTTCAAAAATAACGGGGTTATGATTGAACAGTTTGAGTTCTAATGTAAACAGGTCGTCGGAAACGAAATTACTTGCGCCGATAAAGCCAATCGTTGTTTCGAAATCACCGATTTCCGCTTCGGTCGAAAAGCCGGTTTTTTTATTGGTAAACTTCGCCGTAATGCCGCCCCATTGCCCGGGCGCGCGCGGTATGCTGCCTGTGCGGGCAGAAAAGCGGGCCGGAATTTTCACGCCCCAGGAATTGAAAGTGATCTCTTTTTGAAGGAGTTCTATCGTCGGCGTGCCTGTAAAATTGAAATACACATGAGCAAGAAAATCATTTTTACCGGCCTTATCGATCAGCCGCAATGGCAGCGGGCCCGTGGCGCTGTATTTATAATGGATTACCGATTCGGGCGATTTTTCTCCAAGACTATCCAGCAAAAAAATGTCACGCTGCAACGTTAACTTCACCTCCGCCTCTTCGTCATTAAATTGATCCGGCAAACTCACCATAAAGCTTTTGTTCAGCGAATCGTATTCAATTTTCGCAGCGCCCGTCACATCCAGCTTTTGCAAAAAATCTTTCACCGTCAGCACTTCCGTTGGCCCGGGCTCGGGTTTCGGCGCGAATTCGACTAAATCTTTATCCTTTTTACAGGCCAGCAAAAGCGCGAATAGAAAAATTAAAATGTAGCTGTTTGTTTTCATGACTTATAGAGCGGTTTGTTACGGGCGTACTTTGTAACCTCGGGTAATTTCAAGCTAATGTAATAAATTAATTAACAGGTAACTCTACAAAAAAAGTAGTTCCCGTGCCGCCCGCTGATTCGAACCATATTTTGCCTTCATGTGCCTCCACAATCTGCTTGCAAATCGCTAATCCGATGCCGAAAGATTGCTCGCCCGCCGTGCCGGTCCTGCGGGCATCGTTAGAGTTGAGAAAAATATGCCCTTTGAGGTCTTCGGGGATGCCGATACCGTGGTCCCGGATCGTCAGCAGCATCGAATCCGGCTTTTTCCGGAGTTTTACCTGGATGGCGCTTTCCACCGGCGAAAATTTGACCGCATTGCTCAGCAGGTTGGAAAACACCCGCCAGATCTTTTCGCGGTCCACCGGCACAAGCGCCTCATCGTAGTCGTAGTAGATCGTCTGCCTCTTCTCCCTGCCCTTGTAGCTGAGCATATCAATGCACGAACGGACGATTTCGGCCAGATCTTCGTGGTTTTTGATGATCTTCTTCCGGTCGGGGCTCGATTGCAGTATCTGCCCGATCAGCCCGAATGCCAGCTGGCCCGATTGCTGGATCGCGTCGATGATCATCGCCTGCTCTTCGGTAGGCACCTGGTCCCAGAACAGCATATCGGAGCCGGAGACCATCGCGGCAATGGGATTCCGCAAGTCGTGCGCCACGATCCGCAAGAGGCTTTCTTTCTCGATTTCAGCCTGTTCCAATGCATTCACCGTGTCCTGAAGCGCAATGTTGCTTTGCGTAATAATGCCGTTCAGGTTAGTCACCGCGCGGAGGTTGGCGGCGTTTTTCCGGGCATTGCGCCAGATCAGGTACACGATCACGCTCATGGCGATCGCGATCAGGATCGCGAATTGGAGGAACAGGTCTTCGCGGGCATCCTTTTCGCGCGCCAGCTCTATTTCCTGTTCGTGGTGGATCTGTTGCAGCAGCTGCCCCACGTCGCTACCGGCTTCCGCATTGCTTTGCAGTTTTTGCTTGCGGTCTGTTTCGAGAATATCCGTCAGCAGCCTGCTTGCTTTTTCAAATTCGCCGCGCGCAAGCCAGATCGACGCCTGCATCGTCCGGTAAGATCTCGCCGCGTCGCCCGAGCCCGTGCCCAGGCGTTGGAGCGTATCGAGTTGTTCCTGGGCCTGCCCGTAAGCCTTTTTGTTGATATAAATCTGCGCCAGAAGCTGGCGGGATTCCTGTTCCACTTCCACCGACCAGTCGATGTCCGGGTCGTGTTCGAGGCATTTTTTGATGAGCCTTTCGGCGGTGCGCGTGTCGCCTTTCAGCAAATAGGCTTCGGCCTCGTTCCTCAAAATGACTATCCTTGCAAATCTGATGAAGTTTTTTTCCCTCGGAAACCGGGCCTCTGTGGCTGCAATGAACCGGTTGGCCTGGCGGAAGTATTCGAGCGCCTTCCCGGGCTCGTTGAGGCGCAGGTATGCCATGCCGATATTCCGCATACTGCCCTGTTTTTCAATAAATTCCAATTGAAAATTATCCACTTCCGTGCATTCGGACAGCTCTTTCAGCTCTTGTTTCCAGTATTCGATCGCCTGGTTGTAGTTTTCTTCTTTGAACGAAATATTGGCGATCCTGCTGCTGTACCGGGCGCATTCACAGATCTCTCCCTGCGCCGTCAGAAACGATTTTCCTTTGTAATAGTTACGATAGGCGAGATAATATTCCTTCTGTTTCAGCAGGTCGTCGCCTTTGAGAAGCAATGCCTTTGAATAGTCGATCGGGTTCTGCTCGCGTACGTGTACGGAGGCGAAAAGCCTGAGCAGGCTGTCGGTATAGAGAAGTGCCGCGCGCGCCATCGTAGAATCGCGGTGGCTGAGCACTTTCATGAATTTATAATAGGCAATGCTGTCGTGAATGTCCTTATTGTCTAGCGTCGTCACGAAAGAATCGAGCCGGGCGATGGTTTGCGGGATACCCATCTTGCGCGAATTGCGGTCGAGACTGTCGATCCACGTTTTTAACTCCGCCTCATGATCGTTTTCGGGCGACTTCCGGCACCCCGCCAAACTTCCGGCGAGGAACAGGACGATCAGGACGAGTGTGCCCGGAAAACAACGCGTAGACAGGTGATAAAGCTCATTCATCGCTTCAAAATCGGTTTCTTGCTCATAGTGACCTTCGGACACACCGGCGCCTTTGCGTTTCATCGCATTTGTTCATGTAACTCAGCACATTGCCCCGGGGATCCGCATTGAAAGTAAGCAGAAAGCTACACACAATTTACGCGCTGAAATGTAGAAAAAATTCAATCGCATGAATACCGTGCCTACCCCGTTAACTAAGTTCCCCCGCAGGCAGGCGGCCGCACTTTGCAGCTATTGGTGAAATACAATACTTTTATTACTTATATCCAACTATCACTCAACTTGATGAAGGCTTCGTACCCGGCCATCCTGCTCTTTGTGCTGGCATTCAGCCTGAACCTGGCCGCCCAGAAGCCCGCGTCACCACTCGCGAAAATCTGGCAGCAAAGCCTGCCATTCATCACCAATTATTCCACGGACGATTACAAGGCCGCTTTCCAGAACTGGGCATTGGTGCAAGGCAACAACGGCATCATGTACGCGGCCAATAATTCGGGCGTACTTGAATACGACGGCACATCCTGGCAGCTCACGCCTACCACCGAGGGCAATCCCGTACGATCGCTCGCGAAGGACCCGCAGGGGCGCATTTACGTGGGCGGTTCGGGAGAAGTGGGTTACCTCGCGGCCAACAGCCAAAATAAAACGGTGTTCCGTTCGCTGAAAGCCATGCTCAGCCCCGCCGACCGGAATTTCGGGAATGTGTGGTTCACATTTGCAGGCAAAGGCTCGGTATATTTCGTTTGCGACCAGCACATTCTCGAATTCGCCGGGGGGAAATTCAAGGTTTGGAAAAGCGACATCGGCGCGCTCGGTTTTGCGTGGTATATCCGGGATACTTTATATGTGAGCGTGAGCGGAAAGGGTTTGTTCCGAAAAGAAAAGAATGCGCTGAAACTCGTTGAAGGCGGAGAGGCATTCAAAGGAATGGGACTCACAGGATTGCTGCCCTACGAAAACGGCCAGCTGCTGGCAGTGGGCCTTAGCAAGGAATTCTACATTTACGACGGGACCAAACTGGCGCCGTTCATGAAAGACGGCGAGCGGGTGCGGATTAGGGACGCCGTGTACCACAGCGCGCAGCTCAGCAATGGCGACTATGCCCTGGCCACCACAGGTTCGGGATTTTACATCATGGACCGCCAAGGCACGATCCGCAACAATATATGCCGGAAGGAAGGCCTGTCGAGCGATGCGGTGTACTCGGTGTTTGAGGATGCGGAAAAGGACGTTTGGCTTGCCACCGATAATGGTATCAGTCGGCTGGAAATCAGTTCGTCGCTGCGGGTGCTGAACGAAAACCACGGCCTGGACGAGAATCCGATGGACATCGAGGTGTTTGGCGGCAAGCTGTTCACGACCAACAGCAAAGGGCTGTTCGAACTGACCAGCCAGCCCTCACAAGGGATTGCCAAACCCTATTTCAAAAAGATCGCGGGGATTGACAACCTCACCATGCATTGCCAGACCTACGGCAACGAAATGCTCGTATCCAACTACGACGGCGTTTTTGTACTGAACCAAAACGGGCAAATGTCGCATATCGCGAAGGAAAACGTGGTACGCGTGGAGGAGTCGCGGTCGGCGGAGATGCCCGGGCATTTACTCGTAGGACTGGAAGGTAACGGCCTCACCGAGCTACTGTTCCGCGACGGCAAATGGATACAGGGCGACCGGCGCGACGATATGAAATTTTATTCCGAAAGCTTCGCGCGGGCCGGCGACGGCACCATTTTCCTGAACAGCCGCCGCAATGGCATTTATGAGATCGTGTGGCAAACGCCCGGCCGCGAGCACACGCTGGCGGAGCCGTTCAAACTCATTCACCACGGGCCTGAAAACGGGCTGTCGTCCAACAAAATCCGCTGGCTGGAAAAGGTCGGCAACACGGTGTACGCCTCCACCGACGAGGCCATGCACCGCTATAACCCAGCCAAACGGGCATTCGAGGTAGATCGGGCGCTCACGGCAGGCATAGCGCCTTACAAGGGCGGGTGGATTAATGAAATCATCGCGGGCCGGGATGGTACGATGTGGTTCACATTGTACCACAACTACCAGAGCCAGGTTTTTGGGTATGCTAATAGCCGGTTGCAAAGGTTACCGGTTTCGGGAAGGCTGTCCGATGCGCTCATTTCCAAGGTACACGACAATGGCGACGGCTTTCTGCTCTTTGGCTCGAACAAATGGTTGGCTCTTTTTAACAGAAACCTAAAAACTACTGTTAATCAACACTTTAAAACACTTATCCGGCAGGTTACCATCGATCAGGATTCGCTTGTAGGCTTCCGGGACGGGGCGCCGGAAATTGCCTACGGGCACCGGCTGCGGTTTCGGTTTGCGTTGCCGGCTTATGACCTTTCGTCCAAAAATCAATTCCAGTATTTTCTCGAAGGCTTCCACGATCAATGGTCGGCGTGGTCCGCCGAGCGGTTTGTCGATTTCACCAATCTACCCGAGGGCCGCTACGTGTTCCGCGTGCGCGGTCGGAACGTATATGGAGAAGCGGGAGGTGAGGCCAGGCTGGCTTTCGCCATTTTGGCGCCCTGGTACCGCACCTGGTGGGCTTATGCCGTTTACGCGCTGCTATTGGGCGGGTTCGGGGTGTTGCTGGTGCGGTTCCGTGAGCGGAAGCTGCAAATGGAGAAGCTTGTTTTGGAAAACACCGTCCGCGAGCGCACGGAAAAAATCATGCTCCAAACGGAAGAGCTGAAAGAAATGGACCGTATCAAATCACGGTTTTTTGCCAACATTTCCCACGAATTCCGCACGCCGCTCACGCTCATCCTGGCACCGCTCGAAGAAGAATTGAACAAGAAATCACCCGAAGCCCAGGATAAACTGCTCATGATGAAGCGCTATGCCAACCGGCTGCTCGAGCTGGTGAACCAGCTGCTCAGCCTCTCGAAACTCGAAGCCGGTAAAATGGAGCTGCAAATCCAAAAAAGCGACCTGCGCCGGTTCCTGGGCGTACTGTCCTCTTCTTTCGATTCCCTTGCGCAGCATAAGGGCATCTCGTTTACAACGACCGTCGGCGTGCCGGAAGGCCACTTCTGGTTCGATCCAGACAAGCTGGAAAAGGTGATTATCAACCTGCTTTCCAATGCATTCAAATTCACACCGGCAGGCGGATCGGTCCGTTTCGAAGCGCAAGTAACTCCGCGTGCAGGCAGGCAGATCCTGCACATCGCCGTGGCCGACACCGGTCCTGGTATTGCGCCGGCAGAGCAGAAGCAGGTGTTTGAATCATTTTACCAGGCCAGGCGCACCTCCGAAAATCACGACGGAGGCACGGGGTTGGGGCTCGCATTCGCGAAAGAGCTTGTGAAGCTGCATAAAGGAGAGATTTCGCTGCAAAGCGAGGTGGGCAAAGGTTCGGTTTTCTCCATCGAGGTGCCCGTGGATGCGGACGCCTACGACGCCGCGCAGATCATGGAAGCCGGCCTTGAAGAAAACGAGTGGACGCAGCCCGCAAGCGTTATGACTCACACATTTATGGCAGAGACCCCGATTCATCCGCAGGCTGAAACACCTGCTCATCCACAGCGCGAAACACCGCTCAGCACAAAATCCCAAACCGGCACCGTAAAAGAGCCCGCGCCGCACAGCCGCCCTTCGCGGGAGACGGTGCTCATTGCCGAGGATAATGCCGAACTGCGCGATTACATGGCTTCGCTGCTGGAAAATCAATATACCGTTCTCAAAGCAGCGGACGGCCAGGAAGCGTTATCATGGGCCCGAAAAGTATTGCCCAACCTGATCATCAGCGACCTCATGATGCCCCGGATGGACGGTATGGAGCTCACCGTCAGCATTAAATCCGACGAACGCACGAGCCACATTCCCGTAATCCTGCTTACGGCCAAAAGCGGCCAGGAGTCGCGGATCGACGGCCTGAAAACCGGGGCGGACGACTATCTTACCAAGCCATTTTCAGTAGAAGAACTCACCGTGCGCGTCGCCAACCTGATCGAACTCAGGAAAAAACTCGCGGAGCGCTACCGTGAACGTATCCGGGTACACGTTACCTCTGCCGGGGAAATGTCCCTCGACGACAAGTTTTTGATGAAAGCCAAAGAAATTGTGGAGGCTAATATGGAGGATGCCTTGTTTTCAGTCGAAAAAATGGCGGAAGAGATGAGCCTGAGCCGCACGCAGCTGCTGCGGAAACTGAAAGCGCTCACCGGCCTCGCCCCCAACGATTTCATCCGCGACCTGCGCCTTCAGAAAGCCGCCGAAATGATCCGCCAGAAGGCCGATACGATCACACAGATCGGCTATGCGGTCGGATTTAGTGACCAATCGTATTTCAGCAAGAGCTTCAAGAAAGAATTTGGCGAAACCCCCACAGAATACGCAGCAAGGGTTTCCCAAAAAGAAATGTGATCACGGAACCCGTTTCACAAACCGGTAAATGGCGGTGTAGGGCACATCGGCCGTGGCAGTGGGATCGGTCGGAGGTGCGGACGGTGCACGGCCTCCCGTGGTCGCGATCCTGAAAATGTAACCTACTCCCTGAAAAATGCCGGTCGGTTCCTCGCCTGCTTTGTTGCTCAGCAACAGCCAGTCGATGCTGCCCGGGTCCTGCGAGTGCGTCTTCGCCGGACTGAATGCCTGGCCCCGGATCGTATGGCCTGTGGCTGCGATTTTCCACGTGGGACCTGCGAAATGCGTCCCGATCACGGCGTCAGAGGCATCGTAAAGCTCCGCCTCGGGCGCCACGAACACCCACTCGTACGCGAACGGACTGGTACCCGCCTTCACCTGCGCCTTGTACTTCTGCACACCCACCGCATAATAGGTAGCCACGCGCTCGTAGCCATTTGGATTGGAAGGAAGCGTGAATGCCGCCGGTATCGGCAGGTTTTCGCTGTCAAGAATATGACTTGCGGGCGTCACCGGCCCGGGGTCCTGGTGATCGGTGCAGGCATTCAAAAATGCCAGTAGCATCATGGACGTGATAAGGCCTCCGCTGCGGCGGAGCAATGTGCTTTTTTTCATAGCTGTTTGTAATAAAAATGATTTGAGTGACGGCCTGGATTTGACCGCGTGCAAAACTAAACAGCCCAAGTGCGGCCAGGCTTGTAATCAGGATGCATATCCAGGTAGTTATGCGCGGCGCTGCCGCAGGCTCATTCAGGTGGCGCATAATTACCTGGATATGTGCCGCTAGTACAAGTTTCGGACACTTGCTGCCCCCCAAATTTGCAGCCTCAATCATCTATTATACTCATGAAAAATGTAACATTAATGAAACGCATCCAACGTTCGGCGATCGGACTGTTTGCATGCACACTCGTAACCATCTCCTGCACGGACCACGACGGTCCGCAAGTTCCGGCCGAGCCCGTGGGGTCTTCCGAAGTTGTGACGTCCTGGCTTACCATGCAGCTCAAAATCGCGCAGGCTGTGCCCGGCTCGCCGCCCGCCCTGGCACGCAGGTGGGCTTACAGCGGAGTGGCATTGTGGGAATCGTTGCAGCCCGGATTGCCCGGCTACCAGTCTATCGCGCCGCAGCTGAATGGCCTGCCCGCATTGCCGCAGCCCGACAAGTCGCTCGACTACTATTACCCGGCCAGTGCCAATGCTGCGCTTGCCGCGATCAACCGGTCGATCCACCCGGGTATTTCCGGCGCTACGCTGGCACGCATTGATTCCCTGGAAGCCGCAAACCTGGCAAAGTACCAGCAGCACCAGCAGCCGGGGGTTCTTGCGAATTCGATTGATTTTGGGAAGAAAATCGCAGCAGCTGTTTTCGAATGGTCCAAAACAGATGGCTATGATAACGCATTTCCATATACGCCGCTCAGTGGTCCGGCCTACTGGAAGCCGACTCCGCCCGCATTTGCGCCGGCTGCCCTGGCGAACTGGGGAAAGGTGCGCATGATCGTCCCGAATGCCGATGCGGGAGCGGAACAAGGCGCGCCCATCGCCTATTCGGAAGAGAAAACGTCCGCCTACTACAAGCAAGCCGAAGAGCTGTACACGATTTCGCAGCAGCTCACGACGGAACAGCGCACGATTGCCACTTTCTGGCCGGATAATGCATGGCACAATGTGCTCAGCCAGGTGCTGGCGATCGAAAAGCCGGGACTGGCCGTAGCCGCGAAGGCCTTCACGCAGCTCGGCATCGCGATGTCCGATGGCGCGATCAGTCTTTGCAAAGGCAAATACGTGTACCAGGGCCTGCGGCCGGTGACCTACATCCGCACCGTAATGAACCATCCCGAATGGAACACGGTGATCCCCACACCCGCACATCCGGAATATCCATCGGGACATTCGGTGATGTCGGCGGCCGCGGCGGAGGTGCTGACGCGCATTTTCGGCGAGAACTACCATTACACCGACAAGCCCTATAACCTGCCCGGTTTCGCGCCGCGAAGTTTCAGCTCTTTCGAAGCCGCCGCCGCAGAGGCAGCCGTGTCCAGGGTGTATGCGGGCATTCATTACCGCGAGACTTGCGAGGTGAGCCTGCTGCACGGAAAAATCGTCGGTCAGAATGTGATCGGGGCATTGAAATTCAAACCATAAGACCAGCCCGGGCAGCGCCCCGCTTACTAAAAATGAGCCATGAAAACACTTGAATTGATTACCTTGCTTCTCGCATTGGCCAACACCATAATGCACTATAAGCGAGTCATTTAGTCGAATTTTAAGAAGTATCTGTTAACCATAAATGAAAAATAAAATGAATGCAAACAAAGCACTTTGGGAAAAGGGTGACTTCACCCGTCTGGCAGAAACAATGCGCAACAGCGGCACTGCACTTGTAGCAAAATTGGGCGTAAAGAAAGATATGGATGTGCTCGACCTGGGCTGCGGCGACGGCACCACGGCCCTCCCCTCTGCCCGCCTGGGCGCGAACGTGCAGGGTGTGGATATCGCCCGTAACCTCGTAGCCGCAGGCAATGCCCGCGCGCAGGCCGAGGGACTGACGAACATCACATTCCGCGAAGGCGACGCAATACACCTGGACGACATCGCCGACGAAAGCTTCGACCTCGTGGTGAGTATTTTCGGGGCCATGTTCGCACCGCAGCCTTTTGATGTGGCAAAGGAAATGTTCCGCGTAACGCGGCGCGGCGGCAGGATCGTGATGGGCAACTGGATACCCGGCGACCCTACGCTCGTGGCGCAGATCCTGCGGGTGAGCTCCGCCTATACACCCGCACCGCCGGAGGGCTTTGTGAGTCCGATGCTGTGGGGCGTGGAAAGCAATGTAACGGAGCGTTTCGTTGCCGCAGGCGCTTCGAAAGAAAACATATCCTTTGAAAGGGAAACTTTCACCTTCGAGGCGCCTTACACGCCGGCGGTGTTTCTCGACACATTCAGAAAATATTACGGGCCTACGATGAATGCATTCGAGGCAGCGGCGAAAAACGGGCAGGAAGCCGATCTTCAACGCGAGCTGGAAGCATTGTTCGAAAGCCAGAACCAGAGCGCCGATAAGGGTAAAACCTCCATTCCGGCCACGTTTCTGAAAGTGACGGTCCGACGCTAGCAGCGCGCAACAGGCGGCCTGTTCTCATCTGCTCCGGCAGGCGGCGAACAGGCCGATTTTGTTTTTAATCCAACACCACACAGCGCACACGCTCAGACATTTATCGGCAAAGCATAGTAAAATCCGCATTCAGAAGTTCTTATATGCCAAATGCCGCCAGGCATTCCGCAATCCTGACCCTTAAACCGAGCCCAAGAACTTCATCCTTATGATTGGAATATCCCGATTCAGAAAACATTTTTCCAACAATAACCTCCTCCTCATTCCCGCAATCGCCGCATTTGCCGGCCTGGTAGCTTACCAAACCCGCCAGTCCGACGACCGCTCCTGGGGCGTGTACAAGGCCGATGCCGAAAGTACCAGCTATTCGCCCCTCGACCAGATCAACACATCGAATGTAAGCCAGCTTAAACCGGCCTGGACGCATTCCTACCACGATATGAAGGATGGAAGCAGGCCCGGAAACAGCGAATGCAACCCCATCGTGGTGGACGGCGTGATGTACACCACCTCTGCCCGGCATTGGGCCTATGCGATCAACGCGCGCACCGGGGAGCAGCTCTGGGCGTTCGACCCGTTTGACGGGGCCGAAGGCGGCGGGGTAAGCCGCGGCGTTACCTACTGGGAGGATGGCCAGGACAAACGTATCCTCTTCACCGGTGGAGATAACCTCTTCGCGCTCGACGCCCGCACGGGCAAGCCCATCCCAGGTTTCGGCCAAAACGGCCGGGTGAGCATGAATGTGGGCTTGCGCGACCACCCGGCGACCATTTCGGTGATTCCTACTTCGCCCGGCATTGTGTACAAAGACCTGCTCATTATGGGCGCCGAGGTTTCGGAATTATACGGCGCACAGCCCGGCTATATCCGGGCCTACAACTGCAAAACCGGCAAATTGGAATGGACATTCCACACCATTCCCCTTCCCGGAGAGCCGGGCTACGAAACCTGGCCCAAAGATGCTTATAAATATGCAGGTGGCGTGAACGACTGGGCCGGCATGAGTGTAGACGCCCGCCGCGGCATCGTGTTCCTCGCTTTGGGCTCGCCTTCCTACGACTTCTACGGCGCAGACCGCCATGGCGACAACCTGTACGGCAATAGCGTTGTGGCCCTGGATGCGGCTACGGGCAGGTATATCTGGCATTACCAGCTAGTCCATCACGATTTGTGGGACTACGACCTTCCCGCTCCTCCCAACCTGGTGACCGTCAACCGCGACGGCCAAAAGATCGACGCTGTGGCGCAGGTGACCAAGCATGGGTTTGTATTTGTATTTAACCGCGAAAACGGGGAACCGCTGTTTCCGATCGAGGAAAGAAAAGTGCCGGCGTCCAACATTCCGGGCGAGCGGGCCTCTCCTACCCAGCCATTCCCGCTGAAACCCAAGCCTTTTGCACGACAATGGATGACGGAATCCGATTTGACGCATTATACCGATGCCGGCCATGATTCGCTCGTGAAGAAATTCCGCTCCATGCGCTATGAAGGCCTTTTTACACCGCCCGACCTGAAAGGCACGCTTATGCTGCCGGGCACACGCGGCGGTGCCGAATGGGGCGGCGCTGCCTACGAGCCGGCCTCGACGGTGCTTTTTGTAAAGTCCAACGATTCGCCCGAAATACAATCAATGAAGAAGGTAGACCCTGAGCAGGAGGCCAAAGACCAGACGGTTTTCGACCAGGGCAAAACATTGTACATGACCTATTGCATGGCCTGCCATGGCAAGGACAAGAACGGCGATGAGCCCAACTACCCGTCGCTGATCGGCCTCCGCAGCCGCATGACCCGCGAGGCGGCGCTCGACAAGATCAAAAAAGGCGGCGGCAAGATGCCTGCATTTGCCTCGGCGATCAAGGGGAAGGAAAAGGGCATCATCGCATTCCTGTTCGACCGCCCGCAAAATTCCGCCAAAGTGACGAAGCAGGAAACCGGACAAACACAAAAAGGCGCCGACAAATACCTGAACCTAACCGCCTACGGCCATTTCAGAGATCCGCAAGGCAACCCGGCGCTGCGTCCGCCGTGGGGAACACTCAATGCAATCAACCTCAGCACGGGCGACTACGAATGGCAGATACCACTCGGCAACGACGAGAAACGGCAGGAAAACGGCGGCCCCGAAACCGGCCAGGAAGGCTCGGCGGGCCCTATCGTCACCGCCGGCGGACTGATATTCATCAGCGGAACGCTGGACCGCAAGCTTCGGGCATTCGATAAAAAGAACGGCAGACTCGTTTGGCAAACTACGCTCCCGGGCGTGGCCAATGCTACTGCCTGCACGTACATGAGCGGCGGGAAGCAGTATGTGGCGCTGTCGGTGGGTGGCACGAAGGAGAATCCGTCGGGTTTTGTGATGGCGTTTGCGGTGCCGTAAACGGACGGAAGTTTTGTGATAAAGAAGGTGTACCCCGTGTCGTGATGAAGCGCACGGAGTACCAAACCCTTCCTATTTTCTTTTCACCTCGTAGGTGATATGGGTCGTTAGGGCCGAAGGCTGCACGTTTTTAATAGTGAATTCAAACCGGTCGATATCGATATGGTCGAACAGGCGGATGCCGCTGCCGAGCATCACGGGCGACTGGTGGATGGTGAATTCATCAATAAGCCCTGCGTTCAGAAACTGCTGGATGATGTCGGCGCCGCCCTGAATGCGCACGTCCCTGTCGCCGGCTGATTGTTTCGCCTTTGCAAGAGCGCTTTCCAGGCCGTCGTTCACGAAGTAAAATGTGGTGCTGCCGTTTTGCCGCCAGGGCTCGCGCACTTCGCGGGTGACTACAAATACATCTCTTTTATATAAATCTTCCGGCCAGTTTACTTCGCCTTCGTCAAACATCCTCTTACCCATGACATAGGCGCCGGTGCGCGCAAAAGTGTCGTCGATCAGCCGGCTATCGTCGCCGTACTCCTCGCCGCCTTCAAATCCCAGATTTTTGAAAAAAGCCTTTTGCTTGTACATCCAGAGATGGATTTGCGTCCCGCGGTCGCCGAGCGGGTTTTGCGGCCCCCTTTTTTCGCCCGCGAAAAAGCCGTCAAGTGAAATCGCATTGTCAAAAAATACTTTACTCATCTGTTTTACCCTGTTGATTGAATTGAACGGTCAAAACTAAAAACCGGTAAAACGAAAAAATTGGATATTTGCGACACGGCACTTTTTTCCGGTATTATTCAGGGTCGAACCGCCAGATTTCGTTGGAAACGTTGCCATACGTGGAGCCCGTGGCTACATAAGCCACGCCATCGATCACAAAAGAAACGGAACTGGTGGTGGCCGCGCCGGGGAAGTCTTTCTTTCTCGACCATTTATTTTTCGCAGGGTCGAATTCAAAGATTTGCTTGTAAGAACCGTTGGCATTGCAGATATAGCCCTTCCCATGAACCGAAAACCCGGTCCCTTCGTAGCCTATCGACCTGATATCGGCCCTTCGAGTCCAGCTGTCCTGCGAAGCGTCGTATTCCCACACGTCCACCAGCCCACGCCCGTAGCCGGGATTTCCCCCCACGAGATAGCCTATCCCATTGATCACAAAACCCGCCGCCGAGGATCTGTCTTCACCCGGAAAATCCTTTTTAACCGTCCATTGATTGGTTACCGGATCGTATTCCAGGACCTGCTTCGAGTAATCGCCTGTGATGATATAGCCTTTGCCGTTCACCGCAAGCCCCACGGCGTTGTTGTTCCACAGCCTCGGGATATCCGCTTTTCGCGTCCAGCGGCCGGTAGCCGGGTCGAATTCATAGAAATCGTTGCGGAGGGAAAACGTGTCGGTGTTGGTGCCATATCCCACGTAGGCCTTGTTGCCGATAGAAAAACTGAATGCTTCCCTGCGCGCGCCTTCGGGGAAATCCGCAACGCGGTTCCAACTGTTTTTTTGCGGGTCAAAAGCCCAGTTGTCGCGCAGGTAACGGTCATACCCGGTACCGTTCGAAATGTAGCCGGTGTTGCCAACGGAAAAGCCGACGGCATCGAAGCGACCTCCGCCGGACAGTTCGCCATTTTGGTCCATTTCCCGGTTAGTAAATAAAATGTGTCCTTACTTACGGCAACTTTTTGATGCACTTTCACCCGGATGTTACCCGTTGCGGCGCCCTCCGGCACGCGTACGCGCAACGTGTCGCTGCTGGCATAAAACGGTTGAGCCTCACCCGTGTTGAAGATTACCACATTACCGGCAGCATTTTTATCAAAATTCCTGCCCATGATATACACAACTGCTCCCACGGTGTCCTCGCGCGCAAAGAAATCCAGTATTTCGGGCTCGGGCAGATCGGGAATTTCGGTGACGGATTTTTTACAACCAATGAAAGAGAAGGTCAGGAAACTGATCAGCAGAAGGGCAAGGAGTTTCATTTAAATGCTTTGGTACAAGGGAATACTTGTCCAAATGTAGAGATTTCATCCGTTTGCCCGCTTCTTTGTCAGGTGGATTTAAACAAAACCTGCCCGTCCTGCTGCAAATACCAAGCTGTGACGGGATTGAAATGGTAACCCATATTTCCGCCCCGCGCGGCTACCAATTGTTTCAGAAACGGCTGCACGTACCCGGTTTCATCTACCGTGCGGCTCATGATTTCGGTAGGGTTGCCGTCCCAGTTCCACAGGTAGCGGAATGCGGCGATGGCCTTGTCGAGCACGGGCTCCTGCAATGCGGCGTTGTGCCAGGTCTTGCCGGCATCGGTGCTTACTTCCACGCGCACCACTTTGCCGCGGCCGCTCCACGCAATGCCGCGGATCTCGATCCACCCTTTTTCCACTTTGGCGGGATAGGAAGGATAAGTGATGATGGAACGCGCGTCCATCGTGAAGCTGAATTGCCGGATTTTGCCGCCACCCACGGCCTCGGTGTATTTGGAAGTTTCCTCGCGGGTCATAAAAGGCGCGTCGGCGAGCTCGATGCGCCGGAGCCATTTCACATTGGCATTACCTTCCCAGCCCGGCAGGAAAAGCCGCACAGGATAGCCCTGCTCCGGGCGAATGGCCTCGCCGTTTTGGGCATAGGCAATGATGGCATCGTCCCAACCCTTGTGGACGGGCACGCTGCGCGTCATTACCGCCGCATCGCCGCCTTCTGCCAGGAACCAGCTTGCTTTGGGGCTCACGCCTACCTCCCGGAAAAGGGTGGATAGCGCCACGCCCGTCCATTCGCTCTGGCTGGTGAGCCCGCAAATCTCCTGCGGGCGGATTTTGCCGTCGCCCGCGCCCCGGTAATTGCCCGAACATTCCAGGAATGCAATACGGGAAACCGACGGGAAGCGTTTCAGATCGGCTACGGTGAATACCATCGGCTTGTCGACCATGCCGTGAATGACCAGCTCGTGCTTTGTCGGGTCGATGGCCGGCACGCCGCCGTGATGCCGCTCATAATGCAGGTCCGAAGGCGTGAGCATGCCTTGTAAATCCTGCAATGGTGTGCGGGAAGATGTTTCGGAAAATACCTTCACGGGTTTCTCGAACGGCGAACGTGTTCCCAATGCGCCCGGCGGCACGCCCGGTACTTTCGTAGGGTCACCTGCCAGCTCGGAAGCGGTTAATGCGGCCTGGAATGCCTTGCCGCTCGCGGTTTGTACCAGCACAATGGACGCCGCGGCCGCACCGGCGAGCAGGTTACGCCTGCTCATTTTGCCGGAGGTGGTCAATGTCTTCTTATCGTCGGGTTGCTGCATGGTTATTTGATTTCGGGGCCGTCCGTGCGGTCGTCGGGCACGAACTTGTCGCGGGCGGGCATCTTGATGGTCGGAAGGTTTTTCGCATTCAATGCGACTTTCCCGTCCCACAGGCCATTGGCGTGGAGCAGGTAGGCGGTAAGGCCGTACACTTCCCGGTCGGTAAGCGAACCGGGCTGGTTGAAAGGCATTGCCCGCCGGATGTAGTCGAAAACCGTGGTGGCGTGGGGCCAGTAGTTGCCGATCGCCCTGATCCGCCGTGCGCCTTTGATCGTGTCGCCCACCACGAGCCGGTCGTTGGGGCCCTCGGTGCCGGTGGCGCCGTGACATCCGGCACATTTCAATGCGTAAATGGCCTTGCCTTCCGCGGCATTGCCTTCGCCGGTGGGCAGGCCTTGGCCATCCGGGCGGACATCGATGTCGAGCATGGCGATTTCCGCCTCCGTGGCCGGCCGCCCAAACCCGAAGCGGGCAGGCTGTGAAAGGGTATCAGCCAGCGATGCGCCCCCGCATGGCAATGCAGGGCGTTGCCACGCCGGGCGTGGCAACGAGGCACGTTGCTGGCCGACTTCAAGGCCGCTAGCCGTAAACGACAGCGTGGCGATTACCACCACGCTGCCTATAAACCTAATCGTATTTCCCTGCATTGAGCGTACTTTTAGCCAGCACGTAAGGTCTTTCAACCCGGTCCAGCACTACGTAAATCGAATCTTTTTTCTCATTGATGCCTTTCAGGATCACCCGCGAGCCGTCGGTGGTTGAGTAGTTGAGGATCATGTGGTTGCGCTTGTCGCGGCGGGGTTTGGCGGCAAACTCGCGGTCGCGGCGCGCCGACTGCCCCAGCGGATCGATCATCTTGTTTTCATCGCCTATGTTCACCAACGCGGCTTTGCTGATCCAGTTCCGGTCGCTCGGGCCGCCCCGGCCATTGGTGCGTTCGCCGCGGTTGCGGGCGTCTGCATTGGCCTGATCGTCATTGGCTCCTTCGCCGCGGGCACGGTTTGCATCGCCCCGGGCACCGCCGCCTACCCCTCCCTGGCCCTGGCGTGCCTCGCGCTGTTGGAGCTGACCGATGCCGTCGCGCGGGCCGCCTCTCGCGTATTTATCCTGTAAATACAGGGTATGCGCCACGGTATCGGCCAGGTAATGGAACACGCGCTGGCCGCCGCCCGTGCCGGTGAGCTCGAAGGTACGCCCGAGGTCGCGCATGGGTGCGCCGCCGCCGTTCGATAGGTCGAGCGGTGTGGGTTTGTTTACTTTGAAAGTCAGCGAGGTCCAGTTCTCGAACGTCGCCCATTGCCATCTCACGGTGTCGGTAGGCGAGTATGGAATTTCCTGGTTATTGATTTTAAACTCGGTTACCTGATAATTGCCGCGCAGTTCTTTGATACCCGCCGTGGAAGGCTGCTTATAGGGATCATATTTGAAATTCACATATTGCAACCAGAACAAATAGAACACAAACAGGCCGAAAACAAATATTTTAAGTCCATACCGAACATATTGCTGCCATTTTTGCGAGAATGCCGGATAGTAGCTGTTGGGCACCGTGAAGCGTTCGAGGATGAGGAGGTTCCAGAATTTGGGAATATCCTTGATGAGCAAAAACGCCGCCAAAAGCACGAAATAAGAGCTGTACACATGCACGCCGCCATCATAGGCGAAATTGACATACACAATATCCCCCAATGCACCGAGCAGCAGGATCGCACCCAGCGTGGTGGTGCCGCGGAAAAAGAGCAGAATGCCCGCCGTAAGCTCCACAACTCCCGCAAATACCTGGTACCAGGGCACAATGCCGACCGACAGCCAGTAGATTTTCTGCAAGGTAAAGTCGCCGAAGTTGGTGTTCAGCAGGCCGTATGACGGATAAGGCATTTGGGTAGGCATCAGTTTGGTATACCCGAAACCGATGATCCCGATGCCCGCACGGTAACGGACCACCACGCGAAGCCAGTAGTAGAGCAGGTTGTAGTCTTTAGGCTCACGTTTGACAACCTTCACAATCACCGTCCATATCGCACCTACCGCGATGGAAGCCAGTAAGGTGATGATCCAGGTGGCGTAGCCTTCCAGCGTGCTTCCGAAAATGGTGCGACCGAATAGGTCGAGGCCGGAGCCGAAGCGGGCGATGTCGTACACATCGCGGTAATGCAGGCGCGTCCAGTCGAAGGTGACGAGGTCGGTGTACCAGGTCGGGCTGTTGGGGATGGACATGGCCAGGAAAAACACGAATGCAATGCGGAAAAGGACTTTCTGCCATTCGGGCCAGCTGCGGCCTGCGGGTTGCCCGGCGGTGTCCGCGGCGATGGCCTCTTCGGTGCCGGTGAGCGTCAGATCTTCCTCGGTTGTTCTGATCGTTGACATATCGTTTATGTTTTGATTTATAGTTTGAATTCGCCACGCCGGCCAACCTTTTTCACTTCTTCGAACAGGTATTTTTTATTGGTTTTTTTCAAAACCACCTGCAACGAATCGCGGCCATTGGCGACGCCTGAAAGCCGGATCGTGGTGCTGTCGGGACGGACGTAATGCAGCACGAGCTGGTCGGCCGCATTCACTTTATTGGTCAGTGTCAGCGTTTTCGAAGCCTCGTCGAAATCGTAGCCGTAATAATGCCGACCGCCCGATCCGGCGAACTCGAAGTTGCGTTTGGCATCGTCGAAATGGATCTGCTCCACATTGGTAGAGTCGATCACGAGCGGCCGCGACGAGCGGATACTGATGGTAGCCCATTTTTCAAAAACCACATCTTTCCAGCGCACGGGGTCCAATGCCGAATAGGCCAGCGTATCGCCATTCACGACAAACTGCTCCACATTGTAAAGCCCGGCAGCTCCGGCGAGGCCCGGTTTGGTCGGGTATTGATAGGGATTGGAATGGTAACCGGCGTATGCCTTCGAACCATAAACCACGACAAAAAACAGCACGAATGCCGCTTTCAGGGCAATGCGGCCGAATTTCAACCGCGCATGGCTGAAATCGGGTTTGAAAAGGTTCGGGGCCGTGGGTTTTTCCAATGCAAAAAGACGGTAAAGCCGGTTGGCATCGAATGCAAACAGGAACAGCGCAAGGACGATCAGATAAAAACTGTACACATACTCGCCGCCTTCGTAGGCCAGATTGGAGAAAAACACATTGCCGGTAAATGGAATGATAATGAGCGTAGCGATGGTGGTAGTTTTCCTGTGGAGCAAAAGCAAGCCACCCACCAGTTCCACCAGCCCGAGAAACGACTCATAATCGGGCACCACGCCGAGGCTGAGTGCAAAGATTTTCCAAGCGCTCAGATCGCCATAGGCCGTGTTGAGGTTGCTGATCGACGGCAGCGGCGCCTGCAAGGGGTAAAACTTGATAAAACCATAAGCGATAAGCCCGGCGGCAAGGCGGTAACGGACGATCACGCGCAGCCAGTAATAAAGCTGGCTGTAATCACGCCGGTCCTTGTCGCGGTTGCCCCACACCACAGCCCCGGCGACGGCGATTACCAGCACCACGAGCCAGTTGAGGAATGTGTCGTGCTCGCCGAAAAAGCGCGGCTGGTAGCGCGCCAGATCGAAAATATCCCCGTACGTAAGGTTCAGCCAGTCGATCCGGAACACGCGGCGGAAGTATTTCCAGTCCAGCGGAATGCTCTGGATCGCGAAATAGATGAATGCCACGCGGAAAAGCAGCTTTTCGGCCGGGCTCCATGCCCGCGTGGATATGCCGGGAGTGTCCACTCCGGGCGTCGCCACACGGGATGTGGTTGCGGGGTTTGCGGGCAATCCGTTGGCGGCGCCCCTTCGCTGGTAGGTGGTGTTTTGTGCCATGAGTTCAGGAATTAGTAGCCGGGATTTTGTTTCAATGCCTTGTCGATCAGCAGCTGTTCGGATGGGATCGGAAGCAGCAGACGGTTGTTATCCGTGACGTTCAGCACCGCCGCCGCGCGGCCGGTACGCACGAGGTCGAACCAGCGGTGCGGTTCCAGCGCGAACTCGATGCGGCGCTCGTTTTCGATGGCGAGCAGCAGCTGGTCGGCGGTGGATGCGGTGCTTTTCGCGATGCCTGCCCGCTCGCGGATCGCGTTCAGGTCGGCGAGTGCTCCCGCGAGCTCACCGGTATGCGCGCGGGCTTCGGCGCGGATGAGGTACAGCTCGGCAATGCGGATCACGAATGTGGGATCGGTGGCGGGGCTTCGGTAGTACATATTGCCGTACCAGCGGCCCTGGTTGTCCTTCGCTACAAGCGTGCTCCGGTTACCGCCTACCGCAGGGTCGTTCACGAGTGCCACGAATGCGTCGTTAGGCGCCCATTGCCGTGTACCGCCTTTTTCCTGCGGCTGCCACTGGCCCCGATGACCGTTCGTTTCGTTAACACTGTAAAATATCTCGAAAACAGACTCCGTAGTGCCCCGCGCGTCGTTGGCGAAGAATGCGTTGTATGGCGTCACCAGCTTGTAATTGGCCGCATCGGCTATTACGCTGGATGCATATTCCGCCGCCTTCGCGTAGTCTTTCTGATACAAATAATACCGCGCTTTCAATGCCCAAACCGTCTTTTGCGTGGCACGAAAACGATCGGTGGTGGCGGGTAGCAGCGACTCGGCGGCATTGAGGTCGGCGAGCACCTGGGCGTACACCTGCTCCTGCGTGGCGCGCTCGATGCCGCGGTTATCCGACGGCGTCGCGGTGGGTTTGGTGATGATCGGTACGCCGCCCCATATGCGTGCCAGGTCGAAATAGGCCAATGCGCGGAGGAAATAGGCCTCGCCGATGAGCTTGTTTTTCAATGCAGCCGTCAGCAGCGGGTCCTGCACGTTGGGGACCTTCTCGATGACGTGGTTAATGCGGTTGAGCGAGCTGTAAATGCCGGTCCAAACGGACGATACGGTTGAATTTTCGGCATTAACGCGGTGATTGATAAACTCCTGGATCTGCGATTGCGAGCCGGTCCATTGAATGTTATCGCCCGAAAGGTAGCCGATCGACTGGAAGCTCACGCTGTAATAGCTCCGGAACGAGTCGTAAACGCCGTTCACCGCAGTTTCCGCAGATGCTTTGTCGATGATCGTCTGGTCGTCGGAAATGGACGAACGGGGCTGCACGTCGAGGAACTTGTCGCAGGAACCGAGCCCGATCAGCAGGGAAAGCGGCAGGATGTATTTGAATGCTTTCATGTTGGTAATCATTAAAATGTCAGGTTAACACCCAGCTGGAAGCTGCGCGGCTGCGGCGGCGTACCGAGGTCGATGCCTTGCTCGTTTTGCCCGCTCGATGAGCTCGATTCGGGGTCGAGGCCGGTGTATTTGGTGATGGTGAACAGGTTGCTGCCCGTGGCGTAAATGCGCAATGAGCTGATGTGTCGCACGGGAATGGTGTAGCCGACGGTGAGATTCCGCAACCGCACAAACGAGCCGTCTTCGAGCCAGCGGCTGCCGCCGTCGCGATAGTTGTTCACATTCACGCCGTCGGGGCGGGGCACGTCGGTGATGTCGCCCGGCTGCTGCCAGCGGTCGTTGTTGCTCGCGAAAATCACGCGCGCCGCGTCGCGGGCACCGCCGCCTTCGCCGAAGAACTTGTTGTGGTTGTACACCTTGTTACCATAGCTAAATGCGAGGAAAGCATTGATATCAAAGCCTTTGTAGGTGATCGAATTGGTGAGTCCGCCGTAAAATTTCGGCCAGATACTGCCGTTGATCTGCCGGTCGGCGACGGTAATCTTGCCGTCTTTGTTCACGTCTTCATACACGGTGTTACCCGTCTGCGGATCTACATACAGCTGCTTGTATACCCAGAAAGAATAGAGCGGATGGCCTTGTTGAAGCAAAATCAGGCTTCGGCTGCCGTATTCGAGCGGGTTTTCCAGCTTTTCGATTTTATTGACATTCCGGGCCACATTGAATGTCGTGATCCAGGAGAATGTGTTGTTCTGAAAATTCACCGAGCGGATCGCGAGCTCGAAACCTTTGTTGCTGATCTCGGCCGTATTGCTGCGGAAGCTGCCAAAACCGGTGGTGGCGGGCAATGTGAGTGAAAGCAGGCCATTGCTCGTGTATTTGCGGTAAACATTGAACTCAATGCCCAGCCTATCGCCGAAGAATGCGATGTCGGCGCCTGCATTGAGCTGGTTGGTACGCTCCCATTGCAGATCGGGGTTGGCGAGCTGCTGAGGAGCGATGCCGGGGTTGCCCTGGTACGACGCGCCGCTGCTCCAAAGGCCCCGCGCGGCAAAGCTGCCGAGGCCGTTCTGGTTACCCGTTACACCGTAGCTCGCGCGGATTTTGAGGTCGCTGATCGTGGATGAATTTCTGAGAAAATCCTCCTGCTTCACACGCCACGCGCCGCCTACCGACGGGAAATAGCCCCATTTGCGATCCGCCCCGAAGCTCGACGAGCCATCCGCACGAATGCTGAAATCGAGCAAGTATTTGCCGCCATAGTTGTAATCAATGCGGGAGAAGAACGAGGCCAGATTTTTCTTCGACCAGCTGCTCGAACCGGTCGTAGTGGCCGCCGAAGTGATCAGTTTAAAAGAATTACTGGCAAAACCGCGCCCCGTAGCCGCTGTACCGGTGTTCAGATCGCTTTGAATGGTGTTACCCAGCAGCACACCGAACGAATGTTTTGAACCGATCTTCTGACGGTAGGAAAGCGTCTGCTCATTGAGCCAGGTCGTGGCCTGGCCGTTGTTTGCGGATGCAAAGCCATTCGGGCTGCCGGTGATGAGGTAGGTGTTCCAATATTCATTTTCATCGTAGTTATTGAAATCCAGCCCCCAGCTTGTGCGGAATTTGAGGTTAGGCAAAATATCGGCCTCGGCGTAAAGGTTACCGATGTAGCGCAGGCTCACTGATTTCACATCATAATTATCCAGCAGCAGGCTCACGTTATCGAAACCCGCGCGGCCTACCAGCTCGCCATTTTCGTTCGTGGGCGAAAGGTAAGTGGGCGTGTGCAATGCCGCCTGCAAAAGTCCGCCCGCGGGGCCGTCGCCGGCGCGTGCCTGGTTACGGAACGTGCGCGCGAAGCTGTTGCTCACACCCACCTGGATTTTGTCCGAAATCTTCTGATCCAGGTTTACTTTAAAACTCGCGCGATTGAAGGTAATCGGCTTCAAAATCGACTCCTGCCCCGTGTAGCCGCCGCCAATGTAGTACTTGGTGGAAGCCGTCCCGCCCGACACCGACAGGTCATAGTTCTGCAAAGGCGCGGTCTGGAAAACCTCGCCGAGGCGGTCGTAGGTCTTTTGCTCTTCGGGCAGGCCGCGGCCGCCTTCGGAAACGGGACGGAACGGGCGGTTGGCCTCGGTGCGGTTCAGCGACGGCGTGTCTTTGCCGGTGTTGATCCACCATTCGTTCACCAGCGCCGCGTGCTCGGGGCCCGTGGTGAGGTCCCACAACTTAGCCGCTTTCGCCCAGCCGTAGGAGGCATTGAGGCTCACCTTGGCTTTCTGGTTAAACTTGCCTCTCTTGGTGGTGATGATAATGACCCCGTTTGCACCGCGCGAGCCGTACAATGCGGTCGCTTCGGCGTCTTTGAGCACTTCGAGGCTCTCGATGTCGTTGGGATTAATGTCGGCGATGGGCGACGTGGCCTTGCCACCGGTATTGGTGGTTTGCATACTGTTGCTGTTCATAAACACGCCGTCGATCACATACAGCGGGTCGTTATCGCCGTTGATCGATGTGGCGCCCCGGACGCGCACGGTTACCGCTTCGCCGGGCACGCCGGTGTTGGAGGTAATCTGCACGCCGGGGACTTTTCCTTGAAGCTGGGCATCGAAACTGCCCACCGGGATACTTTTCACGTCGGTAGGGTCCACTTTGGTAATGGAACCGATCACATTTTTACGTTCCTGCGTGCCATAGCCGACCACGATCACCTCGTTCAGCTGCCGCTGGTCCACTTCCAGCTTCACGGTGAGGCTGCTTTTGTTCCCCGGCCGCACCTGCTGGCTCACATAGCCGATAAATGAGACGACCAGCTCCTGCCCTTCGGCCACATCGAGGTGAAAATTCCCGTCGGCGTCCGTTACCGTGCCCTGGTTTGTGCCTTTGATCTGGATGTTCACACCCGGCAGCGCGGCGCCGTCTTTGTCGGTCACCTTGCCCGTCAGCTCGGCGGCCGGACCGGCAAAAGCCGTCGAAACGACCAGCCACGTCAGCACTGCCAGCCAGGAAATCCATTGCCCCGATCGTCCGGACCGGGGATTTTTGAATACAGAACGTTTCATCAATCAGATTAAAATTGGGGGTGTATGGAAATGCGGTTATTTGCCTTTATTTCCCGAGATAGCTTCCGGATCTTGCTGGCGGCGCGGCGCCTGGATCACTTTGCGCTCTTTGAGATCGTACTTCTGGCCTTCGTGCAGAAAGAAGAATGGCCCATTGCTCGCCGTAGGCACTTCGCGGCTGCCCTGCACGTGTTTTGCGCCGCTGCCGATGATGGTGTTGTAGTCATAAATGGAGGCATATGAGCGGCCCACCACTTCCAGCGTGTCTTTTTGCACCACAATGGACGTAGCCTCATCCAGCCCGATGCCGATCAACTCCGGCGCGTTTTTGACAAAATCCACGAGATCGAACTGCCGGTTGCGGCGGAACAAATGCTGGTCGATCACCGAGTTTTTGAGAAAACCCAGCCCCTGCGTATGATCGCCCACGAGAATGTGCGGCCCTTTGGTATCGCCCCGCCACAAAAACGACCCCTGAATGCTGGCCCCCGCCGAAGTGCCGGAAATCACGCCGCCGCGGTCGAGCAGTTCCTGGAATGCCTGGTGGGTTAATGTGTTGAGGTAAGAATCGGCAATGCGCCACTGGCGGCCGCCGACGATGTACACGCCCGTAGCCGAGCGGATGGGCGCGACGAACTTTTCGCTATTGGCTTCTTTGAGGTCATTTGTATGAAGTAATGTTACATTGGCAATGCCGGTTTCGCGCTTCACGAGCTCGACGGATTTTTTATCATATGCCGCAGAATCGCCTCCGGCCGCGGTAATGACCACGATTTTGGCCTTGTCCTTCCCGCCTGCGAGCTGCACGAAGCGTTGCCAGATTTCAGGCGTAGCTCCTCCCCCGCCGATGATGATCAGCGAGCCATTTTCGGGACCGTGGCGGGTGATCGCATTCTTTTTGACGGTTACCGGCGTTTGCGCGTGCAAGGTGTCGAGCGAGGCCAGTGCAATGCCCGCTAACAATGTGCTGAATAGGAATCTCGATTTCATATTTTGGTAGGAATGAACGTTAATAGCCGGGATTTTGGACGAGGTCGCCGTCAGTCTGGATGGCTGTGAGCGGGATGGGCAGGACGTTGAATTGCTGGTTCTTCCGGTTGGCATTAACAGCCCCGAAAATGCTCGCCGAACGGCCCGTGCGCACTACGTCCACGAAGCGGTGGCCTTCGAAAGGCAGTTCCAGCCTGCGTTCTTCTAGGATCGCAAGGTTGAATGCCTCCTTGCCCGACGCGGCCGTGAGCGGCGATGCCGGCACGTCCGAACGGCTGCGGATCGCATTCAGGTCGGCCAGGGCGCCGGTGAAATCGGGCGCGGCTTTGTTGGCACGCGCTTCGGCGCGGATGAGGTATTGCTCGGCAATGCGCAGGATGAATACCGAGCTGGAACCGTCGGGCTTGCCGTATTGGATGAGGTCCCAGGAGCCTTCGGCGGTTTGTTTGAGCAAACTTTTGCGCGCGCCGCCCCTGGCCGGATCGAGCAGCTGGCTCACGAACTCCCGCGCAGGGATGTAGTCATGCCGACCGCCATCGGCCGGGGAAAGCCAGTTGGTATAAAATGAGTTCCGGTCGGAGGTGCTGTAAACGAGTTCGAAAATGGATTCTTCCGTCGTTTTGCCCGTAAAGAATGCGGAGTAAGGTTTCACCAGCTTGAACCCTGCCTGGGCAATCACTTTCGACGCGTTCGCCTCCGCCTGTTCCCAGTTTTGCAAATAGGTGAAATACCTCGCTTTCAATGCATATACCGAAAAACGCGTGGCGCGGGTGCGGTTCACCGTTTCTTTCAAAAGCTGCTCGGCCTGGTCGAGGTCCGCGCCGATTTGCGCGTAGGTTTCGGCTGCGGTGCTTCGTTTGGTCCCTTTATGCGTATCCGGGCCGGTGGCGGGCGCGAGTACGAGCTGCACGCCGCCGTAGGTTTTCACCAGGTCCAGGTAACCCAATGCGCGCAGGAAATAGGCCTCGCCCAGCACCTGGTTCCGCTCTTCCTGGGTAAAAAAGCCATCCTGCACACCCGGTACTAGGGCGATCACAAAGTTGGCCTGGTTGATCATCTTGTAAATCGCCGAGAAGCCGCCGCCTGCATTGTTGGGCGTCAGGTCGGGCACCAGGTTGTTCTGGTTATTGTAGTTCACTACGTTGTCGGAAGCGAGGTCCACGCCGATAATGTTGGATGTTGCGTAGCCTTGCAATGCGTCGTACACGCCTACGAGGGCCGTATTGGCCGATTTTTCGTCTACGATCACCGCTTCGTCGGAGATGTTCTGCTCCGGCTCGGTGTTCAGCAGGTCGGAGCAGGACGAGAGCCATAATGCGGCCAGTATCAGTGTTATATTCAGTTTTTTCATCATCAATTCCATTAAAAACTCAGATTCACACCCAGTACCACCGATTTCGGCTGCGGCGGCGTGCCGAAATCCAGCCCTTGCACGAGCCCGTTGCGGCTGTCGGCCGCCACGTTCACCTCGGGGTCGGGACCCGAATAGTTGGTCAGCGTCCACAGGTTGGTGGCCGTCAGGTACAGCCGCACGCCCGAGGTACGAATGGCCGACGTGATGCTTTTGGGCAGGTTATAGCTGATTGTAATGTCGCGCAGGCGCAGGTAGGAAGCGTCTTCTAGGTAGCGGCTGTTGCCCGTGCGGAAGTAGTTGAGGCTGCCGTCGGGGTTGGTGAGGTTGGTCGGGCGGGGCAGCACGCCGGTGTCGCCGGGTTTCTGCCAGTAGTTGAGCGAGCTTTTCTGGATGGAGCGCGTCACGCCGCGGGTACCGGCGGTTTCCAGAAAATAAGCCGTGTAGTTGTAGGCCGAGTTGCCGTATTTGTAATAAAAATTCAGGTTCAGATCGAGGCCTTTGAACGACAATGTGTTACGAAATGCCCCCTCGAACTTGGGCCAGATATTGCCGACGATGTGCTGGTCGTCCACGGTGATCCTGCCGTCCCTGTTAATATCCTCGTAAATCGCATTGCCATTCTCGGCATTCAGCCCGAGCTCTTTATAAGCGTACACCGAGTACAACGGCTGGCCTTCCACCACGCGGAACATGTCGTAGCCGGCCGTAATGGGCGTCAGCAGCTTCTGCACGCGGTTCACGTTGCGCGATACGGTGAGCGTCGTTTTCCATTCCAGGTCCTGGTTCCGCACATTCACCGAGCTTAGCAACAGCTCCACGCCCCGGTTGCTGATCTCGCCCACATTGCGCACCACCGACGAAAATCCGGTATTCGGCGCCACGGGCTGGTCGAGGAGCAGGTCGTAGGTGAATTTATCGTAATAATTGAATTCAAAATTGAGCCGCTGTTTCAGCAATGCCCCCGACAGCCCGAAGTTGTACTGGCGCGTGGTTTCCCATTTCAGATCAGGATTGGCGAGCTGGCTGGGCGCGATGCCGGGCTGGTCGCCGTAGTTGGTACCGCCCGCCCACAGGCCGCGGGAAGCGAAATCGTCTATATCCTGGTTACCCGTTAATCCTAAACTGGCCTTGAAGCGCAGGTCGGTGAGGGTGTTATTTTCAGAAAAAAATGCCTCTTTGGAAATGTTCCAGCCCAAGCCCACCGATGGAAAATAGCCCCAGCGGTGATCGGCCCCGAAGCGCGAAGAAGCATCAGCGCGGATGTTGCCGTCAATGCTGTACCGGTTGTCATAACTATAATTAAAACCTGTAAAAAACGAGAGCAATCCGTACGACGAGCCTGTGGATGAGGCTGTTTGCACGGCGGCCGACGCAATGCGCTTGAACTGGTTGCTTGGGAAGCCGGTGCCGGTCAGTGTGGCGCGTTCGGTAGTGGTTTTTTGAATGGTGTTACCTACGAAAACTGAGAATTCGCTTTTGGCAGAGGACAAATTGTAATTCAAAAGCTGCTCGGCAATGAGCGATTGCTTGATCGTCGTGACGTCGTTTGCCTCGCCCGCGGGCTGGCCGTACACGAGGTTGGTGTTGTAGTAGGCCTTCTCGTGATAGTTGTTGTAATCATTGCTCCACGAGGATTTGAAGGACAAGTTCGGCAGGATATTCCAGAGCGCGTACACATTGTTGATGCTCCGCAGGCTCACCGAATGCGTGTCCGAGTTTTCTAGAATGGCGAGGTGGCTGTCGAAGACCGTCGGTTTGGCATAGCTGCCGTCTTCATTGTAGAATGGGTAAAAAGTAGGCGTGTGCAATGCCGCCTGGAACAGTCCCGCCGGGCCGTCCCCTACCCGCACGAGCCGGCGCGGCACGCTGGAAAGGGTGTTGCTCGTCCCGATTTTAAGGTTGGGCAAAATCGAATGGTCGATATTGAAACGGAAGGAATACCGCTTGAAGTCCTGCGTTTTGAGCGTCGATTGCTGGTTTTGGAACTCGCCGCCGAGGTAGAAGTTGGTGCGCGAGTCGCCGCCGGACACGGATAAGGTGTATTTGCTCAATGCTGCCGTGCGGAAAATGTCGCTCACCCGGTCGTAGGTGCCCTGCTCTTCGGGACTGCCGAATGCCGGAAAACCTGCTACGGCCTCCGATACGGGCCGGAACGGGCGGGTAGCAAACGACTTCCCATCGTTTACATGCACCAGGTTCACCAGCTGGGCATGCTCGGGACCGGTTACCAGCTGCCACAGGTTGGTGGCTTTTGCAAAACCCTGTTCCACATTGATACTCACCTTCGTACGCGAGTTGCGCGCGCCGCGCTTGGTCGTGATCAGGATCACGCCATTGGCACCGCGTGCCCCGTAGAGCGCCGTCGCATTGGCATCTTTCAGCACCGATACCGATTCGATATCGTCCGGGTTCAGGTCGGAAAGCGGGTTGGGCGTCTGCCCGCCCATGCCGCGCGAAAGGCCTTGTAAGTTTTCATTGTTGATAAAAACGCCATCCACCACATACAATGGATCATTCCCTGCCTTAATAGACGTGGCGCCGCGCAGCCGCACGAGCACCGATGTGCCCGGCACGCCCGAATTGCTCGAAATCTGCAAACCGGGCACCGTACCCTGCAATTTCTCGATCACGCTGTTGTAGGAAACCTGCGAAAAGTCCTTGGAATCGACGGTTGTGACGGCGCCGGTTTGGGCGCTGCGTTTGGTTTGGGTGTAACCCGTCACGATCACCTCGCTGAGCTGGCTTTCGTCGGGTTTGAGGGAAATATCGATGCTGGTAGCGCTGCTAATGGCTTGTTCGGCAGTGACATAGCCAATGTAGGAGAAGATGAGCACGTCGCTGCCGCCCGCCGAAATCGTGAATGCGCCATTGGCGTCGGTGAGCGTGCCCTTATTCGTTCCTTTCACGCGGATGGTCACGCCCGGGAGACCGTCGCCCTTCTCGTCTTTCACCACGCCGTTGATCGCCTGGTCGGACGCCTCGTCCGAATCGGCGGCTTCACCGGTCTGCGCAGGCGCTTTGCGGATGATCACTTTTTCTTTCTGCTGTTCGTAGTCGAGGCCGCGCTGGCGCAACAGGCTGTTCAGCACCTGTTCAAGCGATTCATTGCGGGCCTCAAAAGCGAGGTTAGTATATGGATTTACTAGTCTATCCTGGTAAATAAAAACGAACCCGCTTTTTGTTTCGATTTGTGTTAAAATAGCCTTTAAAGACTGTTTCTCAGCCCTGATCGAAATTTTCACATCCCGGATCGTCTTCTCTCTTTCCGCGTGGAGCGGGTGGAAAAGGGAAGCCGCGAGGACGAGAATCACCCAGAGCCTGCTTAGGTAATGCTGGCCAATGCCATTGTTTTGTCGGATAAATACCGTCATAGTTTCTTCGTTTTAATGCTCGTTCATTGTGATCAGCACCTGGCCCGTTGCATGGCGGTACCTGAAATTGCCCGCCATGGCCAGCGTCCCGAGTATGTCGTCCAAAGTTTCCTCCGCTCTGAAACGCGCCGTAAGCCTCTGGATGCCAAGTGTTTCATTTTCAACCCGCACCGGCACATTGAATTTCTTTTCCAGCAGCAATGCGATCGTTCTCAGCTCTTCATTGTTGAAATCCATCGCACCGCGCAGCCACCCGGCCAGGGAGCGCGCATTCACGCGTTCTTTTTGCGCCCGTCCGCTCCGGTTGTCGACCACCAGCTGCTCGTCGGGAAGCAGAAACGCCGTTTGCGTGTCGGAATAGCCGCTGGCGTTGCGCACGCCTACTTTGCCGCTGGCCACGGTTACGCGTACGTCGGCCAGGCTTCGGTAAGCACGCACGCAAAATACGGTGCCGAGCACCTGCGTCCGCGTGCGGCCGGCGTCGACGATAAACGGATGCGAAGCATTGTGTTTCACATCGAAATACGCCTCGCCGTCGGTAAGCGTCACTTCCCGCACTTTGGCTCCGAATACTTCGGGATACCGCACGGAACTGCCGCCGTTGAGCGTTACCAGCGAGCTGTCGGGCAGCCGGTAGGTCCGCACTTCGCCGGGTAATGTACTGGCGGTGAGCATGCGAGCCGCTGCACCGTTTTGATTCTGAGACAACCCGCCGCCCAGCCAGAAAAAGCCCAGGCAAAGCAATGCCGCCACTGCGCCGGCTGCATAAAATACCCGGCCCCAATGGACGGGCCGCAGCCGGGCTTCAAATGTGTGTTCCGCATGGACCGCCCCCATGATATTCGCCCACGATTCGGCGCGGGCCGCTTCGGGGTCGCCGGGCAAATCGGGCTGCTGCCGGGCCGCCTGCGCATACCATTCCGCGATCAGCGCTTTTTCGGCGTCGGTACATCGCCCGAGCCGGTATCTCCCCAGCAAATCCCTCACCTCCCGATGGTCCATTCGATTCTATTTTTGAATTGCAATTCAGAAGTATGACAGGCGAGTAAGCATTTGGTAGTAGAATTTTTTTAAAAAAATAGCACTACCAACTGGGATTTCCATTGTACCAACCTGTCCCTCAGTATCTTAATTGCATTACTAATCTGCTTTTTTACAGTGTGATCGGACAATGCAAGTTGATCGGCGATCTCGGCATAGGACATTTCCCCCTTTCTGCGCAGCTCGAAAACTTCCTTCATTTTGCGCGGCAGGTTTTCTATTTCCGCTTCGAGAAGCGAGAACAGAATTTCTTCATCCGGGTCGCCGGCCGGAGCCGGATTTTCACGCAGAAACGCCGCCAGGCCATCGATATGATGCTGGTAAACCGTCTTTTGCTCAATGAGGTTCAGCACGCGGTTGCGCACCGATGTGAACAGATAACCCGCCAAACCGGTATGCAGCCGGACGCCCGCCCCTTTGGCCCACAAGCTGATAAACACCTCCTGCACCACATCCTGCGCATCTTCCGCATTACCGAGCATTTTGAAGGCATGCGCGTAGAGCCGCCTGAAATAACGCCGGTGTATTTCTTCAAATGCCGCCACGGAGCCTTCCTGGAACATTTCCAGCAACTGCCGATCCGATAAATCTCCTAACTCATGCACTTCCCAAAAGTTTTACATTGGTAGTTGATAGCAAGGCTTATTGGTGGTTAACAAGACAAGTACTCTATAAACTTAGTAGACAAATAAAGACCAATTTAAGTTATCGTGCAAGCGATGATGCTGAAAAATACCTGGCTAACTTTTTGAAAAGTGCTACCGGAATACTATATACGCGACACTTATAACGTGTGGTCACAGCGGCTATTCACCCAGAGGCTGCGTCGTGTCCTACACGTCCAGCGTGCCGATAAAAGACGGCTGGCCTTTCTCGGCTTCATAGTAGTAGAAGGCGATGAACTGTTTTTTACCCCCTGAATGCCGGTCGCGGCCGGTCCAGTTTGCATGGCTGATGATCGCTTTCAGTCGCTCATCAACCGCCTGCGTGAAACCGCTCACGGTCCGGACCGTGGCCACTTGCAGGCTATCGCTGAAGGTGATTTCGAAAATGGCGAAGCTTTTGGAAAGCTGCACCCCGCGCAGGGCTTTAAGCTGATCTTGCAAATCGGCCTGGTACAAGCCGGGCGTCGGGCGGCTGGCTGATTCTCTTTTTAAAACTTCCAGCATGTCGAGTTCCCGCCTGGCCGTGTGCGAAAGGGTATTGCCCAGGACAAGGTAGCCCGAGCATGAATCGAAAATATATTGGCCATCTTCCGTCAGGCGCGCGTACACGAGGATTTCGGTGTTTTTGGGAAAGAATAAATCGCTTGTCGTTCGAATTTTGCCATCGCTGCTGCCTTCGATGAAGATTTCCTGCACGCGGCGGCCCTTGTAGAGTTCGCGGATCGCAATTCCCGATTGATAATGGAATGCGTCACCCACATTGGAACTCAGGCTCGTGATCGTGACGCGCGCCACGAAGTCCGATGCTTCATATTTACGGAGGAACTCGACCGGGATACAGATCCCGCCCGCAGCCGCCAGCGCGTGCATGATACCGATAATAGTGAGAGCTGCTTGGAGAAAATACTTCGGCATAGGGTGGCTTTTAAACAGCTCCAATATATCATTTAATTTAATATTATTTAAACAACGCCCCATCCGGTGACAAATTCACTGCGGCATGCATTTTGCCTGCGCATGAAAAACGTCCACCAAACCTCATCCACATGGAAGTTGAAGTCATTATTTCCCTATTGACGCTCGTTGCCCTCGAAGCCGTTCTGGGCATCGATAATGTAATTTTCATCTCAATCATCGCAGCGAAGCTGCCTGTCGATCAGCAAAAGAGGGCCCGGCGGATCGGGTTGATCCTCGCCGGTGTGCTGCGGATCGGCCTGCTGATGCTCATTTCACTGATTATGAAGCTGGACAAAGACCTGTTCGTCGTTTTCGGAGAGGGATTTTCGGGAAAAGAGCTGGTGCTGCTCGCGGGCGGGCTTTTTCTGCTCTATAAAAGCGCTACCGAGATTTACCACAAAATGGAAGGCGAGGAAGGTGACCAGAGCAAGCAGATCAAAGCCACCACTTTTGCCCAGGTTATCACACAAATACTCATCATGGACATGGTTTTTTCGATCGACTCCATCATTACGGCCATCGGGATGGTGAAGGAAGTGTGGGTGATGTACGTGGCCGTAGTGGTAACGGTGCTGATCATGCTCGTGGCAGCGGAAAAGATCAGTGATTTCGTGAACCGCCACCCGGCATTCAAAATGCTTGCATTGTCGTTCCTGCTCCTGATCGGCTTTTCGCTGATTACCGAGGGTTTCGGACTGGAAATACCCAAAGGCTACATTTACTTCTCGATGGCCTTCTCGCTGCTGGTTGATGTGTTCCAGCTCCGGATGAACAAAGCCAAAGGCGAGCCGGTAACCACCCGCGAGCATTACCGGGCGGGGGAAGAAAAGCTGGTGAGCAAGGCGGCACAAAAAGAGTAGCGTCTTTTCGTGCCGCCCGGCGGTATCTGCTATTTCATGCCTGATTCAACCATATAGTAGCTCGTTCCATTTTTCTGGACAACCACCATATCGCGTGGGAAGATGAGTTTGGAGGTGTTTACATTGGTTTTCCAAAGCTGGTTGCCGGTGGCAATGTCGAATGCCACCGCTTCGCCATCCCAGGTCACAACCTTGTTGCCTGCCGCCAGAACGCTTTCGGCCACTGTGGTGGCGAGCTTTTTCTCCCACACCAGTTTTCCATTGGTAATGTCAATCACATGGATGAAGCGGTTGCCGCCAAATGCGCTGGTTCGCTCCATGACCGTCATGGCCGCATATTTGCCTGAGACGCTCCATGCCCTCGTATAGATTTCTCCCACCGCCGGCGTGTATTGCCACAACCGGGTACCCGTTGCTTTATCGAGCCCTTTGAGGGCCTTGCCGGCAACGTCGTGCCCTACCACCACATTGTTGCTGATCACGGAGCTGGACAGGAATTCGCGCGAGCGCCACATCTCCTTCGGTGCGGGTTTCAGTGCGAATGATTTCAGGTCTCTCGCGCCGGTAGCCATCACCAGCTGGTTATCGTCCCAGAACGGGTTACCGGAGTAGGATTCGCCCTGGTTATCGAATTCGGTGATCGATTTGCCGTTTCTCGGATCGCTCACGATGTAACCCGTGTATTTAGAATTCCTTCCCCAGGTTACGAAAAACAGCTTATTGTCTTTGGTTACGCTCAATCCGCCGTGGAAGCTCGTATTGGCATCATTCGCGAACTCGGCCGCGTCCAGCGACCACAGTTTCAGGCCCGACTGGACGTCAATCGCAGTGAGGCGATACTCACCGATCATGAACACTGTTCCGCCGATTGCCACCGGTTGGGAATAAAATGAGGTGTGGTACCGGGGATCGGAATACATCCACTTCGTTTTCCCGGTGACGGCATCAACACCCACAAGGCGATGTTCGCCGAAAACATACATGCCATTGGCATAAACGCTTCCCTTATCGTTCGAAGATCCATCCTTGGGCGAGGTCCATAGTACCGTTCCATTATCGACGTCGACCGAGAATGCCTGGCGTCCGTCGTTGAAAAACAACGTATTCTGGGCCAGTGAGCCGACGGGGTTACTGGTGTTTTTGAGCACCACGTGGGCGGTATCGCCATAAACCGTTCCCGAAACGGTTTCGGCATAGGCACGGTACCAGAGCGTATCGCCCGCGAGGCGTTGCGAATAGGTAAAGTTGTAGGGCACCATCGAGATCCCTTCAATGCGCACGCTCGATTTCACTTCGGGCAGACTTCTAGTACTGGCAATGCAAAATCCGACGCCAAGGATCGGCGCGTCGCCGCGGTCGGTAACGCGGGCAGAGAACACCACTTCGCCGTCCTCTTCCAGGTTCGCCCCCACGGTTTCGACCTTCGGTGGTGCCACAATGGATTTGTCATCGACGATCATAATATACGCTTCCCTGATCACTTCTTCGACCAGCTCGTACGACAGCCAGATATACCCGCGGTTAGCCCAGTTTTTCCCCCAGGAATTCTGAACTTTGAATGCTTTGCGGCTATCGTCGTATCCAACAACAACCATGGCGTGCGCACTTTTGGCGCCGGTATTTTCTTTCCACACAAATTCGTTTTGCGGGTCTTTGTGCGTAAGTTCAAGGAAGCTGTTATCGAGGTAGGCACTGATGATAACAGGGTAATCGTAGTAAATGAATTTCTTAAAAACGCTCTCCGAAATATTGATTCTACCCCAATCTTTAATCTTAAAATTGCCCGCTTTTTGCGTTTGCTCGTTGGTTGGCTTGGTGAGAAAATCGGTGTCTTTATAGGGCATATCCTGCCAGGAACACACGCCTGTGTTCTTCATCAGGTCCAGCGCATTGTAGGTAAATGAGCCTTTATCGTTGCCTCCGTTGATCTGATTGTACACAAATGCCGGGCTGAATACGCGGGCATTGTCGCGGTTGCCGTCGCTGCCCACGTAGCTCGCGCCTGTCAGGCGGGAATGGAGGTAGCTTCTCGCGGCAAATGCCGTTGCCCATGCCGTGCAGGAGTTTTGGTTTCCCTGACTGGCCACGGGCGGCATTTTGGCCGTCAAATCGTACGTTGGGGTGAGCGTCGGGTCCTTCATGGTGCGGCCGTTGGCCATGACCGGCTCGGCGATCAGAGGCAATTTCTCATATTCTTCCGCCGGGACCAATTCCACGCCGAACCCGACCGTTTTGCCGGGAATCACGACTTCCGGTTCGGGCTCGGGTGCAGGCTGCGTGGGAACGACGTCCTTTTTACAGGCAATGACAGTGAGAAACACCAGAAGCATTGTAAAAATCTTCCGGAGCGGTTTCAGTAAGCGTGATTTCATCGAGAACTGATAGAGGATGTTATTACGAAAATCTTCGGCCGAACGCGGAGCGGCTTTGTATTTCAAAACTGCGACAAATAAAAATGTATCCGCGCGGCTACCGGATGAAACCCGATTCATTTCTTGCAAAGCGGCAGCTTTTCTTTACAAAAACTGGTACAACTAATTCCATTAAAAAACTTCTTTATATTGTTTCGCCAATGCGGCGAATTACATTGAAAAAACCCTCCCATCGTTTCCTATGCAGCTTCCCATTTTCCGGCTTTTGATTTTGGTCACGTTCTGTTTTCCGGCATTCGGACAATCCCTTTTTCCGGAACTGAACCTCGATCCGGATAATATCAAAAAAGCGCAGGCGATGGAATCGGAAGCGATGGCTCAAAACGACTCGGTTTTACTGGGAAAGGCGTGGTTTTTGTTTGGTAATACCTATAAAAAGGCAGGAAACTTCTCGCGGGGAAATGAATATTTTTTGAAGGTGATCCGCATTCTCAAAGGCAAAGATTCAAAAGAGCTGGCAATGGCCTATCTGACATTAAATGAGGGAATTCATGTCAATGGCAGGTCACGCGTGGACTATGAAAATGCCTGTATAGCGCTCGATATATTCAGCCGGATGGAAGATAACAGCGGCATCGCATTGGCCTACAATTACATTACCAGCTTTTATAAAAGAATATGGATTTGGGACAAGCAGGAGCTGAAAAAAACCGCTGCGATCCCGGAAAGAAGCGACACAATCCGCCATTGCATTGATGCGATCGCATTCCACGCGAGTGTGGCCAAGGACACTACCATGATGGCCGAAGCGCATTTGCAGCTGGCGGATCTTTACCGGCATTTCAATGACAAGCGGGCCATTACCGAGCTCGACGACGCCTATCTTTTGTTTCTGGCAAAAGGCGACAACAATGCGGTCGTTCACACGATTTGCCACATGGCCTCGGCATTCCTGAAATTCCGTGATATGCCGAATGCGATCAAAAGCGTGGATAAGGCCGAGAAACTGATGTCGCAAAAGCAAATCGCCGATTACTGGACCAGCACGCATCTCATTGAGGCCCAGGTCGATGTGTTCGTGGCAGCCAAATTATGGAAAAGGGCTTTTGAGGCAGCGTCAACACTGAACCATCTATACGCGCAGAGGCGCTCCGGCGATCGCGATAACGCCATCCAGTCGTTTTATTTAAAGGAAGAGGCCGAAAAAAAGGAAGCGGAAATCCAGGCCCAGCGAGCGGAGCTGGAAGCGGCCCGGGCCGAGCGGAATTTTACACTGGCCATGGGCGCGCTGCTGCTGCTCGCCATCATTACTTCGCTGGTATTCTATTTTTTATACAAAAAGAACAGGCAGATCAGCGCAAAAAACCAGGACCTGGTGCGTGAGCAAAACCACAGGGTCAAAAACAACCTGCAAGTGATCGCCAGCTTGCTTAGTCTGCAATCGGATCAACTGGACGATACCCCGGCGCGTCGTTTGATCGACGAAACGCTTCTCCGGATCGAATCGATGGCCATTTTGCACCGGCGGCTTTACGATGGCGAGCAGCTGGCGCAGGTGGACCTCGCCGATTTCATCCCCGAAATCGTCCGTGGCGTGCTCGAAACGCTGGGTGTAAAACAGGTAAGCCTCGACTACCAGCTCGCAAGCGTGCTGCTCGGCGCCGATAAAGCGACGCCCGTGGGGCTGATCGTGAACGAGCTTACGACCAATGCCTGCAAATATGCCTTCGGTCGGACACCCAACCCGCGCTTTCGCATTGAATGCTTTGAGCATAATCGGGTAATCCGGCTCGTGGTGACCGACAATGGACCGGGAATGGAAGGGGTTAACCTGTCGGTTCCGCTGAAATCGCTGCTCAAAAGCCACTCCTCCACCTTCGGGATCGCGCTCATCCAGTCGCAGATCCTCCAACTGAACGGCAAGGGCCAGTTTACCGGCGCCACGCCGCCCGACACGGGCGTGAGTTTCCAGCTGGAATTCGCACGTGCATGGCCTGCCCCGGGAAGCCTTGTTACTTCGGCTGTTTCGTTTTCAAAATCGTAAACTTATTCAGCAGCTCCTTGCGGGCGCCGTCGGGCAGGGAAATTTTCGTAATGCCGTCACGCAGCAGAAGTTCGCCTTCCTTCACGCGCTTGATGTACTGGATATTGACCACAAACGAGCGCGAGAGCCGGAAAAAATTGGCTCCACGGAAATACAGCCCGGTTTGCCCGAGGCCGGAACTGACGAGATACGTAGTGCCATCGGCCAAAACCACCTCCGTATAAGCGCCGGCGGCTTTCAGATAGGCCACCTCATCGAGGTCCACGAGTTCCAGTCCGCCATTGGTCGGCAGCATCAGGTGCCGCTCCGGATCGTGATCCGCCGCTTTGAAATTGTGATAAGCCAATTCGACATTGAAAATCACATCGCTGATCCTGAATGGCTTCAAAAGATAGGCTGCCGGACGGGTCAGCTGTGCTTTCCTGAACTGCTCCTCTTCGGAATTCGCGGTAAGGTAAATGATGGGAATGGGCCGCAATTCGGTCAAATACTGGGCGATTTCGATCCCCGACGCATCCGAGCCTTCCAGGATGATGTCGATCAGCGCGAGGTCCGGGAGCGTTTGCACCACGGCCTGTCGCACCTCCTCCATATTCCGGGCGATCGCGGTGACGACGTAGCCGTTTTTTTCAAGTGAATTTCTCAGGTCCAGGGCGGTCAGGACGATATCCTCAACAATCAGTATTCGTAACGGGGGCATTTACGTTTCAATTGAATTTGACAAGGTTTACGTGCAGCCCGATCCTATCGAACTAGCTGTACAGCGAAAATAAGCATTTATTGCCAGACCGACTTTTGGAAAACAGACTTTCCGAAGGTTCTTCGTTTGAAAAAAATGCCGTTTCGTCAGAAATAACTCCGGTTTCATAGGTTGTAACTTGTAGGAAACCTGCATTGAAAGCTATTTCATGTTTGTATTGTCAAAAGCTATAACTGTCGGCGACAAGACCATCTCTATCAAACCTCCTTGCTATTATTCCCGTCTCTTATGAAATACACTTTCCTTTTCCGGACATTATTGGTTGTGTCAATCCTGGCCTTCTGGGCCTGCGGCGATAAAGATGAAGATAAGGGCAAAGATCCTGGCCCCGATATTGCTTCCCTGCCTCAGTTCGATACCAGTAATCCTGCCAGCCAGTCGTATGTGAAAGAGGTGGTTCCGCCGGGCGGCTCCTCGGGCGGGAGCAGCACCGCGCAGGTGGTGAGCACACTCACCGGCAAAGCAGGCCTCTGCGCCGATGCCCACGGACACGTGTGGAGCACCGCCCAGCAGCAGCCGACGCTCACGGATTCGGAAGGTAAATCGACGCTGGGAAAATACTGCGGTGATACGCTGCTGGTGTTCGAAAGCAGGCTATCCGGGCTGGTACCGGGCAAAACGTATTTTGTACGGCCCTATGCCACCTATGCCCAGCAGACGGTGTATGGCAAGGCATTCACCGTTACCCTGGACGTGAAAGCACCCGTTTTTCCACCCCGGATATTGCTAAATGCCATTCCCGAAATCACCGCGAATCAAATAAAAATCGGGGTGTATATAGAAGGAAACGGCGGCGGCGATATTCAGCAGCACGGATTTGCGTACCTCGAAGGAACCACCAACGACTTGCAATCGACGCCGGAGTTTACGCCGGAAGACATGAAATTTCTCTTTGCAGAATCATCTCCGGACTACCCGGCCCTGAAATTCGGGCCTTACACCGGCTCCCTTCCGGGCCCGATCAGCGGTACCCTCACCGGCCTGAAACCGAACACGAATTACAAGGTATGGGCATTCGCGTCCAACGCCGGAGGCATTTCATTCACCCAGTCGCCATTCTTATTCAAGACATTGGAGCGGTGAAAGTTGCTTTACGGCCTGCGGCCCGCCAAACGCTTGCTCAAAAACCTGCGCAAGGGCTCGTCGTACAGTTTCAGGCACATGTAAGCGAGCACTACCGATCCCACTACGAGTGCCAGCGCCCCGGGAAGCGATTGCCCGAATGTGAGGTTCTCGTTTTTGACCCACGCATAATACCAATAGATGAACGGGTAATGCACCATATAAAGCGGGTAAGAAATATCGCCGAGAAACCGGCATATCCGCGTCGTGGTTTCACCTGTAACCTGCGCCGAGGCGCCTATCCGGACCAGCAATGGAAAGATGACGATGACGCAAACCGAATCGTACAGACCGTTTAACCACAACTGGTCGCTGCCGCCGACCCGCGGGATAGCCGACAGGACCACAACGGCCGCGCTGCCTGGCCAGAATGCGCTCTTCACCGGAAGGGGTTTGAAAACGCGCGAGAGCAGGAGGCCTGCGGGAAAAGAGAATAACAAACGTAAAAATCCGCCGAGCGTGTTTTCGGGAGTGAGGGAAAATCCTACGCAAATGTCGCCGTAGGGCCCCCAGACGGCAAATGCAGCCAGGCCCGCACCAGCGATTGCGACGAGCCAGGCCAGCGCCCGGGTGCCGAGCTTCCGCAGATAGAAGGCATAGAGGATACTGCCGATGTATTCGTAAAACAGCGACCAGCTCGGGCCATTCAGCGGGTACATCTCCCCTACCCCGCGGATTTCGAGTCCCGGCGTGGCCGGTATGAGGAATGCGTTGATCACCGTGGCAACGACCAGGCTGCCGGCCGATACTTTGGACACGTCCCAGGCGGCGCAGCCCTGCAAATAAAACACCGCCGCACCGATGAGCGCACCCATCACCACCATCGGGTGCAGGCGTATAAGCCGGCGTTTGAGGAAGTCGCGGATGGTGATCTTATCCCAGCGGTCGTCGTACGCATAGCCGACCACGAAGCCCGAGAGGATGAAGAAAAAATCGACCGCCAGATAACCGTGGTTGATTTTTTGGTCCAGATGGCTGGTCGCGAATGCTTCGAACACATGGAAACAGATCACCGTTAGTGCCGCTACGCCGCGCAGGCCGTCCAGTATAGGGTAATGCGGTTTGGAGACGAGTGCATTCGAAGGAATTCCTTTTGTGGGCATATTAAAGATAAAGGGGTAAACAAAAGCTATACTTGCGTATGGCTGCGGGGGGGCAAAATTAGCCTTTAATGCATGCTAATCCTAGCCCCGACGGCCCGCAAACGGTTCCGGGCCCATAAAGTTTCACCGGTTACTAACATTATTCGCGTCAAAAGCACATTATTCGCCGTAACGGCTTTTTTACAAAAAACTTTGATACTATCTTCCGAAATTATACTTGCCACATTAAAACACCCTCATGCCCAAGACTTTTAGTGAGATTTCTGAATGGATCGCCGCGAAGATTTCAAAACACGCCGAAATTGATCCTTCCCAGGTTGCCATCGATGCCGACATCGTTCATTTCCGCCTCGATTCGCTCATTCTCGTCAACATCACCACCGAGCTCGAAGAATACGTCGGGATGGAATTAAGTCCCTCCATTTTCTGGGAAATGCGCACCATCGCCGCTACCAGCCAATGGATTGCTGAAAATCAGGAAGTATAAAGCCTCATTTCCGTTTCGATTATGCAAACCCCGCTCATGTCCGCCACCTCGATCTGGTCAGCCAAAAAAGAGGTCAATCAAAACTATACCGAGCTCATTGCCGACGTGCGAAAGTCGGACCCTCTGCATATTAATATGTTCGGCGACCTGGTGGCGATGGATTACGCGAACGTGAAAAAGATCCTGGCCGATTCGGACAATTTCAAAAACTTCGATTTTACGGAAAGATTCAAGGTCGTATCCGCGCTGTCGGACAACGACCCCGGCCTGCTGGAATTCGGCGAGAGCCTCCGGTATTGGCTGCTCTTTATGAATGGTGAAAAACATGCCGAGCACCGGCGCTTTGTGAACCAGAAGTTTTATCAGGCCAACTACGAACAAATCACACTCGACGCTATTACGGAAGTCATAGCCGCGCTCGACGGCCAGGAAGAAGCCGACCTCGTAGAAATGGCGCGGCAGTTCAGCTTCCTCATTATCAGCAAGATCATCGATCTCGACAAAGCGGATTTCGACTTCATCCAGAAGTTTTCCTACGTGATTACCTTCATATTCGAAAAGACCTTGTCGGTGACCGAACTGCTGGAATGTGCCTCCATGTCGCGCACTTTCCATAGCTATCTTTCCGAAACATTCAGCCGTCACGAACGCGAGGCCACCAACAGCCTCCTGCTCGAAATGCGCGAGGTAATGGGAAGTGCAAGGGCCCCGCAGCTGATCGGCACCTGGGAATTCCTCGTCAATGCGGCTACGGAAACCACCACGCTGCTGCTCACCAAAAGCATTGCCGCGCTGATCGAAAACCGCGACAAGGTGATCAACTGGAACGCACATAACGAATGCGCCATCGCCGTGGAGGAGCTGATCCGCTACGTGAGTCCGGTGAACTGGATACCCCGGCAGGTGGCCGCCGAAATGGAATTTGAAGGCCTGCAACTGCGAAAAGGACAAACCGTGCTGCTGGGCCTGGCCTCCGCCAACCGCGACCCGGCCGTGTTCCAGAACCCCGATACGTTTACGCCCACCCGCAAGCCTAACCCGCATATCGGTTTCGGTTTTGGCATGCATCATTGCCTCGGCGCAAGGCTCTCGCGGTTCGAATTGCAGAAATTCCTGCCGCGTTTCATGGCTGCGTTCCCAGACATCCGTTTGCACCCGACCAAAGCGCCGCAATGGGATTCCAAGATCTTTTTCAGAGGCTTTAAAACATTACCCGTGCTGTTAAAATAGGCGCATGGTCAAATTCACCGATTTTACATATTTACTTCTATTATCCATTGCGGTTGCAGCGTACTACAAAGTTCCGGAAACGAAAAAATGGATCTTTTTGCTAGTTGCAAGTATTTTATTCAACCTCAGTTGGAGCGGGAAATACTGGATCGTTTGGCTCGTACTGGTGCTTATCTGCTATGTTTCCGGCAAAGCGCTGAGCAACCAGGCCTATTCCAAAAAACATCGGAAAATACTGCTATCGCTTTCCATCGCGATTTGCCTTTCTCCTTTGTTGTTTTTCAAATACCTGGTCCCGGTCCATAATTCCATGTCGCTGGTGGCGCTGAACTGGATCGCACCGATCGGCATTTCTTACTACACGTTTCTCATCATCGGTTACCTGTACGATGTGTACCGGAAATACATCAAGCCCGAAAGCCATCTCGGTTACCTGATGATCTACCTCGGGTTTTTCCCTACGCTGCTAGCCGGCCCGCTCGAACGTACGCGCCAGCTCGTTCCCCAGCTCAAAGCGCCCAAACCGTATGAGCAGGACAACATCAAGGGAGGCATTTACTTCATTGTGTGGGGGTTATTCAAAAAAATCGTCCTCGCAGCCCGGCTGGGCGACCTCACCGGACCGGTTTTCGACCGGCCCGAATCCTACACAAGCATGTCCGTCACGCTGGCTATTCTGCTGTTTTCGGTGCAGCTCTATTGTGATTTTTCAGGCTACTGCGACATTGCTACCGGCTCGGCCAGGCTCTTTGGGATACGCTTGAGCAAGAACTTCTCGAACCGCTACTATTTCACGCCCTCGCGCACAGAATCGTGGACGGCCTGGAACATTACCGTCACCTCCTGGTTCCGCGACTACATTTTCTTCAACATCAGCAAAGGCGTCACGAACCAGAAAAGACTCGAATTCAACCGGTTAGTCACATTCATCATCACCGGCCTCTGGCACGGGCCGAGCTGGTCGTTCGTGATCTGGGGCGCGCTGCAATGGGTGTACATCAATATCGAAATGCGCACGAAGCAGTTCTGGCAAAAGTTTTACGCCGCCACCGGCCTCGTGCGGCTGGGCATGGCCATCGGCACGCAGGCGCATCATGTGTGGCGCGTGGTGGTGCGGCTGCTTACGGGCACGCTCATTATGGGGTGGTTCCGTGCCGCGGAACTGAGCAGTGGCGTGCGGCTGTACAGCAGCATGTTCGGCTTCGGGTCCGGCGTAACGTCGCTGCTCACATCCAGTTTCCTGCTCACGACCGCGCTTTTCCTGGTTATGGATTTTTATAATTACAAAATGGGCGAACAGGAAGACATCGCTTCATTCATGCTGAAAAAAAGCGCTGCCTACCGGACCGTCTCGATGCTGCTGCTCGTGCAGCTTGTGCTGGTGTTCGGGAGGCCGTCGGTAGCCAATTTTTACTACATTCAGTTCTGAAAAACCGCTAGCTAACGCCCATGATCCTCCAAATCGCCAAGTGGCTGCTGCTGCTCATCGCATTCAAACTGATCGTCGCGCTGGTCGTCGCACAATGCTACACCGACCCGCGCCGCGACATTACTGCCCGGAAAAAGCATTTAAGCGCATTCAACCCGAACGTCGTATTCATCGGCACCAGCCGCACGCTCTACGGGATCGATCCAGCGCTTTTCGACTCGCTTAACCATCAAAAAACGCGCAGCTATAATTTCGGGATATTCAGCCTGTCGCCATACAGCGCCATTCAGCTCGCCAGCGACATGCTTACGGAAAACCCTGGCGTTACCACGATCTACATTGAACTCAGTGCACTGGAATACAGCACCGTAGCCTTGCAGCCGCAGGAAGTCATTCCCGATGCCGTGTTCCGCGCCCAGGTAATGTCCGATGCTCCCGCTATTGGCACAAGCGAGAAAATCGGCAGCTTCCTGAGCGGCCTCAATACCACCTTGTTCCAGATGGTATCGATCGCCCCGCAGATCCTGTCGGCCAAAAAGGCGATCAAACCCGAGAACGATCCGGTGGAAGGCAACGCCGATCTGCACGCCAACGGCCACCAGTCCGTCGCCGGGGCGCTACCGGCAACGAATGAGCGGATCATAGCGAACAAAACTTCCACTGAAGCCATGCCAGCCATTCACAAGCCTGCGGCACCCAATGCCTTTTACCTTGCGCAGCTCAGCGGGCTCGTAGCACGCGCCCGGCAGCAGGGGAAGCAGGTCATTTTTTATTATCCCAACAGCATTACCGCGGCCGAGCAGCGGGTACTGGCGCAGGTCGCGCCATTTTTGCCGGATGCACAATGCATTCCACTGCCCGCACCTCCCCTGCTCGATTCGCTGTTTACGCCCGGCAACCTCTTCGACGCCCACCATCTCAACCAACGGGGGGCATCGGCCTACACCCGGTTCTTCCGGGAGGAGGCTGCCAAACGCATTTCGGTTAATCGCTGAATCACTTCGTCACAGCGCGCATTCGCAGCTGCAAAGCCGGTGACGGGCACAGCGGCCTCACCGTACAAGCGCGGCCGGCACTTCAATTCAGCTTCCATACCCGGAACCGGTCAATCGCGTGCCGCGCTTGGGTCGACCGGAAACCGAACCAGCCCGCGGTGAGCGGCGCAGGGTCTGTCCAGTCAAAAAGCACTTCCCCGTCCGCGGAAAAGGTCGTGCGGCCATCCTTTACGGTGATCACAATATGATAAGTGTGATTGGGTTTAAGCAAATGCGGCGCATCGAGGTATTCCTTCAAAAGCGGCTTGGTACCATCGCCGTGGTACTTGCGGAAACGCGTGGTGGTGTTGGTATTTCCGCCAAAACCGACGTAGTAAAGCGACAATGAATCATATTCTGCAAAACTTCCGCTGCGCGCCTGCGCATTCGCGGCAAACAGGTCCGCATTGCGCGGGTTGGTGGCCATCCAAAATTGATTAAGGTCCGAAAGCCGGTCGTTCCGGCCGGAATCCACGAGCACCGTCCAGTCGTATTCGATGCGAATGTTGCCTTCCAGCTTCGGTTTGAACCAAACGGTTACCCCTCCGCCGGTGTCGAGAATCAGGCGGCCGTCTTGCGCACGCACCCGGGATCGGCCTTTCGGCTCTGTTTCGGCTATCCAGCGGCCGGCGAGCGGTTCTTGCGTAAAATCATCGGAATGTAGGAGCGTCGCATTACTGCCGCGTCCATCGTTCTGACTATAAGCCGGTTGCGCCGCGGCCTGAATGCAAAATAGCAGGACAACGCCCCGCGCCGTCCTGCTGATTATTTCAAAAATTCGTGTCATTTGCCCTCCACCGGCCAGAATGGCGATTCCGTCCTGCTGGTTTTCAGATAGTTTTCAATTTTCGCTACAATCGCCGGGTTGTCCGCGGACACGTCGTTCGTTTCGCTGATGTCCTTATCCAGGTCGTACAGTTCCAGCTTTCCTTTGGCTTTCACCGCTTTCCATTTGCCGTAACGAACAGCCTGTTCAAAGCCTTTTTCAAAAAACTCCCAATACAAAAAGCGCGGCTGCCATGCTGCCTTCCCCTTGATCGACGCCAGCACGCTCGCGCCGTCGGTCGTATAAGAAACTTTCGATCCGGCAATATCGGCGAATGTAGGCATAATGTCCGCGAAATAGGCCGGTTCGCTGCTCACGCTGCCCGGTTTCACAATCCCCGGCGCCCACACGACCATCGGCACGCGGATGCCGCCTTCGTACATATCCCGCTTATATCCGCGAAGCCGGCCGTTGGAATCGAAAAACTCGGCGATGGCCGTCTGCTGCGGCGTACCTTCCGAGCGCGGACCGTTGTCGGAGCAGAAGAACACGATGGTGTTTTTAGCTAAACCACTCTCGGTCAGATATTTTTTGATCTTGCCCACATTTTCATCGAGGTGATGCACCTGCGCGCCGTAGATTTTCATGTCCTGCGGCCAATCCCGGTCTTTGTACGCGGAGCTGTCGGCGGCATCCAGCGGCGAATGCGGACTGTTATAGTTGATCATCAGCACAAAAGGTTTCTTCGCATCCTTCTGCGCGGCCAGAAACGCCAGGCTTTCGTCGGTTGTGAGGTCGTCGGCGTAATAGCCCTTCCGGCCATTTTCATTTTGCTCAACATCTTTCAACACCCCATTGACGTACCGTTTTGCGGGCCAGTAACCATTGGCATACGTGCCGGGATAAGCAATCAGCCAGCCCGAAAACTGGTCGAAACCGCGGTGAATGGGCGTGGCGAGCGTGTCGTAGCCATCGAGGTGCCATTTGCCGGTCAGCGCGGTGGTGTACCCGCTCTGCGCCATCAGCTTCCCGACGGTGAAATCGCCGGCGGCGAGGTTCGCACGACGAACGGTTTGTTTGCCTTTGTTGCCGACAATGCCGCCCCGGATGGTCGCATTACCGCGGATGGTGGTATGCCCCGTGTGCAGTCCCGTGATGAGCACGCTGCGGGAAGGCGAGCACACGGGCGCACCTGCGTGGATGTCGGTGAAAATCATACCCTCTTTGGCCAGGGCGTCGATATTCGGTGTGCGGAGGAGCTTCTGGCCATGTGCGCCGATGTCGCCATACCCGAGGTCGTCGGCGAGGATGAAAACGATGTTCGGCGATTGTCCCATCGCCCGGGCGCCGATCAGCAGGGCCAGCGCCCATGTACTTAACCTTTTCAGCATGAGTAATTTATTTGTATTTCAAAAAATCAGTTATAACCTGGATTCTGGTATTTCCGGATCGCATCCGTTCCCAGCGGCGCGCCTTTTTCGTCCGTCAGCATGTCCATGTACGACTGCGGGAACGGCTTGAATGTATCTTTTGCACTAAAAACACCTTTTCCATTGCCATTCTGGCCGTTGGCGGCCACGGGGTTGTCGGCCACGGGCCAGTTGCCTGCGCGGGAAGATGCGAGCTGGTTATGGTGCAGCACGCGTTCGAGCTGGATGCCGGCGTGGTGAATGCCCTCGTACACGATCTGCTCGGAGTTGAATTCGCGCGAGTATTCATTGTATATAAAATGAATGAAGCGCCTGGCGGAAGTATTCGCCTCGGGCGGATAATTTTCCAGTTTAGATTTGGTCGAAGCCCCGTCCCAATAGGAAGCGTCCACCCTGATTTTGGCATAAGTATCGGTCGCCGCGGCGTAGGGATAGCTTTTTTCCGACGCTGTAAGGCTTTCGGAGCCCGGATACAGGCGCGCAAGCACCTCCGCACGGCTCTCGCCCGATTTGTACGCGGCCCGTGCGCGAAGTACATTGATATCCGCGATCGCGCCGGCATAGTTACCCTGGCGACCCAGCACTTCGGCGCGGATCAGGTAAGTTTCGGCGAGGCGGAAGATCGCCACGTCGCGCGTGCCGAAGTGGTTGTCCACCGTGCTGCGGTTGGGATCGATGAATTTGCGGGACGATGGACGCAAGGTACGGCCAAGGAGCAAGCCCGTGTTGGACGACAGCCTGTCCACCCCTGTTTTGCGGTAGTAATATTCATTTCCCTTTTTCACCCAGCGGGGGTACAGCACGTAAGGCTGCGCCAATGCTTCGTTAACATCGATCGCCGTTTCTTTGGTATTTTCCAAAAATACGAGGCCCAGGTCGCCCTGCCCTATTTTCCGCTCGCCAGCCACGGCTTTCCGCCCGCCCCACGACGGACGTTTGTAGCTGTTCTGAATGTTCGCATTGAAATAACCTGCCTCATCCGCCGTCCAGGTGAGCGACTTGTTGCCAGCATCGGTGTAGGTCAGCCCCGGGCCGTCCTGCAAGGCCGCATTGTCGAACGACGCGCTCACGTACTCGATCTGGAAGCTTTTTTCGAAGCGAGAGTCATTGATCTTATCCGTAAAAACATCGTAACCCCAGTCGGTCGGGAGGAAGCCCGTGCCTTTGCGGAGGCCGTATGCCCAGGTTTTGGAAGGAATGTTCCAGGCTGCATTGGTATAATCGCAGGTGAATGCAGCTGTGGTACGCATGCCGTAGCGGCCATTGTCGAGGTTGTTGCCGTAGGAAGCTTGCAGGATGATTTCCGGGTTGCTTTCATTGCTCCAATCTCCGCGCGCGGTTTTGAATAAATCCCAGTAATTATCCGCAAGCCCGCCGAACTGCCCGCCATTACTTGCGCCGTAAGTATCGATTACCTCGGTGGCAAAAATCCGGGCCGAATCGAGGTCGCTGGCGACTTCGCCCTTGTACAGCAATCCCAAGTGCGCATGGGCATCGCCCGGATTGACGGTGCCGTCCGCAGCGCGGTATTGCTTGAATTCCCTGCCCTGTGCGCGCTGCAAATACAATTTTGCAAGCAAATGCGACACGGCGCCTTTCGTAATGCGGCCGCGTTCGCCCTGGCGCACCGGCAAATGTCCGTGTGCAAAACGCAGGTCGGAAATAATGCGGCTGTACACCTCCGCCGAAGTCGATTTCGGGAAATTGAATGCCGTCGGCAGCGAGTTGTTGCTCTTCAAAGGCATCGGCACGTCGCCGAGCTGCGTTACCAGCATATAAAACGTCCAGGAGCGCAGGAAATACACTTCCGACAACCGCTGGTTGGCATAGGCCTTGTCCGAACCGAACTTGCCCGGCGCTTTTCCGGTAATGATTTCGATGGCCTTATTGCAATCATTGATGATCGGGTAGCTTCCCAGCAGCTGCGTGGCGTAGTAGCCCATGAGGTTATTGGCATAGTTGCCCGCCTCGCCCGTAGGCGCCCATACGGCAGGGCTGATCGTCGCCCAGTTGTTGTCCGTCGGTTCGGTAATGTCGGTGCCGGTTTCGAACAGGTACGGGCCTTCCATGAAGCCGTATTTCCACCGGAGCGTATTGTAGGAAGCCACCACGAGTTCTTCCGCGCCTTTTTCGGTTTCGAAATAGTCCTGCGTGATGGTCGACACCATTTTTTCTTCCAGGAACTCCTTGCAGGAGCTCAGCGGGAGCAAAAAGAGAATGGGTAATAGGTATTTTTTCATCGGTTCAAATGCTTTGTTATAGAGAAATTCTCAGGCCCAGCACCAGGCTGCGGTTCAGGATGGTGTTGTTGGTCTGCCCGCCCGACTGCGCGCCGGCGGTAGTGTCCCAGCCGGTGAGGTCCTCGGGGTTAAGGCCCGCTTTCACGGCCGCGCCGCCCCACATGAACGGGTTCAGCACCTGCGCGTAAATCTGCGCACTACCGATTTTGTAGCGGTCGGCAATGCCCTGGTTGAGCGTGTAGGTAAGCGACACATTGCGCAGCGCCACCAGCGAGCCGTTCACGTAGTTCCGTACATAATTGTAGTTGGTGAACGTCGCGGTGGTCGGCTGCGGGTATTCCGCACCGGTGTTGGCCGGGCTCCACGTGTCGTTCTCCACGCGGCGGCCGTACGTTTGCAATGCGCCGTAATAGAGGTTGTTGATCCGTGCTTGCAGAAGAAAACTCAGTTCAAAGTTTTTGTAACCCAATGTATTGGTCAAACCGGCTGTCCACGACGGGCGGTTGCTGCCCAGGATGGATTTGTCGCTGTCGTTGATCGTGCCAAAACCATTATCCAGGTAATTGACCACCTCGCCGCTTGCCAATGTGACGGATTTGGAGCCGGCAGCGCCGTCGCCCACTTCCACCAGCGGCTGGTCTTTGATCTTCACCTGGCCCGGCAGGGCGGTAATGTTTCCGATTTTCTTGTACAACTCGATCAGGCGCAGGTCTTCCGGCGTGTTCTGCCAGATGCGGTCATATGCGTAATCCCGGAAAACGGAGATCGGCTGACCGATGTACCAGCCATTCGAAAGATCGTCGGTAGCGCCGTTGGTCAGTTCGAGGATCTTCTCCCGGTTTGCCGACCAGTTCAGATCCGTGCGCCAGGTAAAATCTTTCCGATGCACATTCACGCTCGAAATGGTGATCTCGACACCGCGGTTTTCGGTCCGGCCCACATTGCTCAGGATGCTCGTGTAACCGAGCACGGGCGGTATGGAGCGCGACATGAGCAAATCGCTCGTTTGCGCCTTGTACAATTCCACCGACCCCGAAATCCGGTTTCTCAGCAACCCGAAATCCAGTCCGATGTTCTGCTGAGCCGTTTTTTCCCAGCGCAATGCAGTGTTAGGCATCGTCGCCGATTTGTAACCCGCATATTGGGTTTCATTGAATACATAAGCCGCACCGACGATCGAACCGCCGGTAGAGTATGCCGCTACCGACGAGTTGCCGGTACGTCCCCAGCTGTACCGGAGCTTCAACTGGCTGATCCAGTCGATCTGCTTCACAAACTGCTCTTCTTCGAGCTTCCAGGCCAATGCCGCCGATGGGAAAAACTCCCATTTGTTGCCCTCGGCCAGCACCGAAGCCCCGTCCCAGCGACCGGTAAGGGTCACGAGGAAGCGATCGAGCAATCCGTAATTGATGCGGCCCATGTACGAAGCCAGCGCCGAGCGGCTGTACGAAGTGCCGTAGCCCATCGGGTTACCGATCGCATTCGCGGCGAGGTTGTACCACTGCGACGATGGGAATGTGATGCCCTGCGCGCGGATGTTGATCCCGTTGTTCGTATTCTGCTGCAAGGATTGCAGTGCCGTGATGCCGATGTTATGTATCCCGATTTGTTTGTTAAAAAACAAAAGGTTCTCCAATGTCCAGCCCAGCGACTTGTTATGCGAATTGTAGCCGATCAGCGGCGCAGTGCCCACGGCGCTGAATGGATTGGTGTAGTTGGACCCGTAGAATGAGCCGTACTCCTTGTCGCTGTACTGCGCGCCGAATTTGCTCGAAAATTTCAGCCAGTCGGTGAAACGGATCTCGGCGTACACATTCGAAAGCAGCGAAGCCAGCTTGTGTTCGTTGGTGGAGTTATTGATGTTCAACAGCACGTTATGCGCCGAAAGTCCCTCGCGGTTGGTGTTCAGGATTTCGCCGTTGTCGTCGAATGCGCGGGCGTAGGGCATGAGCGCGAGCGCCTGTCCGTAGGAGTCCTTGGCTCCGCTGTTCGAGGAATTTTCCGAAGTACCGTAGTTCTGCAGCGAGTACACGCCATTCAGCGCCAGGCCCACCGTGAGCCATTTGCGGGGCGTGATGTCGCCTTTGAGGTTGAGCGTGTAGCGGTTGAAATCCTGGTCTTTCAACGTCCCGAGCTGGTTGAGATAACCCAGCGAGAGGTACACCCGCGACTTGTCGGTGCCGGACGAAAGCGAAAGCAAGTGGTTCTGCGTCCGGCCGGTGCGGGTCACGAGGTCGCCCCATTTCTGGTCAAACAGGCTGGCGGCGTTGTATACAGGGACCTGCGCTGCATAGCCAGCAGCCTGCTCTTCGGCGGTGGCGGCGCGGAGTTTTACCGAGCCATCGTCATTCCATTCATAGGCCGTTCGGATGCTGTTCATGCCGTACTCCTCGCCGCCTCCGAACGTCTGCACGTCGAAATCCGGGTCAGGTGCGGTGCCGTATTTGCCGGTGTAGGTGCCGCCGTTAATATGCGACTGCCGCTGCCAGTTCAGGAGCTGCCCGGAGTTCATCCAGTCGGTCATCGAATGAATGCGGGTGGACGTGTAGCTCACGTCGTAGCTGATATTGGTTTTACCCTTTTTTCCTTCCTTATAATTGATGAGGATCACGCCGTTGGCGCCGCGTGAGCCGTAAATGGCTGTGGCAGAAGCATCTTTGAGCACTTCCACGGATGCAATGTCGTTCGGGTTGATGGCCGTTATCTCGCTGGCTGAAAGCGGCACACCGTCCACCACGTAAAGCGGCTCGTTGGACGCATTGATGGACCGGTTACCGCGGATGCGGATTCGTCCCACTTCGCCTGGTCGCTGGTTGGTGGTGATGTCCACCCCGGCCACCTTTCCCTGCATGGCCTGCACCACATTCTGCACGGGCCGCTCGCGGATCTGGGCCTCCGAAAGGCTCGAAATCGCGCCGGTAATGTCGCTCTTCTTCTGCGTACCGTAGCCCACCACCACAAATTCTTCGAGGGATTTGGTATCAGGGAGCAGCACCACTTGCAGCACCGACTCGTTTTGGACGGTAACCTGCTGCTGCACATAACCGACAAACGAAAACACAAGCTGCACACCTTGCTCAGGCACAGCGAGTTCGAAATTTCCCTGCTCGTCGGTGAGCGATCCGCGCGTGGTGCCTTTGATAACCACACTCACTCCGGGTAGCGGCTCGCCTTTGTCGTCTTTCACGGTACCCTTCACCGCCCGTTCGGCATGACGGCCGGCTTGCGATTTTTCGGACCGTGACCGCTTCGTTTCGGCGGGCTTTGCTTGCACCACAACCGACGCCCCCGCCAGGCAGACGACGATGCTCAGATGATAAAATAGCTGTTTCATAAAACCGGTGACCTTCGGTCGCTGCTGTTGGTAGTCATACTCTTTTTTTGGATTATTTAAATAAAGCACTCCCTGCCCGTGCAGGGCGGTTCTACACGGAAAGAAACTTCGGCAAATGCACCTGCCTGTCGCGACCAGGCCGGGCCTGCTGAATGTGCTCAGCTGATGATTGTTTACTAAATGCGGCTAACGGAATACAATGAAACCTTTGAAATTTTTACAATGAATCAACTATATATCATTAAAATACAATTTCAAGGATTAAATGTAGGTTTGACACAAAAATAGATATTCTATTTAATCTACAATACCGATATACTAAAAAACTTTGCTAATTTGCCCGCTCATCCCGCTGGAAAGGCCTTGAAAACTCCCCTTAGCACGAATTGAAATGAAGAAAATAACGCGAAGAAAATTTGTAAAAAACTCAGTTATAGCCGTGGCAGCAGCGCCTGCTTTTGCGCAGCTTTCGACTAATGCGAATACCCGGCTCGTCACCGGCGCCAGTGCGACGCTTCCGGCTGCGGCCACCGCGACGCCGTCGAAAAGCATCGCGCCCGACCCGCCTGTTGCCCCTCTGCATTGGCTCGAACAACCCACCGAACCCGTACGCGGCGTGACCTGGGGCGTACCCTGGCCGAAGGGTTCCGTGAAGGCCGACAGCGGCTTCCAGCTACTGGCCGGTGACACCGAAAGCCCGATCCAGACCTGGCCCCTCGCCTACTGGCCCGACGGCTCCCTGAAATGGACCGCCCACGCGCTCGCACACGGGAATGCGCCGCAGGGTAACTGGTCGGTCCGGCCGGTTAAACGTGCGAAGAGCAATTCTTCGCTGCTGATCACCGAAACGGGTACGCATTTGCATATCAACACCGGAAAGCTGCAATGCGAGATTGCCCGGGATGGCCATGTATTGTTCGAAACGCTTTCAACCCAAAACCAAACCACCGCAGCACAGGGCCGGCTTGTACTGCTCGTGCAGCAGCAGGATGCCGACGATGAGCAAACGCGCTTTTCGGTAAGCCGCTTCGAAGGTAAGATCAGCAAACTGACCGTGGAACAGAATGGCCCGGTGCGTGCTGTGGTGAAGGTGGAAGGGCATCATGCCCATGCGGGACGGCAATTGCTGCCTTTCACGGTGAGGCTGTATTTCTATGCCGGAAGCGAGTCTATCCGGCTCGTACACACCATTATTTATGATGCCGATGAGCAAAAGGACTTCATACGCGGCATCGGCGTGCGTTTCGATGTGCCGCTTGGTCAGCAGGAACTACACAACCGCCATATCCGCTTTGCGGGTGAAAACGACGGCGTTTTCGCCGAAGCCGTGCGCGGGCTTACCGGCCTGCGGCGCGATCCGGGCAAGGCATTCACGGAGGCGCAGGTGGCAGGCAAAGCTACGCCAGGCAATGGGCAGCTGTCGGATAATGTCTCGAAACGGCTGCAATACATTCCCGCATTCGGCTCTTACACGCTGTTCCAGCCCACGCCGGATGCTTTTGAAATACAAAAACAGACCAAACCCGGACATAGCTGGCTGCAATCGGCTTACGGCAAACGGTCGGCGGGAACGGGCTACCTGGGCTCGCCGGGCGGGGGAATGGCTTTTGGGATACGGAATTTCTGGCAAAGTCACCCCGCCCAGCTCGATATCCGCCATGCCGACCATGACACCGGCGAGGTGACGCTCTGGCTGTGGGCACCGCGCGCCGAGCCGATGGACCTGCGCTTTTACCACGACGGCATGGGCCAGGACACCTACGCCGAGCAGCTCGAAGGACTGGAAATCACTTATGAAGATTACGAACCAGGCTTCGGGCGCCCGTACGGCGTGGCGCGGACGAGCGAAATGCAGCTTTGGGCGCTGCCTGCCACGCCGTCCAACGCGGAGCTGGCAGGTATCGCGCAGCAAATCCAGTCGCCGCCGGTGCTGGTGCCCACGCCGGCCTGGCTGGCGTCGAGCGGGGTGTTTGGCGGCGCGTTCAGCCTGCCCGACCGCTCGGTACCGGCGAAGGCGGACATCGAAAAGCAACTGGATTTTTATTTCGATTATTACAAAAACCAGGTCGAGGTCCGGCACTGGTACGGCTTCTGGAACTACGGCGATTTCATGCACGCCTACGACACCGACCGTCACGTATGGAAATACGACGTGGGCGGCTTCGCGTGGGACAATTCGGAACTTTCGACTGACATCTGGCTCTGGTACTACTTACTCCGGAGCGGCCGGGCCGACGCATTCCGCATGGCCGAAGCCATGACGCGCCACACCGGCGAGGTGGATGTGCACCATATCGGGCCGTTCGCGCCGCTCGGTTCGCGGCATAATGTCATGCACTGGGGTTGCAGCGCCAAGCAGCTGCGCATCAGCACCGCCACCAACCGGAGGTTTTTCTACTACCTCACTGCCGACGAGCGCACGGGCGATCTCATGCGCGAGCAGATCGACGCCGTGAAAACGCTGCAAACCATTGTACCGGTCAGAAAAGTGAATAAATCGGCACCGAAAAACACGGAAAACACCGACCTGGCCACCGTCTCATTCGGGACCGACTGGGGCGCCATTGCCGGTGCCTGGCTCACGGAATGGGAACGCACGCAGGACAAGGCTGCCCGCGACAAGCTGCTCAGCAGCATGCGCACCATTGCCGCGCAGCCGCACGGTTTTTTCACAGGCTCATCCCTGATGAACCTTCAAACCGGCGCATTCCAACGCGAGCCAACCGGCAAAATATCCGTATCGCACCTGAGCGCCGTTTTCGGACTCGCGGAAGTGTGTTACGAGCTTACCAGCCTGGTGGACGACAAGGCATTCAAACAAGCCTGGATTGACTACTGCCGGCTGTACAATGCCACCCCCGAGGCCCAAAAAGCCGAACTTGGCGAAAGTCTCAAAAAACTGAACTTGCAGCAAGGCCACTCGCGGCTGACGGCATTCGCGGCGAAGGTCACGGGCGACAAGCAGCTGGCAACGAGAGCCTGGCAGGAGTTCCACCGCGGGCAGGGCGGCAAGCGCGAGGCCGCCGATCAGACGATCGCCATAAATGCGCCGGACGTGCTCAATCCGTTGCAGGAAGCGCCGCGCGTTTCGACCAACGGTGCGGCGCAATGGAGCCTGGCAGCCATGCAATGCCTGGCATTTGCAGGGGACGCCATCGGGCAGTGAAACTCGGGCCGAGGCAAACGCACAGCTTGCTCGGCCCACCCCATTTGTGGCACGGGATTTGGTAATTGTTTTCAAACCAAAATCCTATCCAGCAATGTCCAAAGGTGTTTTTCAACTCAAAGAAGACGATACGCAGACCGTCCGCATCGGTCGCGACGAAGTGCAGGAAATCATTCCCGACGCCGATTTCCGGTTCAGCCTCATCATGCTGAAAGACGGACGTAAGTACTTCGTTTGCGGGACATTAGAAGAAGTTGACCAGACCTTTGAGGAAGCCAAGTGAAGCTCAATGTGACTTTGGAAATATGAAATATCAAAATAGGTCGTTATATTTACAACTGTAAAAAACAATTGCAAGATGACATACCTGAGTGCTGTACCGCAAGCTGCTACTACCTGGGATGAGATTTGCTACCCGGTGGAATCGATCATGCTGGGTGATTTATTGCCCGAATACGACATCGTCGCCTCCGACCGGCAACAGCTGATCGTGGGCGAGCCGTTCGGTCAACGGAAAACCGTTTTTGGCATTCAGAGCGCCGGATATACCATTATTCCAAATCATCTGATCCGACAGGCCGTCGACAGGCTGTTTACCGGCTATGAACTTCAGATCAAGCATACGGTAACGGGCGAGTTCAGCATCAGCATTATCCTTGCCGAGGAACTGGCCATTGGCGAAGAGCATCTCCGGCGCAGCATTATCGTCACGAATGGCTACAATGGCAAAACGCCGTTCAGCATTCAGGGGCGGACGCTCACCAGCGATCTCGGGCAGTCGGCCGGCAGCATGTACCGCGCATTGTGTCAAAACGGCCTTGTGGGCTGGGCCGACAGTTTTGCTGACCTCGGGCATTACCAGAACTGGCTCAGCGGCCAGTCGCCCGGCGCGGCCCGGAGCGCGCAGGGAAAAGCGAAACCGGCTGTCGGCATCGACCAGCCAGCGCAGCTGCGGAAGCAGAAGGGCTACCAGAGCGCCGACGAGCTGGAACTGCTTTTGGTGGAATCGCTCAGCGGGCTGCACCGCGAACTGAAACGCCAGCCGGCGCTGACGGCCATGGTGTATGAGCATTTACAAAGAAAACAGGTCACGCGCGAGGATGAGCGGATACTGAGAAGTTTGCCGATCCCAGCCCAGCTGGCGAGGCAGGCATACGACCGGATGCGGATCGAACAACGGCTGCTGGGCGGTACGGCATCGTATTGGCTTATGTACAATGCGGTGAATTATGCCCTGTTTACGGCGCGCAGCAGCCTCACCCTAAACGACCGTTACAAGCTGGACGAGCGGGTATTTCATCAGCTGGCCGCAATGGCGCTTGGCTAATGGGCTGTCTGCGACTGGCGGTTCACGACTGGCCGTCCGCGACTAGCCGTCCGCGACTAGCCGTCCGCACCAATTTTTATAATGCAAATCTAGATTTGGCGAGCATGAAAACAAGTGACATTTCAACGTACATCAGCAAGGTTCAGCAAGTTCTTCAAAGTTACGACTACGGGCATCGGCGGTCGGAGGCCCGGTTACACACTGCTGAAATCCAGATCATTACGAATTTTATTTATGAAAACACCGCTATACTCCACCCCAATGCCGGCGAGCGTACCAGCCTGGCAGCGAAAGGGCAAGAGTTGTTTGAAAAAAGTACCTGCCGCTTCCTGTCGATTTTGAGGCGGCTGTCGAAGGCCGACGAGGGCGTATCGCGCCAGGAGCGGATTTTCCTTTATCAATATTGGGCCGATCTGGAAAAGGAGTTCCAGAATGCCCCGAATGCATTATCAGAAAAGCCGGGCAGCTGACAAGCGCCCGCCCATTGTGCGGCGACGCCGCAATTACATCAACTAAAAATCCATTTAAAAATGAACAATACCCTTAACCCCGTTATACTTGGGAAGGATGATTTCAAGCTTCTCAAACAATTTGCACAAACCTTCCCGGACAACAACAGCTCGGAAACCATGTCGCTTGCCTACGAGCTGAACCGCGCTGTGGTGGTGGAAGACAACGAGCTTCCGGCCGGCAGCATCCGCCTGAATTCCTACGTGAAAGTCCGGGAAACGACTACCAACAAAGAAATGGCGTTCAGCATTGTAATGCCGAAAGACGCCGATATCGCCAAACAAAGAATATCTATCCTCACCCCCATGGGCGCCGCGCTGATCGGCCTGTGCAAAGGTGAAACCGTCGAATGGAAAATGCCCGCCGGAATCCGGCGGTTCAAGATCCTCGATGTGTGGTATGATCAGGAACAGAAAAACAGCTAGCTAGAACCGACATGAAGCATGAAACCAACTATCGCTCCGGGCATGGCAGACATGCGCAAGAGCAAATTTTTGCATCATTTTATGCTTTCATCTGGGTTTTTACCTACATTTTTCTTTGTTTTCTGATGGATAGATATTTTTAGCTATGTAAAAATAGCTTTCACCTGTCCTGATTCGAATAATGACGGCGACTTTGTAAGGCATACCGGCAACCGGCCGGTGCCTTACCAACAAACAGGATATGGTAACTAGAATAACGAAATATTGGGCTGTAATTTTTCCGGCACTTGCCTGGATCGTGTATTATGTAAAATCAATCGGATTCGCGGGGACATTTGATCTGGTGGTAGCCGGCGCGTTGGTTGGCGTGGTGTTGGCTGCCGTACACCACGCCGAAGTAATCGCACACCGTGTGGGAGAGCCGGCAGGCACGCTGGTGCTCGCGATAGCGATCACCGTTATTGAAGTCGCCCTGATCGTATCGCTGATGCTTACCGGCGGGAGCGATACGCACACACTGGCGCGGGACACGGTTTTTGCCGCGATCATGATCATTTTAACCGGGATTATCGGCCTTTGCCTGCTGGTAGGGGGCGTCCGGTACAGGGAGCAACATTTTGGCCGCCACGGCACCAGCGCAGCTCTGGTGACGCTGACGGCCATTTCCGTTCTTACGCTGATCTTACCCAATTACACCACGAGCGCTCCCGGGCCGGTGTATAATTTGAGCCAGCTCGTGTTCGTGGCCATCATTTCCCTCGTGCTGTACGGCACTTTCGTGATGGTGCAAACCGTAAGGCACCGCGCCTACTTTCTTCCCGACGAGATCGCAAGCGATGCGGATCTAGCCACCGAAAAACCTTCAAATCAAACCGCGCTGGTGAGTTTGCTGCTGCTGCTCGCCTGTCTTGGGGCCGTGGTGCTGCTCGCGAAAAAGCTCGCGCCGGTGATCGAAGAAAAGGTGGTGGCATTCGGCGCGCCGGAGTCGGTGGTGGGGGTGATTGTAGCCCTGGTTATTCTTCTTCCCGAAGGCGTGGCGGCTTTCCGGGCGGCGAGGAGAAATCACTTGCAAATCAGCCTGAACCTCGCATTGGGGTCGGCATTGGCGAGTATCGGGCTCACGATCCCGGCCGTGGCGATCGTTTCGATGATGACGGACATGACCATTTCACTGGGTATCGACACCAAATCGACGGTGCTGCTGGTGCTGTCGCTATTCACCGTTGCGCTTTCATTCACCACCGGTCGGACGACGATTATGCAGGGCGTGGTACTGCTGGTTCTATTTGCGGTTTACCTGTTCACGACCATTGTTCCCTAACGGAATTTAAAAGCTAATTGGGTAGGCTGATATTTTCGCGGCTAATGATTATCCGTTTTTTATTGGAGATCATTCATTCCAACCGTTTATTTGTTAATTGAGTCACCTTTTATAATTAATAAATAACGCCAAGTCTCCGCATTAAAATCAGCAAAAACTAAACTCATGGTCACCGCAAATCTCCCGTGGATAGAATCACCATTTTTTGAAGAAATTCTTAAAACCAAAAAATTAACAGACCAGCAGCTCAGCTATGTACTTGAATATCAAAAAAATGGTTTCGTAGTCATCCCGGGCCTGCTGCCCTTGTCGCTGGTGGACCAAACCCGGGCCGATGCCGAAGAAAAGGCATTCAACCCCGACTTCCCGATTAAAACGCAGCGGGACGACCGCAGGATACAGGACTTCTGGATGGTATCCGAAGCGTCGCGGCAACTGGCTTGCTACCCTGCATTGCTCGAAATCCTTGAAATTTTTTACGGCCGGGAAGCCATTCCTTTTCAAACTTTGAATTTCAGATACGGATCGCAGCAACGGGCGCATTCGGATACGATTCATTTCAGTTCGCTGCCTGCCAAATTCATGTGCGGGGTTTGGGTTGCATTGGAAGATATTACGGAAGAAAACGGTCCCGTATTTTATTATCCGGGTTCGCAAAAACTGCCTGAATACGACTTTTCCCACATCCGTCCCGACGCGGTAACGCCTTCGTATAAAGACTATGTGCAATACGAGGATTTCATTGAAAAAATCGTGGAAGCGCACCAGTTTGAAAAGAAGAAGTTCCTCGCTAAAAAAGGGGATCTTTTAATTTGGTCATCCAACATTATCCACGGCGGCTCGCCCGTTACCCGCGAAGGTGCCACGCGGTGGTCGCAGGTGACGCATTACTTTTTCAAGGACTGCTATTATTACACGCCCATGCTTTCCAACATGGTAACCAAACAATTGTATCTGCGCAACGAGCTCGTCAATATGGTTACCGGCGAAAAAGTGGACCAGACCTACAACGGCGACCACATCAATGCTCTTAGATCCGATAAGAAAATCTACACGCTTTTAAGCAAAAAGGTTGGCCTCGGCTCCCTGGCCATGCGTTTTCTGAAAGGCAAGGCCTATTTGAGCCAAAAAGGCTGATCTATTAAAAAACTGCATTGTTTCACCGCGGCCGGAATGGTTCGCGGTGAAAACAATTCGTATCTTGCTTTTGCTCACCATCCGACCATCCAATGCGCATTCTGTTTTTTTCCGCGAAGCCCTACGACAAGCAATTTTTCAACAAGGCCAACGAGGAGTACGGCCATCAGATCGAATACCTCGAAACGCATTTGGGCCCGCACATTGTGCAGGCGGTGGACGGACAGGAGGCGGTGTGCGTGTTTGTGAATGATAAAGTGAATGCCGGGGTGATCGGCGTGCTGGCCGACAGGGGCGTAAAGATCATCGCGCTGCGCTGCGCGGGCTTCAACAACGTCGACCTGGAAGCCGCGCGGAAGGCCGGTATCCGGGTTTGCCGCGTTCCCGAATATTCGCCCGAAGCCGTGGCCGAGCACACGATTGCGATGATCCTCACGCTCGTCCGCAAAACCCACAAGGCCTACAACCGCGTGCGCGAGCAAAATTTCTCGCTGAACGGCCTCATCGGCATGAACCTGCACCAGAAGACGGTGGGCATTATCGGCACCGGCAAAATCGGGAAGGCATTTGCCAGGATCATGACCGGCTTCGGCTGCCGGGTGATCGCCTACGACCCCTACCCCGATCCGCAATTCGATACCGTCACTTATCTGCCGCTCGATGCGCTGCTGGCCGAATCGGACATTATCTCGCTGCATTGCCCGCTCACGGACGATACCCGCCACATTATCAACAAGCAGACGCTTTCGGCCATGAAAAAGGGCGTCACGCTCATCAATACCAGCCGCGGGGCGTTGGTGAACACCGCCGACGTAATCCAGGCATTGAAGCGACACCATATCGCATTTCTGGGAATCGACGTGTACGAGCAGGAAGAGCAGCTGTTTTTCAAAGACCTTTCCGAAAGCATCATCGAAGACGATACCATTCAGCGGCTCATGAGTTTTCCGAACGTGCTGGTGACGGCGCACCAGGCATTTTTCACCCAGGAAGCCCTGCACGAAATCGCGACGGTGACATTGGATTCGGTCACTGCGCTCAACGCGGGCAATGAGCCGGAAAATCGCGGGGTGATGCTGGTCTGATCCGAAAAGAAAGCCGGCTTTACTGCTGCGGGACATTGCGGCTTGTGTAACTTTGCACCGTTCATTTCCATCCGGAACAACAGTTACTAAAAGCCATGAATATCGTTCAGCACAAAATTTTCACACCACCCAAACATCTCCAACCCTACATCCGCTTCTACTGGACGCTCGACCTGAACGGCAGCGGCGTCGTGGACCAGACTTTCTGGATGTATGCCCGGCGCTATCCCCGGCTCGTGGTCCAGCATTATGACGGATCGTCGGCCGTGACGAACGCCAATGGCTACCTGCCCGTGTCGTACCTGGGCGGACTTAACCTGACGCCCTACGCATGCGGCATTCACCCCTGCGCTAAAATAATGGGCGCCAGCTTCTACCCCCACACGCTCCGCCGCTTTTTCGGCTTCGATGTCGTGGATATGGTAGACGAATTGCCCGATCTGACCAACTTCGCGCCCGAATGGTGGGTGGCCTCGATGGTCGAGGAGACGGACGAAAACCGGAAGCTGGCAAAACTATCGGAGTTTTTCACAAGCCGGCTGCTGCACGCCGCTCCCCGGGATTCGGCGATCCAGACCGGCTGGGAAAAGATTAGTCAGTTCCCGGCTTCCTGTAACATCATGTCGCTCGCGAAGGATTTCGGCATATCGCCCAGGCAGCTGGAACGGCGGTTCAAGCTGACGATCGGTTATTCGCCCAAACAGTTTTTACGCGTCAGCCGGTTTGAAATAGCACTTGCCGAGCTCAAAGCGCGCATCGATCCGAAGATCTCCGACATTGCCTATCGCCTCGGCTACGCCGACCAGTCGCATTTGATCAGGGAATTCAAGGAGTTTTCGGGCCACACGCCAACGCGGTACCTTAGTACCGGTAAATTTTACGAGGAAAACGGTGCATTCATCGTCAAATAGAGTTAATAACAACAATTTTAAAGCGTGCAGGCATATTTAAATCTGTTTGATTTCAAACAAAAAGTCAATTACAAAAACGAAATTCTCGCCGGTCTGACAGTGGCTATGACCATGATGCCCGAATCGTTGTCATTTGCCATCCTGGCCGGCTTCCCGCCGCTGGTGGGGCTTTACGCGGCATTTATCATGGGATTGGTGACGGCCGTGTTTGGCGGCAGGCCCGGGCTGATTTCCGGCGGCGCGGGTGCCACGGCGGTGGTGCTGGTGGCGCTCATGCAAAGCCACGGGATCGAATATGTGTTCGCGGCCGTGGCGCTGGCCGGGGTTACCCAAATCGTGATCGGGGTTTTCCGGCTGGCAAAGTTCATTCGCCTGGTGCCGCAGCCGGTCATGTATGGGTTTGTGAATGGCCTCGCGGTGATCATTTTTATGTCGCAGCTCAACCAGTTTAAAGAATCGGGCAGCGATGGTGCGGCATGGCTTACGGGCGGGCCGCTACTGACGATGGCGGCACTGGTGGCGCTTACAATTCTGACGATCATCGTCGTTCCGCGGTTTACAAAGGCGGTACCGGCGTCGCTGGTGGCCATTATCATCGTATTCGCCGTTGTGCTGGGGTTTGGGATTGAAACAAAAACGGTAAGCGATATCGCGTCGGTGGCCGGGGGCTTCCCGCCATTCCACGTGCCGGCTATCCCGTTCGACCTCGAAACGCTGCGCATTGTGGCGCCTTATGCGCTGATTATGGCGGCGGTGGGACTGACGGAAGGCTTGCTGACCCTTAACCTGGTGGACGAGATCACCGGCACCAAAGGCAACGGCAACCGCGAATGCGTGGCGCAGGGCGGGGCCAATCTGCTGAACGGCTTCTTTTACGGAATGGGCGGCTGCCCGATGATCGCCCAAACGCTCGTGAACCTCGGCTCTGGTGCCAGGGCACGGCTGTCGGGCATTATCGCCGCGCTCACGATCCTTTGCGTGGTATTATTCGGTGCGCCCGTTATCGGGCGCTTGCCGATAGCGGCGTTAACGGGCGTGATGATCATGGTGGCCGTGGGCACATTTGAGTGGGCGAGCTTCCGCATTATCAATAAAATGCCGCGGCAGGATGTGTTCGTCGGGATGCTGGTCGCTGCGATCACCATTTTCCTGCACAACCTCGCCCTGGCCGTGCTGATCGGAGTGATCATATCCGCGCTTGTGTTTGCCTGGGAAAGCGCCCGGCGGATCAGGGCGAGGAAGTATATCGATGAACACGGCGTGAAACACTACGAAATTTACGGTCCGCTCTTCTTCGCCTCCGTTTCGGCATTTAATGAAAAATTCGATGTTGCCGCCGACCCTGCACGCGTGGTCATCGACTTCCGGGAGAGCAGGATTGCGGACATGTCGGCCATCGAAGCCATCAACAAGCTCACCGGGCGCTACCGCGCGGCAGGCAAAGAGCTCCATTTGAAACACCTCAGCGAAGATTGCCGCAAGCTCCTCAAAAACGCCGAAGCCGTGATTGACATTAACCTTATAGAAGACCCTGTTTACAATGTAGCGACCGAGCGGTAGCAGTCGCCGGTCGCTGCGGCCCGGAAGCATTGGCAGCAAAGCAGCAGATATTAGTTTATTTTGTTTTATATAAAATATAATTATATATTACAACGTCACCTAAACCACTGTTTATGCTCGCACATTATCTCACTCTCTCCCTCCGCCGCATGTGGCGGCAGCGCCAGGTTAATCTGATACGCGTCGTAAGCCTTGCACTCGGGCTTGCCAGCGGATTGGTGATTTTCCTGGTGGTGAACTACATGTTCAGCTTCGATCGCCACCATCCGCACATGAACCGGTCGTACTGGGTGGTGACCGACATTAAAAAGGAGAACGTCATGCAAACCGACGCCGCGCCCCGCCCGCTGGCGGAAGTGCTTCGGCGCGACTACCCGTTCGTGGAAAGTGCCACAAGGCTCGAAACCGTTTTCGGATGGACGATCAGCGTCCCGGCCGCGAAAGCCGGGGCGGAGAAGAAGTTCAACGAAGCCCGGAATGTGTGTTTCGCTGAACCTCAGTATTTCAATCATTTCCTGGTCGAATGGGTGTCCGGCAACCCTGCCACCGCCCTATCGTCGCCGAATACGGTCGTGATTAGCGAGCGGTATGCCCGCAAATACTTCGATAACGCCGATCCGATGGGCCGGACATTGCGGCTGGACAACCGCGCTGAGCTTACCGTAACCGGCATTATCAAAAATCCGCCTGCCAACACCCAGCTGCGTTACGATGTGCTGATATCCTATGCCACCATTCCCGGTTTGGAGCAGAATGGGACCATGCAGGATTGGGAAGGCCTGCAAAGCATGTGCTTCGTGCTGCTGCGCGACGGCACCAACCCGGCGAAGCTGACAACCACATTGGAAGAAATCCGCAAAAAGAACCTTCCCGCTGCGCGAGCGGCGCAGTTTGCCTACCACATGCTGCCCCTCGCCGACCTCAACCACGAGCGCAGCGGCATGGCGCCCCGCCCGGTTTTATATGCGCTGATCGCCGTGGGGCTGCTCCTCGTGCTGGCTGCGTGCGTCAATTACATTAACCTCGCCACCGCCCAGGCATTGCAGCGGGCCAGAGAGGTAGGGTTGCGCAAGGTGGTCGGCAGCACCCAGTTTCAGCTCATCAGGCAATTTTTGCTTGAAACTGCATTGCTTACCGTGTTTGCGGTGATTGTATCCCTCGTGCTGGTGCAGCTGGCCATGCCGCTGGTGAATGGTACGCTCGCCAAACAGGTAGATATGCTGCATCCGGACATTTCCATCCTGGATTTGTTTCAGCCAGGGGGACTGAAATGGTTCTTGGCATTGGTGGCCGGCGTGATCGTGCTTGCGGGATTGTACCCGGCCTGGGTACTGTCCAGGTTTAGCCCTACCAAAGCCATTACCGGTCAGCTGACGACGCAAACAGTCGGTGGATTCACCATCAGGCGGACGCTCATCACCGGGCAATTCGTACTCTCACAGCTTTTTCTGATCATCGTCCTCGTCATTTCCGCTCAGCTGAAATACATGCAAAAGGTAGATTGGGGTTTTGATCACGACCGGAAACTGACCGTCTGGCTTTCACGCTCCACTCCTGCCCCGTTTGATCAGCTGCGTAACGGCTGGTTGCAGCTGCCCGGCGTCGAAAAAGTTACTTATGCCAGCGATCCTCCGGCCTCCCCGTACAACCGCCCCGTTCCATTCAGTTACCACATTCCATCCAGGCCGGAAGCGTTCGAAACGCGCCTTCGCGCCGCCGATGAACAGTATTTGAAGACATTCGGACTGGCGCTCGTCGCGGGGCGCAATTTCCGGGCTACCGACACGACGGCCCGGGAGGTGCTGGTGAACGAAACGCTCGTCCGGCAATTGGGCGTCTCGTCTGCGGACGCCATTGTGGGCAAGACTATGCGGGTCAAAGACGAGGACCGCGTGATAGTGGGTGTTGTGAAAGATTTCCGGAGCGGCGATCTGCATCAGCCCGTCATGCCTGTTACCCTTGTGCACGACCTGCGGCATACGACCATGGCCGTGCTAACCTTGTCCCCCAACTACCCGGCTTCCACTTTAAAGACCATCGAGGCGGTATGGGACGAAACCATGCCCCGCCAGGTGTATAAGGCCGATCACCTGAACGACCTGCTGGCGTCGTTTCTGAACATGGAGCGGTTGCTGGCCGGATTTGTACAGGCATTTGCATGCATTGCCATGGCTATGAGCTGCCTGGGACTGTACGGATTGGTAACTTTTATGGCCGAGGGACGCGCCAAGGAGATTGGTGTGCGGCGGGTGCTGGGCGCAAAAACGCGGCAATTACTGTGGATATTCGGCAAAGAATTCGGCCGCCTGATCCTGATCGGCTTCCTGGTGGCTGCACCGCTTGGCTGGTGGCTTACCAACGGATGGTTGCAGCAGTACGCCCACAGGATTCCAACCAATACCTGGTCGCTGGCGGCAACGCTCGGCATTACCGTGCTCATTACGGCGGCAACCGTTCTCGGGCATGCGCTGAAAGCGGCCATGCGAAACCCTGTCGAGTATTTCAGGACGCAATAGATCGCCGGTGCCTCAGCGGATAGGCCAAAACGGGTATCCGGCCGTGATTCACAACATCGGCCGCGATACTCGGGCGGAACATATGCGCCGGATCGGGGTCACCCAGCGTGCCCATGGCAATCATATCCGCGCCCACCAGGCTCGCGTATTTCAGTATTTCGTCCACCACGTCTTCCGCGTGCACCACCGCATTGACACAATTGCTGAGCCCGAGCTTCCTGTCGTATGCTGCAAGCAGCTCGGAGGCGGCCTGCCGGGTTACGGCCGGGTCGGTGTTGATATACAAGAGATAAAAACGGCCGCTGAACCATTCGCCCAGCTCGGTTAAAAACGCCTGCATTTCCGCCGGATCGCGATCGATATCGATCGGCACGACGATGTTCCGCAGCCCTGCAAAGCGCGGGCTGCGCTGGATGGCAAGCACCGGAACCGGGGATACGCGCACGATCCGCTCGGCGTGGGAGCCCATAAACACCCCTTCCCAACCCCGGGCACCGCGCGTTCCAACCACCACGAGATCAATGCCTTGCGTGGCAACGGCGTCGAGCACGACGGTCACGAACCGGCCGCGCTCCTGCAACAGGCGGACCTGCATGGTAGCGGGAAAGGCATTAAGCCATTCCGCAAGGTGACTTTCGGCAAATGCCCCTGCTGCGCGCATCGGGTCGTCGACGGTGAGGATAAACACTTCAACCGGCACATGCCATTCGAATTTTGCACAGGCGTCGAGCGCCTGGCGGGAAGCTTCGGAATAGTCGCAGGGAACGAGAATGCGGAACGGTTGGGGGTTATTGGTCATATCTAAAGGGCTTGGCCGGCGCGGTCGGGTAAGCTTGGCGGCCATTCCGATAGCGCCGGTATCATTGCATTTGGCGTGAATGTGAAGGCAAAATTGGCCACGAATAGCACGCGGATTCATGACTGTCGTCAGTTTCAAAGGTGACGTTCGCAGTCGGTACGCGAACGCTTTCGTCACAAATTAGGCATGAAACGGTGACAAGTTGTGAACTATCAGTAAATTACAATATATTCCTATTTAAAACATAAATAATCTGATATGGGACGATTCGGTTTTGTCGCATTAATGATACTTGTTTCCGGCTTTGCAATGAGCCAGGGCAAAGAATCCACGCCGGTTCCTTACGACGTTACCTGTTCTTTCCAGCTCACATTTTTCCCGGACAGCACCAATACCGGTGCCAAAACGGAGACGTTTCTGCTATTTTTCAACCAGGAGCAATCCCTGTTCAAGAGCAGAAACCGATTCCTGTCCGACTCGGCGATCGTGGCCAGTGAGCGTAGCCAAAACCGCCGGGATTTGATGTCGTTCCTGCAATCGCACCGGACGGACTTCAATTTCAACATCGTCAAAAAAGGCTGCAACGCCGTCCATACAACCGACCAGATCCACCACAACTATTTTACCTATCCGGAAACCGCGGGACATTTGCAATGGACTTTAACCCAGGACACTATGACCATTACCGGCTATCCGGCCCAACGGGCCACGACGGCATTCGGCGGGCGAAAATGGGACGCCTGGTTTACAGAGGCCGTGCCTGTCAGCGAAGGGCCATACAAGTTTTGCGGGCTGCCCGGCCTGATCATCCGCCTCACCGATTCGCGAAAGCAGTACGATTTTGTATTGAATGGCTTGACGCAGTCGCGGCGCGAGCTGGCCGGACAGATGCCCCAATCGGTAAAAACCGACAAGCGCACATTCATTAAAAAGCAGCAGGAATACCGTGCAAATCCCATCGGCGTCGCCGAGCAGTCGGGTGTGGTGTTTACATCGGGCCGAAGCGAAATAGCCCAGCGGGTGCAGCAAAAGATCAAATCCGACAACAACCCAATTGAGTTTTTCCCCAATTGAAGATCGGAATAGCCCAGCGAATCATCCCGGCCCTGATTCTCCTCTTGCAAATCGGGTGCTTCCGCGCCTACGCCCAAGCGACGATTTCGGGCAAGGTGCAGGACGAGCACGGCACGCCGATTCCCAATGCGAACATTGCGATTATTCAGAAAAACAATACGATTTCAGCCTTCACATTCAGCGCTAATGATGGGAGTTTTACATTAAAAATTTCCGTGGTGGCCGATACGCTCACGATCAAGGCCACACGCCTGGGTTTCGATGCGCGATTGTTCATAGTCGCAAACAAAACGCAGCCGGTACAACTGGTTTTGAAGGAAAGTGCATTAAAACTTCAAGAACTGACCGTGAAAGCACCGCCGGTGATTATACGGAAGGACACGATCGACTACCAGGTAAGCGCGTTCCGCACGGAGGCCGACCGGACCATTTCGGACGTGATCAAACGCATGCCCGGCATTGAGGTGAAGGAAAACGGCCAGATACTCTATCAGGGAAATCCGATCGGGAAGTATTACATCAACGGCCTCGATTTGCTGGAAGGCCGGTACAATCTCGCGAATGAGAACCTCCCGGCCGACGCCGTGAGAAAAGTGCAGGTAATGGAGAACGACCAGCCGATTAAAATCCTGAAATCCAATGCATTTTCCGACAAAGCGTCATTGAACATACAGCTAAAAAAAGTCACCACCACCGGCAGCGCGCGGGCGGGCGCAGGACTGAGCCCGGCATTGTGGGATGTGAATGCAACGCCGATGATCTTCAACCGGAGCTTCCAGGCGATCGCGAGCGTGCAAAGCAATAATGCAGGGACGGACCTTTACAGGCAACTGGATGTATTGACGAAAACAACCCAAATCAGCATTCCCGCGCCGGTAACGGGCATTCAGCCACTCAATCCCCCCCAGATCAGCCCCGATCGCTGGCTCGACAACCGTTCGCACCTCGCCTCATTCAACCTGATTAAAAAAACAAAAGACCAGACCGAACTGAAACTGGGCCTGGGCCTGCGGGATGAAATGCAGCGGCAGGCCGGCAGGAACCATACCAGGCTGCTAACACCCGCCGGCGTGATCGAAATAGACGAACGGATCACCAACCGCGCCGATACCCGGTCGCTGAATGCCCATTTGACCATTGAAAAAAATACGGACCGGCTTTTTCTGAAAAGCAATGCGAGCGGGCAGTTCGGGCAACTGAGCGGCCTCGGCGATGTGAGCAGGAACCTGCTTCCCACCAACCAGAAACTGAAAAACGACCACACGCAGCTGCAAAACAGCCTTGCCATTATCACCCATGCGGGAAAACAGCTGCTGAATATCCATTCGCAAACAGTCTATTACCGGCGACCGGAAACGCTGCTCGTACGCCCCGGCGTTTTCGATGCGCTTTTCAATGCGGGTAAAAGCCTCGAATCTATTTCCCAAAATGCAACCACTGCGGAATTCGACACCCGGAACTCCGTCAGCTTTACCCGGAAACTGTCGGCGGTAGCCATTACGCCAATGGCGGGCGTAAATTTCCGGGAACATCGGTTCGACAGCGCAATCGGTACCAGCGCGGGCGATAGCGCTGGCACGCACGGCCACCCATTCCGAAACGACCTGAAATATGCGCAGTTCACGTCATTTGCACAAATCGGCGGCTATTATGAATCTTCAAAATGGCAGGTAGAACTGACGCTGCCCTTCCGAATGCATACGTTCAGGGTGTCGGATTTTGTTCAAAACAGCTTTCAGAAGCAGCATCGGCCTGCATTCGAGCCTTCGCTGGCGGTGCGCTACCGGCTGACGGAATACACAGACCTCACGTCGGGCGTGAACTATGCCTACGATTTCGGGAATCCATCGCAGGTGTACAGCGGCTTCATTATAAGATCGTACCGCAATGTGCAGCGAACCAACGGCACCATTCCGCAGAACAGGATACTGATGGGAAGAATTGGGATAAACTATAAAAACCCGCTTTCGCTCGTGTTCCTCAACATGGCCGGTTCGGTGCTGCGGATACAGAACAATCTGCAATACCGCACCGGTATCGACTCCGCGGGTGCCGCTGAACTTACCTATATTCTCAATGACAATGTCCAGCTTTCCAAAAATGTCCATCTGGGCGTAGGAAAGTATTTTGGCGCAATCAAAACCTCACTGAAACTGAATGGCGACGCCGGATTCTCCCGCTCCGAACAGATCGTGACCGACCGCACGGTTACCGTCCGCAACCGGAACTACCGTGTGGGGCTCTCAGCCTCTACCCTGTTCTCGACGTATCTCGGCGTCGACCTGTCGGGCAATGCGAGCTTTTTCCGCAATGCCGTTGCCGCTCAGCGCAGCGCAGCGACGGCACTCACGCAGCTGCAACTGGGTATTGACATCTACCCGGCCGCAGCACACGCATTACGCGTGGACGCCGAGCAATATGCCACCCGGGGAAGCGCGCGGCAAAATCAGTTTTATCTCAACCTCCGCTACCGTTACACTTTCGGCAAAAGAAAGATCGATCTCGAAATCAGGGGCACTAATCTGACGAACGCGCAAAGCTACCTTTCGATCGTCAATTCCGCATTCACGATCGCGGAAAGCAGCTTCCGCCTCCGGCCGCGGCAGGGGATGATTGCGGTTAGGATTCCGTTTTGATATTCACGCGATTATAAATTCGAATGCGTGCAGAAAATGGATTCCCCTACTCATTGCCGCGATTGAAAAAGACACACAGCCCGTCCTTGCCAGCCACGATAATGTCCTTTCGGTTATCGCCATTGAGGTCAGCGATGGAGAAATACACCCCGATTCCCTTGCCATCGCCATAAGGCCCGTGCGAGATCGTTTGCTTCACGAACGCCTCGCCATTCCACTGAAAATAGTACAGCCCGACCATATCCTTTTCGCCGGGATCGCCGCCATTGTGCGCCCGGTAGCGCTTGCCGGTAACGAGCTCCATTTTGCCGTCGCCGTCGAGATCCACCCAATCCATTGTGTGATATTGAGAGGTAAACGGGTCGATGGTGTGTTTAATCCACGAAATGGCTCCCGACTTCGTGGTTTGTTCGTACCAGTCGAGCCCGTAGCTGTGCGCCTGGCCTACGATGATGTCATTCTTCGAGTCGCCGTTCACGTCGGCCACGATCATGGGCACGCTCGCGTCTTCAAAAGTGAAGTCGCTGTGGAGAATCCATTTGTCCTTCATGATGTCCTTCGGCGCTTCCAGCCAGCCTGAGCTGATGATGAGGTCGCCGCGACCATCGCCGTTAATGTCTCCGAAACCCAAGCCATGACCTTGTTTATCAGCCACCTGCACTTTGGTAAATTTGCCTTGACCCTTCCCGGAAGGCGTACGATCCAGTTTGTAGAATTTCAAAGGCAGGTTCGGGTTATTAGGAATAATTTCCGGGTAACCGTCCTGATCGATATCCCAGGCGCGGGCCGTTTCCACATTGCCGGTTTCGTCGATCTCGTGACTCTTCCAGGGTTTGTTGTTGCCGGGGTTTTCCCGCCATATCAGGCTTTTGTTGAACCAGCCGCCGGTGATAAAATCCACATTGCCGTCGCCGTTCACGTCCATAGGAATAGTCGCGAAATCGTCCCAGTATTCTCTTTCCCGTTTCACTTCTGCGATGTAGTACCGGTCGAAGAACTCAGGGCCTTTGTACCAGAATTCCCCTGAGATCAGGTCGGGCTTCCCGTCGTTGTCCACATCGGCAACGCCGACGGATTCGACGCTTTCAGAGGCTATCATTTTCTTTTCAAATACAATCGGCGACGCCCGCTGCTCTTTTTGCTGCGCTTGCGCCGATAGCGACGCGCAGGCGCCCATGAGGAAAGTAAAGGCGAATTTAACGGAATGATATTTCATACGCATTGGATAAAACGATTGGAGTGATCACCGCTTCCGGTGATCACAACTGTGTTAAGGGTTAGGAATAGTAGGTTAGGTATTTAAAAGTCAATATCCTGGGTTCTGCTTCAAGTCGGGATTGACTTGTATTTCGAGGAACGGTATTGGAAAAAGCAAATCGTCCTCCGTGAGCGTGTAGGACGCCGGCGTAAGGTAGAAGTAGGCAGGATTTGCTTTCAATTTTGCTCCGTAAGCATTCATCACAGAAATGGCGTTGCCCGTCCGGACGAGGTCCAGCCAGCGTTTGTTTTCGAATGCCAGCTCCACCCGCCGCTCTTTCAGGATCGCAGCGCGGAGTGCCGTTTGGTCTTTGGCCGGTGAGTCGCCCAGCCCGGCCCGGGTGCGCACCTGGTTAAGATATCGCTGCGCGTCGGCTAGCTTGCCCTGCTCGTTAGCCGCTTCGGCCAGCATCAGCAGTGTTTCGGCATAGCGGTAAACCGGAAAATTGGTGTTGGTTTGGTTAAAAACCGAATGCGGGTATTGGTATTTTTTAATGTAAGGTAAATTCACATAGCTGGTGTCCGACACGGTTGACGGCCCGGTGAGGAAGCCAATGGAGGCACTGAACCGCTTGTCGGCGGTGCGGCTTTCGTACGACGCCAGCAGGTCGTCGGTAGGGATGTTCCATCCTGAGCCGGAAGCCGACTGCGAGCCGACCGGGCCCAATGTCAGCTTTGTGTAATCCGGTGTGAGCGGGACGAATGCGTAGGGAAAAGAACTGGACAAATTCAACGATGTTCCCTGTAAATACTGGACTTCAAATACGGATTCCTGGTTGTTTTTATTGGAAGGACTAAAAACAGCCGCGTAGTCGCCCAGCAACGTGTAACCAGTCACTTTCAAAAGCGCTGTTTCGGCTTCTGCCCAGTTTTTCCTTGTCAGGTGCACGTCGCCCAGCAACATCCAGGCGGCTCCCGATGTGGCCCGGCCGGCTTCCTGGTTAGCCCTGACCGGCAGCAATGCAGCGGCCTCGGTGGCGTCGGCGATGATCTGGGTGTAAACTTCCTCTGCGGTGGAGCGCGGCAATGTAGCCGAACCGAGGTCCGTAGCTGGCGTCAGCGGAAGGGGTACGCCACCGTAATAACGCACCAGATCGAAATACGCCAATGCGCGCAGGAACAGCACTTGTCCTTTGAAATTATCACTTTTTGCCTTGTCGAGATTGGCGTCGTCGATCACGGAGAGGATCTTGTTCGCGCGGGCAATCATGTCAAAATTGATGTAGTACCGGTCGGCAGTTACCGTATTTTCGGCGCCATTCACGAACTCGTCGATTTCCTCCGGCATGGGTGAGCGGAAGTCGTTGTTGTAGAAAAAATGGGTATTATCCGACCGCATTTCGCCCATCGCCCAGCTCGACGAATTGTTGTACATGGACTGCAAGGGGGCGTACGCGCCATTAACCGCCTGAACGAAGTCGGCCTCCGACTGGAAAAAATTGGAAGGTACTACGGCATTTTTCGGGGCGATGTCCAGAAAGTCGCTGCAAGCGCCCAGTGCTGCGGATATTGCCACAAACAATAGTATGGTCTTTATTCTCATGACCTTATCTGATTAAGATTTTACGTAAATGTTTAGAATCCGACGTTCACGCCGATCGTACAAGTGCGCGGTACGGGATACGAGCCGCCGTCGATACCCAGACCGGTGGACGCCGTGCTGACGGCAACCTGCGGGTTGGCTCCCGGGTATTTGGTGAAAATATGCAGCTGCTGAACGCTCGCATAAGCTCTGAGCCTTTTCACGCCCCTGGTCGCTTTCAGCGGAACGGTGTAGCCCAGCGTAACGTTGTTCACCGAAATATGGCTTGCCTTGTACAACATCTGGCTGCCCCACCAGTCGCGTTCGAGGCCGGTGGTGCCTGCCGCCAGGCTTCCATAACGGCCCTTGCCCGGGTTCTCGGGCGACCGCCAGCGGTCCTTCACATCGGCCAGCACGTTGAATACGCCGTCGAGGTTGGTGAGCGTCTGCTCCGAGCCGCGCAGGATATCATTCCCATAGGTACCCGACAACGTAACCGACACATCGAAGCTATTGTATTGCAGCGAGTTGGTCATCCCGAAAATGAATTTAGGATGCGGATTGCCGATGATCGTCGCGTCGTTAACCGTGATGGCACCGTCGTTGTCCACATCACGGAATTTCACCGTGCCCACCTGTGACGTGGTATGCTTGGGAAAACGGTCGAAATCCGCCTGATCTTTATAAACCCCCAAATGGTCCATGCCGTAAAGCATTCCGATCGGCTGACCGACGATGGTAATGTGCGAGCCGCCGATCACGCCGCTGCCGGGGCCGGTAATGAGTTTGGAAGTTTTGTTTCCGAGCGAAACGACCTCGTTCCGGTCGAACGAAATGTTGAAATCGGTAGTCCATCTCAACGCTTTGCGCTGGATATTGGTCGTACTGACGGAGAACTCATGTCCCCAGAACTTCAATTCACCGATATTGGTCTGGATATTCGAATATCCCGAAGCCCTTGGAACACCCACGTTAAATAGCAAATCGCTGGTGTTCTTGCGGTAATAGTTGTAGGTAACATTGATCCTGTCGTTGAAAAGGTTCACATCCAACCCGATATTGAGCTGTTTGTTAGACTCCCAGCCGATGCCCTCATCGGCCAGATTATCCACCCTCCTGCCCCCGGCCACGCCTGCGCCGAACACATAGTTCGCAGTGGAAATGGTAGGAATGTGGCTGTAATTGCCGATATTAAAATTGCCGGTAACCCCGTAGCTCGCCCTCAGTTTCAGAAACGAGATCGTGCGCATATCCGCCATGAAGCTTTCTTCAGACAAAATCCAGCCTAGCGACAGCGACGGAAAGTTCCCCCAGCGATTCTGCGCGCCAAAGCGGGACGAGCCATCGCGGCGAATCGAGGCCGACACGAGGTATTTCCCTTTGAAATTATAATTCAGCCTGGCGAGGTAAGACAGCAGGCTCCATTCCTGAATGCTGCTCGAAGCGGTGATCGTCCCGGCTGCGCTGATAGTCTGCACTTTGTCGTCGGGATAATTGCTGCCGTTGATAGCGCTATTGTCCTGTTTGAATTTTTGCGCCGTAAAACCAACCAATGCATCGAAGTTATGGTCGCCGATTTCTTTTGTATAATTCGCTGTGTTTTCATTCACCCACGAGAGATAGGAGCTTTCGCTCAACGCCGAGGTAGGTGTTTTGTAAAGTCCGACGCCACGCTCGCCGGTGGTCGTTCCCTTAAACAGGAAGTTTCGCGAATCGCCCATATCGATATTGCCCGATGTACGCAGGTACAGGCCCTTAATGGGCTGATATTCCGCGAAAAGATTGGACAGGATACGGGTATTGCTGTTGTTCACCACGCGGTCGGTAAGCGTTCTCGCATAATTGGGTGTGTCAAACATGCCCGGAGAAGTCGCTTTCAGCGTCAGGCTGCCGTCCGGGTTTCTCAACGGCGCCAGCGGGGAGGTTTGCAAAGCCTCGTTGAAATCCCCACCTACATTGTCGATGCCGCTGTTGGTATTGGTAGCGTAAGTCGGTGCCACGTTCAGGCCGATGGTCAGTTTTTCGACAGGCCGGAAAGTGGTATTGATGCGCAGCGAATATCTTTTGTATCCCGATCCCAGCACCACGCCGTCCTGGTTCAAAAACCCGGCAGTCGCCGTGGTGCTGAACTTCTCCGTTCCGGTGCTGAGCGACAGGCTATGTTCGGTCATAGGGGCCGTGCGGGTAATCGCATTGAACCAGTTGGTACCCTCGCCATATTGTTCAGGATTTTGGAACACCGGGTCCACATCCAGGCCGCGTTCCTCGGCCAGTTCCTTGCGCCAGGTGGCAAATTCGCGGGCGTTCATCATATCGGGGCGGCCGCGCTGCGGCACCTGCTGAATCCCGAAATAGGCGCTGTAATCGATGCGCGTCTGGCCTGCGACTGCTTTTTTGGTCTCGATCAGCACCACCCCATTGGCTGCGCGGGAACCGTACAGGGCCGTGGCCGAGGCGTCTTTCAGTACGCTGATGCTCTCGATCTCATTCGGGTTGATATTGCTGATGCTGCCCACAATGGGGTTTCCGTCAATCACATACAACGGATCGGCGCCGGCATTGAGGGAAGCGGCCCCTCTGATGCGCACGGTCATGCCCGCGCCGGGAGTGCCGGTTGCCTGGGATATTTGCACGCCCGCCAGTTTGCCCTGCAATTTTTGGGTGAATTGTGAAACGGGAAGGTCCGCAAAATCCTTGCCGCTTACCGTTGCGACGGAGCTCGAAAGCTGCCGCGTCGATTGTTTTCCATACCCCACCACTACCAATTCATCCAGCGACTTCTCGTCGTCGGCCATCATCACATCCACCTGGGCGCGGTTGGCGACGGCGATTTCCTGGCTTATGTAGCCCACAAATGAAAATACCAGCACGGCATTCTCATCCGGCACGCTGATTGAATATGCACCGTCGGCATCGGAGATCGTTCCCTGTTGGGAGCCTTTCAAAATGATACTGACGCCGGGCAACGCTCCGCCTTTCGCGTCGGTCACCTTGCCGGACACCTGCTTGTCAGCCACCACCGCCTCTTCTTTTTGCGGCCGGGGCTCTGCTGCTTTTTCCGGCACCTTCCGCAGCATGATTTGCCCGCCGACAATGCTATATGTAATGTTGAGGGGCTTCAAAGCCATATTGAGAACGTCCGATAACTTCCGGTCAATGGCCACCACGCTGATTTTCCGATCGGCGCCAATGGCATTGGAACTGTACACGAACTCCACCTTCGCCTTGCTCTCGATTTGCGCGAGCACTTTCCGGATCTCGGTGTTTTCGGCCCGGATCGTAATGGAGCGGTCGAGCAGGTCCTGGGTGCGCCCTTCATGCGCGTACCCCAGCGAAATGCCGATACATAGTAAAATCGATTGTAGAATGGTGATCCTCATAATTTGCACGATGAGAGGATGGAGGCGTATTCGTTTTTTCATTAGTTTTGAGCGTTTTGTTAAATGCTTGAAAAAGTTTGGCAAAACCCCTCTCCGTTCATTAATTTTTTAATGAAAACCTGTTAGACGCAAAAAGGGGAGATTCAGAGTCGGAAGTGCTCGCAACACCTTCGGCTCTTTCTTTTTTGTAGGGATGTTACATCATATCGGATATAGGTTTTAGTTGATACCTGAGCAGCCTTTCCCACTGATCAATATGCGGGTTCCGCGCACTTCGTAGCTTGCATTTATCGAGTTGCAAAGCAAATCCAGCTTGGTGAACAGCGGTTGCCGGGTAATGTTGCCGCTGAACATGCAGCCCTTGATGGTTTCGTCTTCCAGGATGATTTCAATCCCATAGGCTTCTTCTATCTTCCCGATCACTTCGCTGAACGGACTTTCCTGAAAATCAAACGAGCCCGACACCTTGTTGCCCGCCTTATCGACCGGCATGGGAACCGGCGCCGCTACCAGGCCTGTTTCGAATGTATGCGTTTGCGATGTGTATTTAACCCGCTGGTTAGCGGTGAGGATCACGCCATTTGCCACTTTGCCCGTGCCGGCCGGGTCCGGACCGGTATGCTGCGATACGGCCACCTTCCCGGTCACCACCGACACTTCGATGGCGCTGTTGTTGTCCATCCCCTTCACCCAGAAACTGGTGCCCAGCACCTTGGTCACAACGTCGCCCGTGTGCACCAGGAATGGTCGGCGCGAGTCTTTCCGCACGTGGAAAAACGCATTTCCTTCGAGGTAAACCTCCCGCTGCACGCCATCGAACCGGGGTTCGTAGCTGATACTGCTCTTTGGCGAAAGCCGGATTTCGGAACCGTCGGGCAGCTGAAACGCCTTAGGGGCATTGGATTGGTTGGTATTGGTAACAAGGTTTTTGCGGGTGACTTTTTCCGCAGATGCCCCGGCTAGCGATGGCGGCTGGGTTGCCTGGTACCGGTAGGTGGCCCAGCCTGCCACGAGCAAAACCACGGCGGCGGCGGCCCACTTCCACCATGAGAGGTTGAAAATCCCGTTGCGGTCGTCGGTCCGCTGCTGGATTGCAGTCCAGATGCGCTCTTCGACGGCCTCATTGTCCGCACTGTCGTAATGGGGAATCTCTTCGTCGAGGGTTAAAAACCATTGCTCCACCAGCCTTTTCTCCTGGTCCGTGCAGGTGCCTGCCTGGTACCGTTTCAGCAGTGTATAAAAGTTCTTTTTTGTCATAGCCGCATGATGTCGTCTTTAAAAGGACAAAAAAGTGGCCCCCAACCGCAAATGGGATAAAGAAATCATCAAAAGTTTATATTTATTAATCAAAACCCGCGATGTAATCTTTAAAATTTAATATTTATAATAACTGCAATGATAATGGATGTACTGTTGCGGAGCAGTACTTTCAGCTGGCGAAGCGCCTGGGTGATGTGGTATTCGATGGTACGTTCGGGGATTGCGAGCTGAGAGGAAATTTCGCTCACCGATTTTCCCTCGAACCGGCTGAGAAAGAAGATGTCGTGCGTTTTTTGGGGAAGCTGGCCCAGGGCGTTTCTCAATGCAGCGTCGAGCTCTTCCAGAAACAGCGGATAATCGGGAGCTACGGAATCAGAAGCACTGTCCAGATCTGCAAAGATTGCCTGCTTGTAGTGGTTGATGACCTTGTTGCGCACCGACACGAAGAGGTAGCTCTGGTAGTTTGTCACCCGCAATTCCCGGCGTTTTTCCCAAATGGTTACAAACAAGTCCTGTACGATTTCCTCCGCAACGTCCCTGTCGTGCGTTTTGGAAAGGGCAAAATTGTACAAGCGCTGCCAATACAACCTGTAAAGTGCCTCAAAATCTTTCTTTTGAAGGACTTTCGGTTCCGAAAAAGGATCGGCGCTATGCAGGGACTCGGAATCCAATTGCTGGTAACGAATTAGTGGATTAACCCTCGCAAAAGCCGGGTGCATGAGCCTTTTTACTTGCCGGTCGAAATCGCCGGCTGAAAAGTTCGTTATACTTTCCGACCGGAGACCCTTTGCAGGTTCCGTGCTTGCACTGATGATCGTTGCAAGCGCCTAAAGGCTCGCATTACAACCCGCCACAAGCCGCGCATCAGCATGGAAACATTACTAAATGCCGGGTACAATAAATTCTATTACAAAAGGCGATTTCGCTACGTTTCCGCGCTCACAGCCAAGTAGGTTTGCATGAAACCGTAAAAGGATAATCATGAGAATCTCTACATCCACTTTAATTGCATTTTTCAATCTGGCATTCTTCGGAAGTGCTGCAGTTGCCCAGGGACCGGTGTCGATCACCGGCACAGTATGGCAGGAAAAGAAACCGTTTGATGGAATCCGGGACCCTTCGGAGGCCGTAGTACCCGCCGTGCTGGTGAAACTGCTCGCCTCCGACGGCAAAGTTGTTGGCACGACCATCAGCAAAAGCGACGGAACATTTGCACTGAGTGCCGCTACCGCGGGAGCGTACTTTCTGGAATACGTGTATCCAACCAAAGGATATTCCGTTGTACCGAAGCGCGCAGGCAGCGACAACTCGGTAAACAGCGCAGCAAACAGTTCGAACTATTCCGATCAGATTGTCGTCGATGGCGTAACGCCCGTTGAAGCACAAGGGCTCGGCCTGCAACCGAAACCCAACACGATCACATACTGTACCATGAAAGAGCCCGCGGTAACAGTATGGCAAGAGGATCTGCTCCTCCCCAAATCCAGCGTGGAGCCGCAACCGGTTGCCGTCAACATCTTCGCCTCCGGGGCGGTATGGCACCCCACTATCGGGATCGAAAACCTGGGAACACCCGACGAATATGACATTTCGGTACAGGGCATTATCACCCTGGCACTGCCCAAAAGCCAGACATTGAAAGTCAATAGCGATGTCCCTAAAACCGGAAATTTGCCAGCTTACGATGGTACGCAGGACTACGGCGGCACATCGGGAATCAGCTGGCCCAACGAGTATTCATTCGCGACGGGCAGTTACGACTATGCTCCGTTTTTAGTGGACGGCGCTTTCAAAGGAAACGAATCACTGGTGATAGAGGGCGACTCTAAAAGTGGCGTGACCGTGGTGGGAAGCGGTAACCAGCAGACCTTCGTGCAAACGTACGTAAGCGCGGGTGCGTGTGTGGTGTACCAGTATGCAGAAGGTGCATTGCCCGTGACGCTCGTTGCTTTCTCTGCCAACCAGGAAGCAGGCCAGGTGCAGCTCAAATGGGAAACCGGCGAAGAGACCAATAGCAGCCATTTCGAAGTAGAAGCCAGTGCCGATGGCAAGAAATTCGTGCAGATAGGGCGAGTAGCCGCCTCCGGTGAAAGCTCAGAGCGCAAAACCTATACATTCACTGATGCAAAACCGCTGGCCCCGGTGACGCTGTACCGTTTGAAAATGGTTGATACCGACGAAACTTTCGCATACAGCCGGATCGTCGTTACGAAAAACAACCAGGCTACCCTGTTCTCCGTATTCCCTAACCCTGCTGCCAATGAGCTCGTTGTGCGCTCGGCACAGGAAGGAAATGTGGCGGAAGTACAGCTGTTCGATGCGCGCTCGGTGCTCGTGCTGAAAAAGACCGGTGCAGAACCGATCGATATTTCGAAGCTCACGCCCGGCACTTACGTGGTGCGTGTGGTAGATCACAATGGAGCGGCCCAGTCGCAGAAACTGCTGATCCACCGCTAACAGCCGATCACCATTCGTCCGGTTTATCATCAGGGGCCCGCAGGTATGCGGGCCCCTGTCTGTTGCCGTCAGGTTACCAACGTTTTTTATCAACTATTTCTGTTTGCAGACTAGTTTTGCAGCAAAGCGAAGTCTGGTCGCGCCAAAATGCTGTTTAATGAATACCCATCTACATAAAGCGGGCCTGGCCGTGGCAGCCTCGATCCCGCTATTCGTATTGCCGGCCCGCATTTCCGAAGGGCAGTTGAATGACCCTGTTAACCTGATCGGCTCGGAAATCGTGATTTTCCTGATGTCGCTCACATGCTGGTACAGCATCCATTACATCCGGCGACGGGTCAAAAGCTGGAAGGGCATTGTGCTGTCGGTACTTTGCTGCTGCTTTTGGTCCAATGTCTTTTTCTTCACATTCAATCCCTATTTTAAAGACTTCCCTTTCCGTACGTCCCGGAGCTTTTCCATGCGGGTGATGATGCTGTCGAGCCGGGGCGTGCTGATGAGCATTGTCCTGATCCCCGCGGCGGTGTACCTCAAAAGAGACTATGAAGCGCGTTTTCAGCGCAGGGAGAATGAGCGGCTCGCATTGGAACGGATCAAGGTCGAGAACGAGTTGCTCGAAGAGGCCGTGGCCGAACGGACGCACGCATTGCACCAAACGCTCCATTCCCTAGAAGAGTCGCAGCAAAGCTTGAAGCACCAATTGTACGTCCAATCGCGCCTCGTGGCGTCTATCACGCACGATATCGGCGCGCCGTTCAATTACCTGCTCATGGTGTCCAGGAACATCTGTGAGCTGCTCCAACGGCAGGAGTACGACACCGTGGAAACCCATAGCATCGAGCTGACCAAGTCCCTCGAAACCATGTATGGTTATGTCAAAAACCTGCTTGAATTCACTAAGCTGCCTGTCGAGCACAAGCTGTCGAGGCTGGAAACGATCCACCTCGGACAGCTCGTGGTGCAGAAATCTGCATTATTTAAAGGGGTGATCAACAGCCAGGGCAATACCCTCGAACTGGAACTGAATGCAGCGGCCGGGATCGTGAGTAACCCCGGCCTGCTGGGCGTGGTGCTGCATAACCTCATCGACAACGCTAATAAACATACGCGCAACGGCCGGATCGTGATCAGGAGCGCCATGCAGCACGAGCAGGCGCACCTGTCGATCGAAAATACCGGCAACCAGGTACCGCCCGCTATCGTGCAATGGTTCAATTCCAAAACCGGGGAACCGGTTTTGCAGCGGGATATCGCGCCACTGGCCGGCATTGGGCTCATTCTGGTAAAGGAAATCTCCACGATGCTCGGAATCGCCGTCTGCATGCGGTCAGATGAGCGGTCGACGGCAGTGGAACTGGCATTCCAAAGCTAACCGACCGGTACTAACCTCTTTATGAACAGGTTAATCAATATACCAAAGCGTTTTGCGCACAAGGTCCACAATGTTGGTTGCTTCCATTTTCTGCATGATCCGCTCTTTGTAGGTGCTTACAGTGGACTGCTTCATGCGCAGCGATTCACTGATCTCCTTGATCGTGTCGCCGTCGAGCATTTTGTGCAAGACCTCCTTTTCGCGCGGCGAGAGGCCATCGTAGCTGTTCGCGTCAATCGCCTTGTTGGAAGTCAGGGCTTCGAGCATTTGTGCCTGCAACTGGCTGCTTACGTACTTTTTGTCGTTGATGACGGTCTTCAAAGCAGTCCGTATTTCGTCCTGCGAGGACATTTTGTGTAAAAAACCATTCGCACCCGCCCGCAGGTAAATGGGCGCGTTCATGGACTCGTCACGCGCGCTGAACACCAGAATACGCACCTCCGGCTGTCGCTCGCGCAGTTGTTTGATCATGTCCACACCCGCACTGCCCGGAATACCCAGGTCCAGCACGATCAAATCGATGTTGGTTTCGTCCAGTCTCGCAAGTGAATCCTGAAACGAAGCCGTCATGTGTACGTTACAACCTTCGAAAATTTCTTTCAATAGAAGTTGCAGGCTGATCTGCATCATAGGATGATCATCAACCACTAAAAATTGCTTCATAATTGGGGGGTAAGTGAGTTAATCCATTGTGCAGCCAAAATAAGTAATATTTACGACCGGTTACCTTTTTGCGGAATGGCAACCGGACGAACTACTTTTAATTTTGATGCTGACGGATCGAATTATAATGAGCAGACATCGAACAACTTCGTATCACGAAATTGTAAATATCGACAGAGAATCACTGCCTGCCTGCTGCCTGAATGCGCGGCTTTTACCGTAGGGAAATCCGGCCGTCGGCGACCTGCAACTGGCGGTCGAGGCGATGGAAAACCGGGGCATTGTGACCGGCCACATCCAGCACTCCGAGGTCGTAGCCACCGGGGCTCAGGTCGTCGCTGCGGAGCAGTGTGTTGAAGCCCGGCTGGAAATATCCCCGGCCCGTGAACACCTTTTTGCGGCCCTCTATTTTGGGATTGGCGCACATGAGGTGAATGCGATTGTCGTCACGGCTGCGGAGGACCAGGAACCGGTCGCTGAGTAGGGCCCTGGGTGCGGGCGCGTCGTGGCTGGTCAGGAAAAACATCTCCATGATCTCGTTCCCCTCGCGCAGCGGCCGCTCTACGGTCCACGTTTCGAGAAACACCTTGAAATCCTCCCCTTCGGGTGTTGCGGCAAACATGGAATCGAGCTGGCGTTCGGCAACGACCGGGGCCGGCAGCCGGAAAAAGCCCTTCGCGTAGGCGGGCGAGAGGTAAAAGTCGCCGTTACGGATAATGCTTTTCTCGACGGAGAACATGTTTTTGTTGGTGGTCCAGTTGTAGACGTCCGCGAGGTAGGTCGTTTTCTTGTTCGCGACCACACCCGTGTAGCGGTAGTAGGAATAGGCCCAATAGCCGACGCTCAGCACGAGAATGGTTGCCAGCACTCCTTTTTTCCTGAAAAACGGCAGGTAATCGACCAGAAACACGTAAAATATCACCGTCGACAATGCGGCGTAAATCTGAAAACGGCTTGCGAGTGTGCTTCCCGTCCACGACCGGAACAGAGCGATTACAAAGCTGGTCACGGCGATAAAGACAAATAGCGTCAACAGCTCCGCCGTTCCCGTCCTGATCACCACGTCTTTTTTGAAATACCCCATTAAAACCTTCACGATCAGGTAAATCATGAATGCAGTAATGACGAGCCCCCACAACATCGACAGCGTCTCGGGATAAGACCACATGGACATTCCCGAACCGATAAAACCGAAGAACGAAAGCGTGAACGAGCCGATGCTTTTGGGCAAATCAACCGCCTGCCCGGATTCGTATCCGGCGAGGTAAATCACCAGACAGATCACCATGAACACGACCGTCAAACCCGCCTTGCGCAGGTCTTTTAAACACAAATAATAAAAAATGATCGCCGGGAACGAGAGCACGCCGTTCCCATGTGTGAATGTGGCCAGAAAGCAACAGAACATCGCCAGGTAAAAGCCGCCGCGCACACGCCCGGAGGCGATAAGAATAGCCGTGACGGTGAATGCCGTGAGAAACGTATGCTGCATGCCGTTGAGCGCCCAGCCGGAAATATCATGGAAAAGCGGGTGAAAAAACAGGAACGGGACAGGCAGGAAATAATACAGCGGGAGCTGCATTTTCCGGAACTGGATAAATACGAAACTGAATATATAAATGATGTTGGCGAGCACCAGGAAAATGTAGAAACGGAAATGGAGGTGCCCGGTAAGGGTATAGTCGATCAGGGCTATGAGCCTCGGTACTACTGCTTTATGATCATTGAACGTGCGGAACAGCTCGGTGAGAAGCCCCTCCACCCCTATTTGCTGCCCGGATATTGCTTCAATAAATTGGATTAGTAGAAAATCGTCCTGAAATGGAAAGTTGACTGAGAAGAAGATGTTGTACACCAAATAAATTGCAACAACCAGGCATAAAACCGCTGCCGGCACAATTCGTAAAATTATGTTCATGATCGGGTGATTACCGCTTCGGCAAACACTTTTGGTGAAAACCGACGCGTTGGACTTCCATGCTGAGGCTGGGGGGCCGCTGTTAAAAACTATGGTCAGTTGGTACCAGGAAAAATACCGTTCCATCGGAACGCATTATCCGGAGCAGCACAAACCAATTTGCGAAAATAGCCCCCTTATCGGATATTTCCATGCATAATTGCACGTCGCAATGAGCAGCCGGTGCGTTATTTGCCTCTGCTGCGTACAATCCGTGCATGATCGGTGAGAAGCAGGCATTGATATCCGGGAAAACGTTTCACCAGATCGAGGCCGTTTGGCACGCCCAGAACCATTACCGACGTGCTGAGGAAATTGGCAAACTCCGTGCTGGGCCCGGAGATGGTGACGCTGGTAATGCCCGTCGACGGATAGCCCGTTTGGGGATTAATGATGTGTGAAAATCGCTTGCCGTCGATCTCGGCATATTTCTCATAGCTGCCCGAAGTAGCGAAGGAACCGGTCCTGATTTTAAAAACCTTCACCATTTTCCGCGTTTTGAATGGATTATTAATGCCGATTGCCCAGGGTTTTCCGTCGGCCTGCTCACCCCATGCGGCCAGGTCGCCCGAGGCATTTACGATTCCGCCCGGCACGCCCCGCGCTTGCAGGAGCTCGCGGCAGCGGTCGGCGGCGTAGCCTTTTCCAATGGAGCCAAAACCGATTTTCATGCCCGGTCGCGACAGGTAAATCGTGGAATGCAGGCTATCGAGCACGATGTGCCGGAACCCCACGTTTTCGATCGATTTCCGGATCGCTTCCGGGTCGGGCATTTCGGTCATGCTGCCATCGTACCGCCATAGCTTGTCCATGGCGGCAATGCTCACGTCGAATGCGCCACCGGTCATATTGGAATATTGAACGGCCCGCCGGGTGAGTTCAAATACTTCCCTGTCCACCGTTACCGGCCTGATCCCGGCATTCCTGTTCACTTCGGAGATCTGCGTTTCGGGGCGCCATTCGGAGATCAGGTTTTCGATGCGCGTGATTTCTTCCACCGCCCGGTCGATTTCCGCATGAGCGCCAGCCGAATCCCTGGCCGTAATGCTGATGTCGAACAATGACCCCATGAGCGTCACCCGGCGCTTCACCGTCACCTGGGCATGGCCGGGTAGTGCACATCCGGCCACGAATGCAAGCATTGCCAGCCAAGCCACCAGCGATCTTATAAGCATTTTAATAACAATCCGTTAAAATCTGACCGCGGTCCTTGTAGTAACTCAGGCCGCGGATATTTCCTGAAACACAAAGATCCTCGAGCAAAAGCTCCACGTCCTTCTGCATTTTCAGCGAGCCGCAAATCATGATCACGCCGTCATTGGCCAGCAAGTCCGTGAAATACAGGGCATCCCGCCGGATGAGGTCCATCACGTATTGCGGTTCGGCTCCGCGGGAATAGGCAATATGCAGGCCTTCCAGTCGCTTTTCGTCGATTTCCGCCGAAGCGAATTGCCTGTAATGCGCCGTCAGCTCGTTGTCGTGCCTGAAACCCGCGTACATCCGCACCGGCACATTCGCCCGGTTGTTCATCACCATTCCCAGAAACGGCGCGATGCCCGTGCCGTTGGCGATCATCGCCACGGTTGTCGCTTTTTGCGGGAAATGGAAGCCCGGATTGGGCATAATGCGGGCTTTCAGTGTGCTGTTCGGTTCGAGTCCGTAGAGGTATCCCGAGCCCAGGCCGTCTTCGTAGAGCTTCACCATCAGCTGGATCATCCCATTGTTTTGTCCAATGGAATAAAACCGCTCGCGGCTGTCGGACGCGGGGTAAATAGCCAGCAAATCGCCCGACTGGAAGCCATTCCGCGACTCGGGTGCGAGCACGATTTTGAAAGTGGCATTATCCGCACTCACCGAAGTTTTTTCTACTACTTTCAGGTTTTTCAGCCCTACCTGCCGGGTGGTATACAATGCTGGCGCCGTAGCCAGGGCCGTGAGCGACTGCTCGCTCCATGCATGCACCCATTTTACAAATTCCTCCGGCGACTTGTCATTCACCGTGTGAAGATCCAGGTAGCGTCTGGCCCATTGCTGTCCTTCCAGCAGCTGATCCACCTCCATCGCGAATGCGCAAAAATCGGGATAGGCTTTGGAGCCAAACCCCACGACGCTGAACGTCATGTCCTGCTGCTGCGGCACTTTTTTTACCAATGCGGCAAAATGCGTGGCATTGGCGGGCGGGCTGCCGAGGCCGTAGGTGGACGTGAAAATAATGAGATGTTTCGCCTGCGGATAGGCACGGTACTGGTTCATTTCGGCGAGAAAAGAGCGCTTTCCGTCCGAGAGCAGCTGCCGGTGGATTTGGTTGGCAAAAAATAACGTGCTGCCGTTTTCGGTGCCAGTCAGCACCACTATTTCTGCGTTTTCGGGTTTGAACCGGTTTTTAATGCTCGTCCGGGTCCGCTTCCAGGTCATCACGAAACCGGTGTAGATAAATGCCAGGATATTGAGTGAAGAAAGCCCGAGCACAATGGCCCAGATGATGTTCGTGCGGCCGGTGTGCAGGTCCAGACTCAGTTTTTCAAATACAACTGCCCTGGCCTGTGCCGCCTCGCTCACAATGCTGCCGTCGATCTGATTAATGGTGACCGTTTTGTCTCGGAGTTTGAGCACAAAAAATTCTTCCGGGTCGTCTTCCAGCAGCGGGAATTCCACCTTTTCCACCTCCGCCAGCCTGGTTTGCTGAAATACCGGAAATTGGCTTTTTTCAAGAGATGCCGCATCGGCAGCCTGTTCCGTCGGCACCGGTTCGCCTGCTTCTTGTTCCAGCAAGCCGATCCGCATCATAAACAGGTAAGTGCCCGTAAGCGAGATCACGAGAATGGGAACCAGGAAGAGCCGGCCGGTGACGACGTGGAAGTATTGGGAGAAAAAATCGCGGTTGATCCTATCAAAGAAATGGCGCAGCCCCTGCTGCCGTTTGAGGATCAGCACAAAGCCGCTAACGGTGATCAGGAATAGCAAAAAGGACACCACCCCGACCACGATACGGCCCGTCTCTTTCAGGAAAAGCGAACGGTGTAAAGCAATATTCCACTGCATAAACGCACTTTTGGGCACAACAGGCCCCAGCACAGCGCCATTGCGCGGATTAATGTAAGCTTTCACCGGCTCGCCGTCCGCATCGGTAGCGTCTATTGCTACAAACTGGTTATGGTCGACCGTAAGTTCAATGATTTCGGGGTAAACTTTACTTAATGCGGGAATGCATTCCGCGAGTGTAATGCCGTCGATATCGCTCACGCGATAGGCTGGCATTTTCTCATTCACCGCGTCGAATGCAAGGATGACGCCCGTTACCGAGAGGATCACCAGAAACAGCGTGGATACAAATGCCAGCGCCAAATGTGCATACCGCCAGATGGAGAGCGTCATCGGGTTTACTGTACTTTACTAAGTTTTACAAAACGGACATATCCCTTGCCGGTAGCCCGCTCGGCGAGGCCTTCGGTGGTCAACGGGATCTCGACGTCGGTAACATGGTATTTCTGTTCTTCCACAGCCGATTCGAATCGCAGCTTGTAACCCTTGTTGAGCTTCGCGTCGTCGATCTCGATCACGTGCACGGCACGGTCGCCGCCGGCGATGGATGCGCCCGTGATGGCGCTGAGTTTCGCCTTGGTTTTGGTTTGATACTTATGCCATTCTTTCAGGGTGTTGTACCACTGTTTGTCGGGACCGAGTACATAGAGGGTTTTGTCGTAAGCGCCCTGCGGATTAATGAGCGAAATCACCACGTAGGCCGCCTCGCCGCGGTAGCCGTCCATTTGCACAAGGCATTTGTATTTGCTCGTCTGCGCGAATGCGTTTACAGTAAAAAGGAGTGCGAAAACAATCGGCAAAAGGAATCTTGAAGAATGCTTCATCGGTTGGTTTGTCAATAATTTCAATGGGTGAAAAGAATCCGCCGCAATGCGGTCGCCCGGGAAAAACGGTTGACTGCAATGCGGCGGAAGCAAATAACTATTTAAGGAAATCGATGGTTACCTTATTGTCCGCGAGGAAGTTATTTTCCTTTGCCAGGTCATAGGCCGTCTCACCGAACTCGGTTTTGAGCTCCTTTTTCGCGCCGAGCGCGATCAGCGCTTTCAGCACTTTATCATCTTTGGCAGTAAGGGCCGCTTTGTGCAGAGGCGTTGCCCCTTCCTTATCCTGCGCATTGATGTTGGCGCCCAGTGCCGAAGCTCTCTGGAACAGCTTCTCGTTGCCCTTCGCTACGGCGAGGTGGAAAAGCGTGTTGCCGTTTTTCTGCGGAGCCGACACATCCAGACCGGCGCTTTTCAGCAATTCCAGCTTTTTCTCAAACTCCTGCTCGGCACGTTCACGGCCATTGCCGCTACCGGAGCCCGGACCGCCCGGTCCCGCACCTTCGCGGTACGATTCGAACCAGTAGTAGGCCAGGTTGTATTGGTCTTTGTCCAGCACCTGCACGTCCGCGCCGTTTTTGAGCAGCAATGCCGCCATTTCAGACGATCCGGTGGCAATGGCCTTCGTCAATGCCGATTCACCTTTTTCATTTTTTGCATTGATGTTCTTGACCTTCGGCAGCAACGTTTGCTCCACGAGCTGTACGTCCCTTCCCGACGCGGCCAGCATGAGCAGCGTATTGCCCTCATTATCAGCCTTGTTCAAATCAACACCTTTGTCCACGAAGTAGGCGATCACCTCCGCATTAGGTCTGCGGATGAGCTGGTGCAGCACCGTTGCGCCGTCCTTGCTGATCGTTTTCGGGTCCAGTTTCAGCGTTTCTACCAGGTATTTGTAGGTATCAATGCCGTTGCTCGACATGCGTGATCCCTGCGAGGCAAAGAACAATGCCTGGCCCGTCGGCTTCACGCCCCTTTTGATGAGCTTTTCCATCAGCTCGCGGTTGCCCGTGCGGGCAGCGTAGTCGGCTACGGTACGTCCGTATTCGTCCTTATCGGTGATGGAAAGCCCTTTGGAAATGAAATAGTCGGTCAGCGTAAGTTCCGGGTCGGCGGCCACGCCCAGCATGAGCACGGTAGCGCCGTTGTCATACTTTGCTTTGGGCGACACACCCGCTTTGAACAGCGCTTCGTAAACGCCCTTGTCCTGGTTGCCATTGGCTGCGGCATTGCCGATCACACTTGCGCCGTGGCTATCCGTCAAGTGCACATCCGAGCCCTTGTCGATCAGGTAGCCCACCAGTTCCGCATTCCCCCGCGCAGCCGCCCAATGCAGGTACGATGCGCTGTGGTGCGTTTTTTTCTTCACGCTATTCCCCTCCTGCTCCACCATTAACTTAATGGTTTCCAATGGGGCGCCGTTCAGGATGGCACGGGCTGTGGGGTCCCAGGAAGCGGCATCCGGCTGGGAAGGGCTGTTGCCCTTCGCGATTTCCGCCTTCACCTGCTCCACGGTAGGTTTGGTTTTCCAGAAATCGGGGCTCATCAACGTGTTGCCCCGGGGCCCTTGCTGTGCATTGGCGAACATCGCCGACAGCATGAATGCGGTTAGAAGGATTTTTTTCATATCAATATTAGTAAGATCCCAGATAGCTTGATCCCGACTGACCTGCCAGCACCGCACCTTTGGTCACTTCTTTTGTTTTCCAGTTAACCACGTACAATCTGCCCGCTTCGCCTGTTGGGGTAAGTGGTACATAAATGTGATCGCCGCTCACTGCCAGGTTCTGGAACTGACCGAAGTCCAGGCCTGCTTCGTAATCGTTCGCGATTTTGGTCGCGGTTTTTGCATTCAGGTCAATCATTGCAATATAGCCACCTTCTCCCGCAATATTATACAACGCCATCCCGATGCCGTCCTTAATATATCTCCAAGCCTGGATGCGCGTGCCGGTCAGGCCCAGTGCCGCGTCGAGGTCGAAGTGGTAGGTATTGTCATAATCGTTGGTTGACTTGCTGATGCGCAGGATGTCCTTGCCGCCGGTAGCCGTTGCCTGGTACACATGGCCGTCGGCGCCTACGTACTGCGTCATGGTGCGGTACGAGTGGTTGTTGGTTTTAGAAACTGTGGAGTAGATCAGCTTCGGGTTCTGGAGTGACGGGTAATCTACCACGAGGGTTGTCGTGCCCAGCGCTCTGTTAGCCGCGTCGTTAGCCCATACCGGGTTTCCGCTGGCATTGTAGCTCAATTTCGTAGGATCGATTTTGCTTACGTTGCAGCCAATGTAGATTTTGTCCTTGGCCTCGTTCAAAACCGGCACGTCGATGCGTCCTACCGAATATCCCTGCGCTTCGAGCTCAGCCGGGAATGGGAAGTCGAATTCTGTGGAGTTGGGAACCCGTGCATTTTCGAGGTCGATCACGGCGATGCGCACTTTTCCGCGGGTGTATTTAAACACGTGGTTCGGCGCGGTGCCTTCGGTAACCGTGGTGCTTCCCGTCAAATGCACGCCTATGCCGATGTTTTCGGCCGCTTTGGTCCAGCGCGGCGATGTGCCCACGATGTCCGAAAGGTCAAGCTCGTTGCCGGTATCCTGATAGTTTTTAGCGCCTTTTACCAGGTATTTGTTAAACACACCGCCGTCTTCGCCGGTATACTGGATGTTGTACAGCTCGGTACCGTCCTCGGATGCCTGCACGCGGGCTGTACGGGCGGATCTCAAACCGAAACCATCCTTATAAATGTCTACCGAGAAGTTGGGGTTTACAGCCTGCTCATGCGTGATCGCATAAGCCATTGTTCCGCCGTTACCGGCTGTTCCGGCCTCGTCAGGAATAGAAGCCGTAAGGGAAATAAACTCTCTCTCGCTTTCCGGCGTTCCCTGGCCCGGGCCGGGTGTTCCTTCATCATCATTACACCCTGCGAAAACCAGGGTCATACCTAAAATAGCTGCGCTTAACAGGCTCTTTTTCATATTGAAACGGATTATAGAAATTTACTGATTGTATAATTCAATTTGATGGATATGCTTCTGCCGGGCTTCTGCACGCCGAAGTTGTCATACATTTCGGCATTGAGAATGTTTTTCAGGTCGAGGCTGGCTACCATTTTGCCGCTGGGGAAGCGGTAGCTCGCGCCAATGTCGTGGTAGAATTGCGTGGGTGTCGTAAACCATTCCGATTCCATCCAAACCGTATTGAATGGCGCTACGTAGCCGGTGTTATAATAAAGGTTCAGGATGGATTTTTTCTGGAACTTGTCATTCAGCCGGTATTGCACGCTGCCGTTCATTGTGAAAAACGGCTCGTTGGGTAATTGTAAGTCGTACAAATCGTGCGGGTTGCCCTTCTGGTCGGTCTTTTGCTTGAACAGTGTGGCGAACTTGGAGAAGTTGAAAAGCGCATTCAAACGATTGTCGTACACATAAATGATCTCTCCTTCAAAACCTCTCGACTGTGTCCGTCCGATGTTTACATATTTCGTCACCTGGATATCCGCGTCGCTTTCGCGGCCGGGGATGATCTGATCTTCCACCGCCTGCTGGGTGATTTTGTTATAACCGTTCCGCCAGAATGCGCTCGCGTAGAGCGTGAGCTTGTGCTTGCCCGTTTGAATGGGTCCGTGCCGGAAGCCGAGGTTGTAGTTGATGTTCTTCTCGGGCACCAGGTCCAGGTTTTCGAGAATGTTATTCTCAGGGTCGCCGTAGAGCTGGTTTTCAGTTGCCGATACATAGGAGTTTTGCGTGGAGCCGATGACATACATTTTGGAAAACACATTGTACGACACTGTGGCTCCATATCCGAAATTGTTGTTCACCGCTTTACTTTCCACCCGGTTCACCACATTCTCGCCGTCCTGTTCCACCAGTTCCGGCTTCGTCTGGATGGTGCGGTTGGAGGTGTATTTTCCTAAAATATTGGTTTTCAGCTTGTCGTTCAGCACCTGCGCCTCGTAGTTCAGCGCAACGATGTTGGTCATTACATTACTCACCGTCACGAGGTCTTTGTTCACCGAGTTGAGCAGGTCGTTATCATCTCGGTCGGTCGCTTCCAGCTTGTGGTTCAGGGATATCCGATGGCCGGGGAAGATGGTGTAGCCGAGGTTCGAGCGCATGTTGGTGATCTTGCGGTTCACCTCCACAATGCTTTTCGCTCCCTGCTGGCCCATTCCGGGCGTGGGCGGCACGGGGATCACCTCTCCATTGCGGATGAGCATGCGCGGGTTGCCGTCCCAGTTGTACACCTGCCCTACCGTGTCCTGCACGTAGGTGCTGCGGTAACTTCTCACGGCGTTCACATTCAGCGCCATGCCTTTTACCAGGAAATTATTTTTGTTATAATTCAAACTCACCACATGCGCCTGGTACTCGCCAAACCGTCCCACATAAGGCCGCGCCATGGTGGTACCGTGTGGAATGTCGGCGTAAGTGTCCGACACGTTGTAGCCTACAAAAAACTGGTCCGCCCAGTTAACATTGGTAAAACCGACCTCAAAACGCCCGCCGACCGTCCGGTAGGCATTGTTGAAGCGCTTGGCGCGATAGTAGCGTTCAAGGGTCCTGTCGGGGTGTACAAACTTCGAGAACTTGCCCCAGGTAGTGTAACTATTATCGGTATACGTATAAAAGCCCGAGCCCCTCGTTGTGAAGCCCGTACGCTTGTTCCGGTAAATTCCGGACAGGTCCGCCTGAAAGGTATTGAATGACCCGTAGGCAACGGCCGCGGTAATGTTGTTTTGCGAAGCGTCCTTTTTGAGCACCACGTTAATGGCCCCGCCCACGTAGTCGCCCGAGAGGTGCGCGGGCAGCACGCCCTTGTACACCTCGATGCGCTCGATCATCGCCGGCGGAATATTGTTCAGGTTGAAGGACGATCCGTAGGTCGATATTTCGATCCCGTCGAGGAAAATCCCGACCGCGCTGCCCGACATGCCATTCAGGTTATACTCTACCCGTGAGCCGATCCCGCCGTTCTGCCGGACGCGCACGCCTACCGAGCGGTCGAGCAGTTCGTTCGTGTTCAGGTTTCGGAGCGATGCTTCTTTCGTTTCGATCACCGCCACGGCAAAGCCCTGCGTTTCGATCTGCTTCTTTTCCGTCTTTTGGACAATATTCACTTCGCTGAGCTCCTGCGCGGTCCTAGCCACCACGGGGTTGAGCTCGTGCGTGGGCTTGATCACATGGAGTTTCAGCTTTTTGGTTTCGATCTCCACCGATGTGATCACGATGTCCTGATGTCCGTAAGGCACGTCTTTCAGCTGAAATGTCCCGTCGGTTTCAGAGAACGTAGCGATGTTGGAATCGCCCACACGCACCGTGACAAAGCTCACCACCGCGCCCCTTTCGTCCTTCACTTTTCCTTTAATCGTCGCCTTCCTGGTAGCCGTCGTCTGGGCATTCGTACTGAAATGGAACAGCGTGGCGATGGCTGCGATGCGTAAAGCGTGTTTCAATAGCATTGTATTATTTACTGATGTCCGGGGGTCTAGCCTGCTGGCCTTCGTTTAAACGGGTGATTTAACGAAAAACCTTATTTAGACTAATAATAAATGCAAAGATAAGTGGCCACGCGAACCGAAAACGACGCGAGAGGGAATACGGGAGACGTCAGAGGGAGTAATTGGATTTACTGAGCCTGCTGGGCAGGATTCCGTGGTATTTCTTGAAGGCGGCCGTGAAATGCGTGGGGTGTTTGTAGCCCATGCGCTGGGCAATGTCGTTCACCGACGATCCCGGCTGGCAGAGCTCGTCCTTGGCCGTTTCCATCCGTTTCTGGTGCAGATAGCCGAATACCGTCTCACCGAACACTTCCTTGAAATACTTTTTAAGGTTGAATTCATTGGTACCTACTCGCCGCGCAAGCTCTTTCAGCGACCATTGCTGGCCCAGGTTTTCGTCCAGGATGTTTTTCACAAGCTGCATTTGTTCGGCATGTGCGCTGTTCAGGCTGGACAGGATGCTGGGCAGCGGCAAATGCTCGTGCTGTTCCATTTGGAGGAGCAAAAGCTCCACCGTTTTGGCTTTCACAAAAAGGCTTTTATGGTGCCCGGTGTATTCGCAATGGAGTATTTCAAACAAAATACGGCCCATCTGCGCAGTCACCGGCAGGTTGCGCATGCTCATAAATGCCGGCAGCCGTTGCTCGATGCCCATTTGGAAATGCTGGCTGAGGCGCTGGGAAGGCGGTAGAAGGCTTTGGAAAAAATCAGTGCAAAGGCTGAGTGAGAAGATCTCCGAATGCTCATCGGCCGACCAGTGCATTTGAATATCCCCTTCCGGAATGAGGATGAGGTTATGCTGGCCGGTGCTGAACCGTACGAATACTTTTTCCAGTTTGTTGGAATAGAAAGACGTGCTGCCTTGCAGGTTGAAGTTCATCTGCACGCGCGGGGCATCGTTCCGGATCTGCCAGGTCCGCTGGTGGGCGAATTTCAGGGACTGGTACCACAGGTGAATGCCTTCGACGGCAATTTCCCGTCCGATACCGGCAAAATCCTGCTCGTCCATCGTCAATGCCCTGTCCGACACCTCGTGCGCCTTCATCTGGCAAATGTCCGGAAACCGGTAATGATGGATCACTACGCTGCTGTCCGGCTCCAACTTACCCACGCCTCTTTTTTCCATGCTCCAAAGTTCGCAATCGGGCCGGCAAAATCAAACGCTATTTTGCGCCTCCCGCCGCGCTGCGAGGCTGCGGACAGACGATTTTTGAAAATAAGTGAGGGCGTTACTTAAACTGTCTGGCCTTATCCTTACCTTGGTCGCTTTGTACTTAACCTTTCACAAAAAATGACGATAGCGATTGTAGAGTCTCTGCGCACTAAACAAGATCAGATACTGGATAATTGGGTAAACCAGCGCGAACTGGCCGACGACTTCCAGGGCAATTTCAATTCATCCGACGACCTCAAAGCACAATCGTCCGAACTGCTGGACGTACTCCTGAAAGCAATCACCGCCGAAAACATCACAGACATCTACTCGGTGGATCTCGAACCGCTGTTCGATTTCATTTCCGGGCTGACCCTCTCCCGCGCCAAGCAGGGTTTTTCGCCGAGAGAAACGGCCACCTATATTTTCTCGCTGAAAGACGCGCTGTTCAAGGCCCTGGCCGAAATTGTGGGCGACAACCCGCGTGAACTGTATGACGTTACGCTGGAACTGAGCAAATTTATCGACAATATCGGCATCATCAGCTTCGAAACCTTCATCAAGGGACGTGAGGAAGTGATCCTCAGCCAGGCCGACGAAATGGCCGAGCTATCCACGCCGGTCATCAAGGTTTGGGACGGCATTATCGCCATGCCGATCATCGGCACGCTCGACAGCGCCCGCACGCAGGTAGTGATGGAAAACCTGTTGCAGGGAATCGTGGAAAATGAGAGCTCAATCGCCATTCTCGACATTTCGGGCGTGCCTGCGGTGGACTCGCTCGTAGCGCAGCACCTGATCAAAACGGTAAATGCGATCCGCCTCCTCGGTGCCGACTGCATTATCAGCGGCATCCGCCCGGAAATCGCGCAAACAGTGGTGCACCTTGGCATAGATCTTTCCAAGATGGTTACAAAAGCCACCCTTGCGGGCGCTTTGAAATTTGCTTTTGGAACGCTGCAACTGGAAGTGAAACGTATGCAGAAAGAAAAATTGAACCCGTAACGGCCTTTTACATTAATATATGGAAAGAATACCTATCCTGAAAATGGGTAAATTCCTGTTGGTTACCATTCAGGTCGATCTGTATGACAGGCTGGCGCTCACGCTGGAAGAAGATCTGATCCAGATGGTGCACAAAACAGGCGCGCGGGGCGTTCTCATCGACATTTCCGCCTTGTCCATCGTCGACTCGTTTATGGGCAAAATCATCGGGAACATTGCGGCGATGTCCAGCATTCTCGACGCAGAAACAGTGGTGGTGGGCATGCAGCCCGCCGTCGCCATTACATTGATAGAACTTGGTCTTCCTTTGTCCGGTGTCCATACTGCCCTGAATGTAGAACGCGGGATGGCTTTACTTGCAGCGCGAATGCCCGACGAAACGGACGACATAGATGTTGACGACAACGACGAATATTAGGGAAATCCTTTCCGTCCGTCAAGAGCGGGACGTGGTGATTTGTCGCAACAGGGTTAAAGAAGTTGCGGCCAAACTTGGTATGGGGATTGTCAACCAAACCAAACTGATCACCGCGGTAAGCGAACTGGCGCGAAACATGCTCATTTACGGAGGCGGCGGCAATGTATTGCTCCAAACCGTAACCCGGGGCCGTGAGCCCGGCGTACAGCTCATTTTCGAAGACAAAGGCCCCGGCATAGCCGACATCAAAAAAGCCATGCAGGATGGGTTCACAACCGGCAAGAGCATGGGCATGGGGCTCCCCGGCGCCAAGCGGCTGGTGAGTGAGTTCAGTATTGACAGTACAGTAGGAAAAGGCACTACCGTTAAAATTATTAAGTGGAAGAATGGATAGTGCACAACAAATTGCGTTTGACCTGAAAGACCGCAGTTCGATCACCCTCGTTAAAAAAGAAGCATCCCGGTTGGCACAAAAAATGACCCTATCGGCGAAGCAACTGGCGGAACTCGACATTATTATCAGTGAAATATCGACCAATCTCCTCAAACACGCCGGCGGCGGGGAAATTATCCTGCGGGGCATTGTGGATGGCGACACGCGTGCCGTGGAGGTGCTCAGCATCGACAGCGGCCCCGGAATGAGCGATCCCGCACGGATGATCGAAGACGGGGTGTCCACCACGGGGACATTGGGACAGGGATTAGGAGCTATCAAACGGTTATCCGACCAGTTCCAGATCTACTCGGTGCCGGGCTGGGGCACGATTTTGATGGTGAGAGTTTTTAAGCAAAACCCATCAAAAGTGAATCCTTTCAGATACGGAATCTATCCTATTGTGCTTCCGAAACCCGGCGAGCAGTATTGCGGCGACCTTTTCAGCTGGAAAGCCAATGCATATTTCCTGAAAGTCATGCTGGCCGACGGCCTCGGCCACGGTATACTGGCCCAGCAAGCCTCGGAAAAAGCGGCGGAAGCTTTTCAGAAAAGCCTTTTCAACACGCCGCATCAGATCCTGACCGACATGCATCACCAGGTGAAAAGCACACGCGGACTGGTGGCCACGGTGGGCGTGTATGACCTGACTGCGAAAACGTGGCAGTTTTGCGGGATAGGGAATATCTCCACGAGGCTGCATGACGCGATTTCGTCCAAGTCGTACCTGCCTTATAATGGCATCGTAGGCGTGAACATACCACGGCACCTCGAATCGCAGACGGTGAAATCGGAAGCCGGCAGGCACCTGGTGCTTTGCTCCGACGGGGTCTCCTCGCGTTGGGATGCCTCCAAGCACATCGGCGCGTTCCGGTGCGACCAGTCGATTCTCGCAGCAGTCATTTACAAGGATTTCGCACGTCATTCCGATGATACTTCCGTAGTTGTAGTCAAAACCTAGCCCTATGCACGTCATTACCAAACTGAATCTCGACAACGACCTGGATCTGATGCTGGCCCACAAGCGGTCGATGCAGGTGGCTGAGTTTGCCGGGTTGGGGCTGGTGCATCAAACCAGCTTTGCGACGGCGGTTTCGGAAGTGTGCCGGCTGGTGCTCGATAAGGGCAGCCGCTCGCATATGATGCTGGGTTTCCTCAAAACACCCCACGGCAAAAACAGCGTATATGCGAAGATCGTCGATACTTCCATCGGCGACATCGCGCGGGATAATCCGAACCTGGGCTACGCACGCCGGCTGGTAAGCGGTTTCAGCGTCGATCCGGATTCGATTTTGCTGCTCTTCGAAATGCCCGTCGGCTCCCGGCTGAGCAGGGAGTACATTATTAAAGGGCAAAAACTATTTGACGAAATGCCGCCCGTGACTCCGTACGAGCAGGCAAAACAGCTGAACATGCAGCTGCAAGAAATGGCCAATAAACTGGTAGAGAGCGAAAAACGCTACCAGACATTGACCGACACGATTCCGCTGATGATGTTTACCCTTAACGACCAGGGACGCCTTCTTTTTGCCAACGAGGGTTTCAAACTTTTCGCGGGCAGCGACATTCAGAACGTCGGCGGCAACTGGATCAACTGGCTTTCGGGATGCGAGCCAAGCGTGCCCGTGGAGCAGGTCCGCGAGCAGCTTTCGGGGAATTCGGAGTTTTCGATGGAGATTTCGCTGACCAAAAAATCCAACGGCGAGCGGATCTGGCATCTGCTTTCCATGAGCCCGGTGCTCAACTCATCGACCGGCCTTCCCGAATGGGCGGGCTTCCTGGTCAACATTCACGCGCAGAAACTGGTGGAAGAAACGCTGCGCGACAATGCCGAGCTGCGCGACACAAAAAGAGTGTTGCAAAAGCGCCAGATCGAACTCGATGCAACGATCACGGACTTGAACCGCAAAAACCAGGAACTGGCGCGCTTTGCCTACGTGGCTTCGCACGACTTGCAGGAACCTGCCCGCAAAATGATCGTGTTTTCCGAAATGCTCAACAGCCGTTTCGGGCATTTGCTCCCGGCGGACGGAACGAGCCTGCTCAACCGGGTCAAATCCGGCTCGGAGCGGATGGTAGCCGTGATCCGCGACCTGCTCGATTACTCCGGCATATCGGCCGACCAGGACATTGACGTGCACCCGATCGAACTGCTCGAAATCGTGGACCAGGTAAGGGAGCATCTGGACAAGGAAATCAGCGAATCCAATGCAGAAATACAGCTACGCGGCTCTGCTACGCTGGTCGGCAACAGGCGGCTGCTGGTGCTGCTGTTCCAGAATTTTGTGGGAAATGCGATCAAATTCGTCAGGGACGGGGCAGCCCCGCGCATTCAGATTACCTATTCTTTCCCGGCCGCGGAAGTGATCGACGCCAACGGCCTCGACCAGCAAACGACCTGGGTGCAGGTGGACGTGAGCGACAATGGCATCGGATTTGACGAAAAGCACGTCGACCGGATATTTCAGATGTTTCAGCGGCTGCACACACAGGATCAGTTCAAGGGCACAGGAATCGGGCTCGCTATTTGCAAGCGGATCATTGAAATGCACCGCGGGAGCATCAGTGTGAAAAGCAAGATCAATCAGGGATCTGTTTTCAGTGTTTATTTACCTTACCAAATTAACCCACCTCTCTTATGAATGTAACCGGACCTATCGTATTGGTGGAGGACGACGAGGACGATATCTTCCTGATCACGACCGCATTGGACGAATTGCGCCTCGAAAATTCGGTGAAAGTATTCCGTAACGGCCACGACGCGCTCGATTATCTGCAGGAAACCAACCCTACACCCGTCGTCATCATCAGCGACGTCAATATGCCGGTCATGAACGGTTTCGAATTACTCGACGCGTTACTTACGCACCGCGGTTTGGGGAATACCCTACCCCCGTTCGTGTTCCTCACTACTTCCGACCCATCGGCCTTCCAATCGGCCGGTATGGACAGCGACCGCATTGCCGTGTTCACGAAGGGATATTCGTACAAAGAAATCTCCGAAACGCTTCTGTCCATTCTTGAATACAGCAAGTCGGGCTTGAAGTGAGCGGGATGATTGCAGAAATACCCTGAAATATTCGCCGCTGTTCCAACTAATTGAGCAGCCTTCATGTCACCAATCAGACGCAAATCCTAGATCTGACATGAAAGTAAACTTCTTCTTACCTGCTTTATTGTTTTTGGGAATAACCATTACCAGCTGCCGCGTGGAACCGGACGAGCCGATCATCGTCGGGCCGGAACCTGAGCCACGGGTCAACTACCTCGGCAGGGACAGCATCACCACGGGCGATTACCGCGGCATTGGCATCCGCGCATCCGCGGACGAGGCTTTCGAAGTGCTGGAAGCCCACCGCGAGAAAAAGACGGTAGCCTACATCAGCGCTGTCAATAACTACTTCGCCGACGTCACAGACTTGAAAAACCGCCTGCAATTTTTCGACTGGATGGTACTCGACGAGAAGTTCGATACACCTAACGGTGTGCAGCTGCAACTCGCTGCGGGCAAAGTAACCGGCATTCGGCTCAACCAGGGCACGATGCTTACACAATGGCCGGAAGCCGGCGAAGCCGCGGATGCAATCCAGGTAGGCGATGCATTGGGAGTATTATATCAAAAACTCGTTACACTGAGCGTGCAGGACGCATATGCGCATAAATTCCAGCGCGTGGTGCTGGGAAGCAAATACGACTACGCCCAGTATGATTCTAAAAAGGCAGAGCTGCCATGGATTTTCATTTACGACACGCAATCACAAGGCATTAGCGAGCAGGTGCAAGTTTATTTCAAAGACAAAAAAGTGGATTACATTATCGTAAACCGCTTCCAGCAATATTAAGCGCTAATGCTTGTGTACCGCCGAATCCGCCCTGCTGCTCACGACCAGCTGGCGCACTTTGCCCTTTTCCCAGGCATTGGCCAGCGGGTCCACGGCCGGTAGCGGAATATCTTTCCTTCGTTTCTTAATTTCTTCGGTATTAATTTCAAAACGTTTGTCCCGGCTTGCCAGCAACGCTTTGTCCAGCTGACCTTCGCGGGTGAAGCCCATCATGATCATCGGCGCGCCCACGGGAATGGGCCGCTGCTGATCGGTGTGCCAGGTGTGGATCGTTTTGCCATAGGTCGAAATGAGCTTTTCCATCAGTTCGTGTTCGGCAATGTCGGGAATACCCGGCGCGATGAGCGTTCCCGAGCTTACCTCGTGGTGGTGGCTGTGCCAGAGCAGTTTTTCACTATCGTCCAGCGTTTTGAAAAGCTTTTCGGTAATGATATATTCCACGCCCATCAGCTTCGCTTTATTGCCATTCCCATCGAAAATTATTGCCTGGTAAACGTCCTCGTTCAGCTGCTGCACGTAATGGTGCGCCTCCATTTGCGCTTGCAGGTTTCCATTGTAAAAGTGAAATCCGTCCAGGTAAACGTTGAAAGCCCGCAGGGGCGTTTTGTCTTGCAGGAGGGCTGCTCCCGCTTCCAGCACGGCCTCTTTGGCTGGCTGGCCGTCGCCGGGCGCCTCCACGTTTGAGCTGGTATTCCTTCCTCCGCAGGCCGTAACCAACGCGAGGCAGGCGCAGATGATCGCATTCCGATGCTTCATAATCCCATCCATTATTGCCGCGGTTCGTCGCTTTGGGTGGTGTCCCTGCCTGGCAGCGTCAGTTTTTGCTCGTCGCTGTTCTCAATGTCTTTCCGGGTGCTCACCGGGCTCGTGTCCTTTCCTACCACCGCCGTGTCGATGGGCGTTCCGGCATCAGCGGCTTCTTCCGCATTGTCATTCTTTGTGCATCCTGCCGATAGCAAGCCCGCGATCATCAGGATGGTGAGTGTTTTAGCTTTCATCTTAAAATTATTCAGTTCCAACATATCAGAAAATCGACCGGGCATCCCATAAAAAGCATGCCCGCGATGCCACTGATGGAACGGTTTTTATGTAACCCGGCGCCATTTCTCACCTAAAAAATCCAGATTATGTTTTATCATGACGGAAAGCTTCAGTACACCGTGAGGGTCGACAAACCAAACCCTCAATTCGCAAAATTGCTTCAACAGGCCATCGGCGGCATCGAAGGTGAAATGCGCGTTTGTTTGCAATACCTGTTTCAGGCCTGGAACTCGCGGGGGCCTCAGAAGTACAGGGATATGCTGCTCGAAACCGGAACCGAAGAAATTGCCCACATCGAAATGCTCGCTACCGCCGTATGCCTCAACCTGGAAGGTTCGTCCAGCGCCGTGAAGGACGAGATGGCTATGAGCAACCCGATGGTCGAAGCCGTAATGGGCGGACGCGACCCGCGGCATATTCTCTCGGCCGGACTGGGCGCAATGGCCGCCGACGCCAACGGCGTGCCGTTTAATGGCTCATGGGTGGTAAGCAGCGGCAACATTGCCGCCGATATGCATGCCAATGTAATGGCCGAAACCACCGGCCGCGTGCTCGCCACGCGGTTGTACGAAATGACCGACGACAACGGGATGAAAGACATGCTCGCATTCCTCATCGCCCGCGACACCATGCACCAGAACCAATGGATGGCCGTGCTCGAAGAGCTCGGGCCCGACGCCTATCCTATCCCGAACAGCTTCCCGTCGTCGCTTCAACACGAGAATGTCGCATACAGCTTCCTGAGTACGAGCGTCAACGACATGAGTAATGCAACCGGCCGCTGGACCGAAGGCGCGTCCATCGACGGCAAAGGCGTTTTCCGTTTTGAAAAAGCGGTTCCTACCGGCGGCGCTCCGGTACTGGCACCGGCTGACAAGGAAATCCACGCCCAGGTCGAACAGGGTGTTGCACCCGACGCGGGCTTTATCGATAAGGTAAAGGACATGATCTCCGGCTAATGCCCCCCGATCGCACAACACCGGGTCGCCGGCAGGCCAAAGTTAAGCATGCCGGCGGCCCGGTTCCGCATGCGGACGAGAAATGCCATTTGGAACTGTTGCAACATGATCAAGAAACGCCAAAACAGAAAACTGCTGCAAATTGCGCTCGGGGTGTGTGCCCTGGTGCCCATCTTTACCGGCCTGCTGGGAATGGCGGGGAACAATAACCCGCTTTACTACGGAACCGACCAACCCGCCGGACTCCTTCTGGACAGCAACCTCCGGTTCCTGAATGGCCTTTCGGTAGGAATCGGTGTGTGTACATTATCCATTATCCCCGACATTAAGCGCCGCTCGGCCGAGCTGAGGCTCATTTGCACCGTCATTTTCATCGGGGCCGTAGGCCGGATGCTCTCGATCGCCAGCTACGGTTTCCCGCCTTTTCCATTCGACATCATCGTATTTTTCGAAATGGCCCTGCCGCCGCTGTTCGTATTCTGGCAATCCAAAGTCGCGGATTAGCAACAAATTACACATCTTTGCAAGCAAGCGCTCGCCCCAATCCCGGCGCGAGCGTCAGCCAAAGTCGGATGAACACGATCTGGAACATTTTGAAAGGTTTCTTCTTAGGGTTGCTTTTTTTTATCGTGGCTTCCTATCTATGGTATTTGTTTGAAACCAGTCATGTCAAAACCATGCGTGTAAAAGACTGCGAGCGTTCGGCCGGACAAAGCTTGAAGGCATTGAGCGCATACGTCGAAGGACGCTGGTTCGAGCGGAAACATTACGATATCGAGGTGTTTTCAGACGGCCCGTGCATGTTCTTTCAGTACTACGAGAAGCCGGGTACATTATACTTCGGCCAGGCTACGTCGAGCGGTCATTTCGTAGCCGTTGCCATGACTTCCCGGGAGCTGCATCAACTGGCGGATTCCATCCCCGCCGACTTCGGCTTCGAACAAATGAGTAACTATCTGTTTCAGCGGGCAAAGACAAAACCAGCGCCCATGCACGAACTGTAACCCAGCCCCTCCCGACCGGATTACAACACCCAAAGTCCCCACACGTAATTTTGACTTATTTCAATAAAAAATATCAGTAAAAGGCGTACAACGAACTACTTTGTACAGCATATTTAACTGCCCGCTTATTACAGGCCGGGATGAATTCGCCGGCAATGCGGCGGACTTCACCCGGGCGATTATCCGGCTTGCCGGACGATGCACTTTTCAAGTTTTTTTTCCACTACCTAACGTTTCGTTTATGAGAAAAAAACACTTCTACCCATCGCTCAATTTTGCCCGATTTTTTCCGCTGGTTTGTGCCTTATTCGGCATCATGGCCTGCTGCACTGCCGCCTTCGCACAGCCCGTTTCCGGGACTGTGCTGGACGAATCGGGCTCCGGCCTGCCGGGCGTCAGCGTCGTCGTGAAAGGGACGGCAAACGGTACTACCACCGACACAAAAGGTAAATTCCAGCTCGATGTGCCGGGCGACAACCCGACATTGGTTTTCAGCTTCGTAGGGTACGCAACGCAGGAAATCGCGGTCAGTAAACGTACAAGCATTACCGTTAACATGGCGGTCGAGGATCGGCTCATGACCGAAGTGGTGGTGGTCGGCTACGGAACGCAGCAAAAGGTGAACGTAACCGGCGCCGTGGGCGTGGCCGATGCCAAACGCATCGAAAACCGCCCCATTGCCAACACCGGCGAGGGCCTGCAAGGCGTGATTCCCAACCTGAACATCACCGTGCGCAATGGCGACCCGGCCCAGTCGCCCAGCTTCAACATCCGGGGCTATGAGTCGATCAACGGCGGCGCGCCGCTGATTCTCGTCGATAACGTGCCGATGGACATTAACCGCATCAATCCCAACGACATCGAGAGCATCAGCGTGCTCAAAGACGCCTCCGCAGCGGCCATTTACGGCGCCCGCGCGGCATTCGGCGTGGTGCTCGTGACGACCAAAAGCGGCAAGGCGGGCAAAGTACAGGTGAATTTCGGCACCCAGTTTTCGTTGGCCAAACCCATTTTCAATATGGATGTCGTCACCGATCCCTACCAGTTTGTGCAGGCGCGCAATGCAGCCAACATCCGCACGCTGGGCGCTCCGAGCTACAACGACCAGTTTGTGGCAGCCGTGAAAAAATACTCCGAAAACCCCATTCCCGAAAACGAATGGGGCGTGGTAGACGGGGCATTGCAGTATTACGGCTACAACCGCTACCAGGAAAAAATCATGACCAATTACGCGCCTACCAACCAGCAGGACCTGTCGATTTCGGGCGGTGGCGATAAGTCGAAATTCTTCTTTTCATTCGGGCGGTACAGCAAGGATGGCTACCTGCGCTATAACAATGAGAAGTTTAAGCGCTACAACATTCTGATGAAAGCGGATTTTCAGGTCAACAAATGGCTCAGTTTGTCGGAAAAAGTGGTTTTCAATTCCCAAAACAGCGACAAGCCGCACTTCTATAACTGGGACGTGAACATCAATTCACTCGCGAGGGTGAACCCGTTGCAGGCCATTCAGTTTCCGGACCTTCCGCAGTACATGGCGCCCGGCGACCACGATAAATATGCGCCGCTGATCGGTAAGTATTTCGGCGGGACCAACTTTTTCCCCTACCTGCTCGACGGCGGCCGCGAAACATTCACCAAAAACGACCTTTGGCTGTCGCAGGAAGCCGTACTCACGCCCCTCCCCGGCTTGAAGATCACGGGTAATTTCTCGTACAACATCTACAACAATATGTACCAGGATGTCCAGAGCAAGGTGGAGATCGTGTCGCAGGACCTGAAAGAGGCGAATCCGATCAGCTACGGTTTCAGCGGCGACGACTGGATCAAGAATATGAATGAATACAACCGGTATTATGTGCTCAACACATTTGCCGAATATACATTCCAAAACCTGGGGAAACATCAGCTGATGGCGCTGATTGGCTACAACCAGGAAATGGGTAATTACCAATCGTCCACGGCACAGGCCCGCTCGCTCATTACCCCGCAGGTGCCCGACCTGAGCACCACCACCGGCACGCAGCAGACTCTGGGCGGCAGGTCGCAGGTGGCGCTGCGCGGCGTGTTTTACCGGCTAGCCTACAACTACGGCGACCGCTACCTGCTTGAATTCAACGGCCGGTACGACGGCACATCGCGCTTTCCGAAAAACGACCGGTTCGGGTTTTTCCCGTCCTTCTCGGCCGGCTGGCGGATCAGCAACGAGAAATTCATGACCGGTACCAACAGCTGGCTCGATAACCTCAAACTGAGAGGCTCTTTCGGAACGCTTGGCAACCAGATCATCCAGAACCGGAGCACGGGGGCGCAAATCTACTATCCGTCCGTATCCACAATGGGATCAGGACAAGCTCCTTACATTTTTGCAGGCTCGCTTATCCCGTTCGTTTCGGCCGCCGGCCTCGTGAGCCCGACGCTCACCTGGGAGTCGGTCACGTCCAAAAACCTCGGTCTGGACCTGACGATTTTAAGAAGCCGCCTGGATATGTCGTTCGACATTTACACCCGCGACACCAAGAAAATGCTCATGAACGTGGCCTACCCCGACATTCTCGGAACTACCGCTCCGCAGGAAAACGCGGCCGATCTCCGCACGAAAGGCTGGGAACTTTCGCTGACCTGGCGCGACAAATTCAAATCCGACTGGACCTACGACGTCACCCTCGCCCTGTCCGACGCCAGCGCCACCATTACCAAATTCCGCAACCCTTCCGGCGCATTGCCCAACGAAGGCAGCGGGATTTACTACGAAGGCCAGAAACTGGGCGAGATTTGGGGATACCAAACGGTAGGCATATTTCAGTCGGCCGACGATGTGGCGGCGGCCCCCAACCAGTCGCGCCTCGGCAACAACTGGCGGGCGGGTGACATCCAGTATGCCGACCTGAACGGCGACGGCATTATCAGCTCCGGCAACAACACGCTTGGAAACCCCGGCGACTACAAGATCATCGGAAACTCGTCGCCGCGCTACACCTACGGCATCAATGCGAGCATCGGCTACAAGGGCTTGCGCCTGACCGCATTCTTCCAGGGCATCGGCAAAGCGGATTACCTGCCCAACAACGGCAACTGGAACTGGTTTTATCCTTTCAATGCGGGCCACGTAGAGAAGTACTACATCACCGACACGTGGTCTGAAACCAACCGTGACGCCTATTTCGCGGCACCGCATATATCCACGAGCGATAAAAAGAACATCCTGCCGCAATCCAGATATGTGCAAAATGCCTCGTACCTGCGTGCGAAGAACATCATGCTCAGCTACACATTGCCCTACGACCTCACGGGCCGGATCGGCATATCGCGGGCGCAGGTATTCGTGTCGGGGATGAATTTGTTTGAATTCACCAAAATCCGCAAACCGCTCGATCCTGAAACGATCCGGACGCCGACGATCGAATACCCCATGCAGCGCATCGGAACGATCGGTATCAATATATCCTTTTAAGCGTCCCCGAACGCAACGGCAGGTCTGCCACATTCGCAGGAAGCATGTTGCAGCAGCGCTTATCAGTACACAAGATTCAATTGGTTTTAAATCAGATTTGTATGAAAGATATATTCTTAAAATCCCTGACGGCCATTGCCCTGCTTCTGCTTGCAGGCTGTAACGATGAGTTCCTCGACCGGGCGCCGATCGACAAAATCACCAATGCAACCTACTGGAACACCGAAAACGACCTGGCTGTTTACAACAACAGCCTTTACAACATTGCCCGCAACGACTGGAAAATACCCATTATGATGGGCCATACCGAGGGCTTCGACAGCCATTTCGGTAATATCTGGTCGCTCGACGAGCTTTCGGACAACATGGCCCCGCGCGAGCCGCGACACAACTTTTTCCAGCAGATCCGCGCCGGGAAATACAACGTCCCATCCAGCCCCGACTGGTTCGGCTACCAGGGCTGGGACTTCGTGCGGGCCATTAACGTGGGCCTCGCCAACTACGACCGCGCCAAAGTGAGTCAGGCGATCAAAGACAAATACATTGCCGAGGCCAGGCTTTTCCGCGGGTGGTTTTACGCCGATAAGGTGCAGAAGTTCGGCGATGTGCCCTTCGTGGAAAAAGAACTCACCATCGACTCGGAAGAACTGTACGCCGCCCGCACCCCGCGCGCCGAGGCCATGCAGAAAGTGCTCGACGACCTGAATTTCGCCAGCCAGAAACTGCCCAACAGCTGGGGCGACGGCAATGCGCCCGGGAGGATCAACCGCTGGGGAGCATTGCTGGTGAAAGCGCGCGTGTGCCTTTATGAAGGAACATATAATAAATACCACAATGCGGGCGATTCCAAAATGTGGCTCGAAGAAGCCGCCAAGGCGGCCGCTGAACTGATGGACACCGGCCCCTACCGCCTTTACAACACCGGTAAGCCGCAAAGCGATTACAATGCCTACCACCGCATGCTGGACCTGGCCGGCAACTCCGAGGTCATTTATTGGAGGAAATACAGGACCGGGTTGATCAATAACCACGTTCAGCAGTATTTCAGCTACACCGGCGGCGCCACCAAAAGCATCGTGGAAGATTATTTGTGTACCGACGGCCTGCCGATCACATTGTCACCGCTGTACAAAGGCGATGAAACGATCGAAAGTACATTCGAAAACCGCGACCCGCGCCTGCGCCAGACCATCCTGCACCCCGAAGACACGGGCGTTTACAAATACCACCTCGCCGACGGCCGCGCCTACCCGATGCTGGAAGGCATGCCCGGCGGCGGTTTCAAAACGACCACCGGCTACCATATTATCAAGCATTACAATGCCGATGATATGATCGGGAAGGCATACAACACAGGCGAGTCGCCCGCGATTACCCTGCGGCTGGGCGAGGCGCTGCTCATTTATGCCGAGGCCGCGGCGGAACTGGGGACGATCAGTCAGGGGGATTTGGACAAAACCGTCAACAAACTCCGGGACCGGGTGGGCATGCCGCATTTGCTGCTTTCCAAAGTTCCGGTTGACCCACGTTACACCAAAGACGGCATCTCCCCGATTATCGCCGAAATCAGGCGCGAGCGGCGGATCGAGCTGTTCATGGAAGGCCAGCGCTACGCCGACCTGATTCGTTGGAAACAGGGCAAAAAACTCGAAATCCCCGCGATGGGCGTCCGCTGGAACGACGCGGCGAAAAAGCGCTTCGCCGGCACGACCATGAAATCGGACATCGACCCGGTTTCGGGCAAAGAGTACATCGCCGTGTACAAAGGCACCGACTATGAGATACCCGTTTTTGATGAAAAGAAACATTACCTCTGGCCTATCCCGCTGAACACGCTGGCGCAGAACCCCAAAATCAAGCAGAACCCCGGTTGGGAATAAGTACATCCGCATGAATACCATCCGACCGGCCGCAAACCGGTCGGATATTTTTAACCCAATACAGATATGAAAAAAACGCTGACGATACTGCTCATCCAATTATTCACCCTGACCGGCATTGCCGCGCAGCCCGCGCCGGACAGCAGCCAGGTATTGAAAAACCTCCGGCAGGAGCATCCGCGGCTGCTGCTTTTGAAAGGGGAAGAAAAAGCGCTTATGGCGCGAATCGGGAAGCATCCGCAATGGCAGGCCGTGCACAAGCTCATCACCGGCGAATGCGACCGCCTGCTCGGCGAAGCGCCGGTAGAGCGGATCAAAATCGGAAGACGCCTGCTCGACAAATCCCGCGAATGCCTCCGGCGCGTGTTTACGCTTTCGTACGCCTACCGCACCACCGGCGATGCCAAATATCTCGCAAGGGCCGAAAAAGAGCTGCTCGCCGTAGCCGCATTTGAAGACTGGAATCCTACCCATTTCCTCGACGTGGCCGAAATGACCATGTCCGTGGCCATCGGCTACGACTGGCTGTACGACCAGCTGAGCGAGCAGTCGCGCGCGCGCCTGCGAAAGGCAATGCTCACCAAGGGCATTAACCCATCGCTGGATAAGACATACAACGCGTTCCTTACCGCCCAGCACAACTGGAACCAGGTTTGCAATGCCGGCATCACATTCGGGGCACTGGCGATGGCCGAACATGAGCCTGCCATTGCCGCGCAAATGGTAAAAAGGGCCGTTGGGAGCGTCCCGAAGGCCATGATTCACTCCTATAAACCCGACGGCGCCTATCCCGAAGGCTTCGGCTACTGGGGCTACGGGACGAGCTTCAATGTGCTGCTCATTTCGGCATTGCAAAAAGCACTGGGGACGGACTTCGGCCTTTCCGGTTCGGAAGGGTTTTTGAAAACGGCCGCGTTCATGCAGCATTTGGTAGGGCCAACAAGCCTTGCCCACAACTGGGGCGACAGCGGCGTGAAAGAGGGCCTCACGCCCGCCCTGTTCTGGTTTGCGCAGCGCACGCAGGACCCGTCGCTATTATGGGGGCAAAAAGCATTGCTTGCCGCACCGGCCCAAACGGAAGTCAGGAACCGTATACTGCCCGCATTGCTGATTTGGGGCACGCAAACTGACCTTGCCGCCGTAAAAGCGCCTGCGCAAAAGTTCTGGGCGGGCCAGGGGCCTTCGCCCGTGGCTATGATGCGGAGCTCCTGGGAAAACCGTGACGCGGTATTTCTGGGCGTAAAAGCAGGTTCGCCTTCCGTCAACCACGCGCATATGGACGTGGGCTCTTTCGTAGTGGATGCGCTCGGCGAGCGCTGGGCCATGGATTTTGGAATGCAAGATTACAATTCGCTCGAATCCAAGGGAGTGGACCTGTGGAACCGAACCCAGAACTCGCAGCGGTGGCAGGTTTTCAGGCTGAACAACTTCGCCCATAATGTGCTCTCATTCGACGGGCAGCTGACCAACGCGCAAGGCTATGCGAAAATCGACGGCGTGCGGGAACAAGGCCGCGACCGAATTGTGACCACGAATTTATCCGAAATGTACCAGGGCCAGGCCAAGACCGTGAACCGCGGGCTGGGCATCATCGGCGAGCGGTACGTGGTGATCCGCGACGAGGTCGAATGCGGCCCGAAAGAGACTGTCATGCGCTGGAACATGCTCACCGCCGCCGACGTGCGGATCGTCGACGAAAAATCCGTAGAGCTTTCGCAGAATGGAAAGAAAATGCTGCTGATTTTCAAAACAGAAACGCCTATCAGCATCCGGACCTGGCCTACCGCGCCCCAGCATGACTATGATGCGCCGAATCCGGGAACCACTTTCGTGGGTTTTGAGGCCAAACTATCTGCCGGAAGCCGCCACAGCTTTACTGCCTATCTGTCCGCGTCGGCCGATGTGGCACCGGTAAAACCCCTGGCGGAATGGCCGGTGAAGCCGTTACAAAAGTGATCGTCACGGCTTGGTTTTCCGACAGAAAGCCTCGTGCGCTTACTCATTTGCCAGCGAGCGCACGGGGTTCATCAAGGCGGCTTTCAGTGCCTGGGAAATCACCGTGAGCGTCACGATCAGCAACGTGGACCCGATGGCGAACAGGAATACGCCCGGCCCCACTTGTACCCGATACGTAAAGTCGGCGAGCCATTGCTCCATCGCGTACCACCCCACCGGCGCCGCGATCACGAATGCGATACCCACCAGCTTCACGAAGTCGCCCGCCAGCAGGCCGACAATGCCCGGTACCAAAGCATACTTCGCCGTCGGATTCAAAAACGACAACGGTGGTTATGAGCTCAGAACTGTTTCTTTGACGATGATGCCTCAGGTGACAAGGCCACCCATAAGCTCCAAAAATGGGACTTAACGTCAAAAACTGGTCTAAACTGCTTTACCCTACCAGTAAAGATTTTGACGAGTTTATAGTTAACAGCGGTAGGGCAGCGGTATAATATTGCCCCTGATTGCATATTGCTTCTTCCGAAAAAATCTGAAGGGAAACAATTCAACAGACCAAATCATCAATTATCTCAACGCTGACCGGCCATCCATCCCAAAACATCTCACAGCGATGCCTTCCAATCCTTCCAGGAATCAGTTTTCGCAGGCTGTTACCCCATAAGAAACACTACCTCGAATTAAAAGCCTCCCTATGTACAAAGAACATTTATCCCGCATCTCCCATAAAGTTAATCCCTACCAATAGCCATCTAATCAGATACCTACTCATAAATACATTTTAAAACAATAATCGTTTATTTAAAGGCAATAAATTTACAATCAATTGACAATTAATCAATTGTAAAACCGGTGAGTAAATCTCTAACGTATTCTACAATTCCCACAAAATAAAATATATACGTTTGTCTAGGTAGTAACACGGCGTATCCTGAACGCTTTGCGACCGAGTCTACTCAACTTCCATTATCATTCAATTGTTTTGCCTGGCTAGAATTGGAAAGTTCGAAACAAATTCCCTATTCGTCGTGATAAACATATTAAATACCATTGCCTTCTTACCAATATATTTTCTGTGCATTTGCCAATCTGCTAAATGCCAAAATATCACTGGTCGTTGGTTTGGTCGTATTACCATTCCGGGCTATAATGGAAATGAATACCACCTCGAAGTATCTATAACACAAAAAGATAGCTTGGTTAGTGGGCAAACAAAGACAATATATGAGGGGAAATATGCTATTATGAAACTTCAAGGTATCGTTTCCAAAAACAAAATTGTCTTTACCGAAAATGAGGTTATCGAAGATTCGTCTCCAAATAAGGCATGGTGCTTAAAGAGCTTTAACGGCGAGTATTACATAGACACAATAAATAATATGAAGAAAATTATAGGCACCTACACTGGCTACACGAATTTTCTTCACAACCGATATTCCAATGAATACTGTGTCCCGGGAAGTTTTATACTGTTGCAAAAAACTTCGACTTTAATCAAAGATGATGAAATTTTCGAAGATAGTATTTTGAGTATAAAAAAAGAAGAGCCTCTCTCCTTGTACGGTTCGAAATATGGAATCAGCTACCTTATTTCCATATCGCTTCAATTTGAACAAAGCACTACCAATTTGTCAAAATCTTCAACAAAGAATTTATCTAAGATACTCAATTGCTTATCTGAGAATCGGTCAGTAAAAATAACCCTTGAAAGTCACACAGATAATGTTGGAGACCTTAAGAAGAATTTAAGGTTAGCCGAAGAACGAGCCGCTAGGATCAGACAATACCTCGTGGATAACAAAATTTCGGAAAGTCGAATTCAATGCCGAATCCTCGGGCCGCTTTTACCACTAGCACCAAATAACAACGAGTACAATCGAAGTTTGAATAGGCGCATCGTTGTTAAAGTGCAAGGTTTATAGCACTTACAGTCCATTTTTATATTCAGTTTCGTATTTATATGTTTCAGTTTTATTACCTACAATCTAAATACAAATAAAATGAAAAAATTAAAGTTGAAAGATTTAGACTTCACAAATGATGAAATTCTAACCCGTAACCAGTTAAAAAATCTAGTCGCCGGCGGATCAGTTTTCGGGCCGACAATACCTGTGGGTAAATGTTGCTGGATATACGATAACAGTGTCTGTATGGAGTGCGTACAAAATCCCATCTGTCCCGCTCTAAACTGGGTACAGCGAATATGTTAATGTGCTGATCTTAATCTGAAACACATAACAAGATAAAATGTGTAATTATCTCGCATTTATCTTGAAAAAAATTTGAGATATTCTGCACGATTGCCCTTTCTAACCTATGTCCCACAGATCACTTCCTCCATGAATTTGCTTCCGATACCCATATCCTACGACAATTCATTCGATATCATTAGCAAGCTACTTTCGATATTGGATATTCCTTTTACAAGAAAGGCACTTTTGAGCAAATTAAAGGAACATCCTTATCAATCTAATCTGTTGGGTATTAGCGAGATTTTGGACGACTACCAAGTAAAAAACATATCAATTGCAACATCAATTTCTCAACTACCTCAGCTGCCAACCCCACTTATTACTCAGATTGCAGGTGTAGGTAAGGAAGAACTTCGGGCTACTATAGTCAAATCAGTCACGCCAGAAGAAATTGAATTTTACGAACTGGAATCCGGTCGATGGCGACTCGTCGCGCTCCCGGATTTCGACGTTATTTGGCCGAGCAAGATTGCGATGATCGTCGATAGTGAAGGGTCGAGTGGAGAGAAGGGCTATAAAATAAATCTTGTTGTTTCCTTTATTGAAATTGTACTAAGAATAGCCATTTTAGCCTCCCTTCCTTTGGTTGTTGCCTTTGTTTCAATTGATAACTACCGGGAAATCGATAGCCAGATTATCACATTTTTAGCTTACGAGATTCTACTTTTAATTGGACTTGCCATATCAGGTTATCTGTTTTGGGTCGAATGCAGCGAAGATTCATCCATCCTTAAAAAGGTCTGTCAACCAACAAAGAGGGTGAGTTGCGCAGCAGTTTTGAAGAGTCCGGGTGCCAAACTTTTCGGGATTTCTCTTTCCACCTTAGGGAGCTGTTATTTTTTAGGGTGCTTGCTATCACTGATTGTATTTAGCCCGTTGGACAGGGCGCTGTTATTTCTACTATCATGGACGAATATCTTCTCCATGGTTATGATAACATTTTCAGTCTACTACCAGGCTTATTCCCTGAAACAATGGTGTTTACTGTGTCTATATGTTCAATGCACGTTGCTTGCACTACTGTCAGTTGGTTTGTGGAATCGATGGTATATGGTCGACGACATCAAAGTTAGCGTACTGCTCACAAGGATAGCTATTTTGGGATTCAACCTAGGGATTTCCCTTGCCGCTCTCTGCCTGCTTCGCTATGCATACAAACTTATGATGGAAAAGGATCGGCTAACATCTGAACTTAAAAAACTGAAATTTGACCCTTTTTCATTTAACGGTCAGCAAGTAAATCAGGCACATTTGAAGTTACCGGTTGATAAACTTGGAATTCTACTAGGTAAAGATACCGCCAGTCATCAGATTCTGAAGATTTGTGATCCATACTGCCCTCATTGTGCTACTTCTCATAAAGCCATTAGCTTGCTGATTCGCGAGAACAGTAACGTGAGTGTTCGGATCATATTTACCGCTCCGCCCAACTCAGAAGATGCCAGGTTCCATCCTGTAAAGCACTTTTTGGAGCTCTATGAGCCAGGTGATCAAGAATTGCTCCTCTCGGCAATGGACTATTGGTATCTGTCACCGGATCGTAGCGTAGAAATGTTGAGAGCAAAATTTAAGCTGCCTACGAAGGTATCAGGCCAACTCATAAATATAGAAAAGATGTATATGTGGTGCCGGAATATGGAAATAACCAGCACACCGACGATTTACTATAACCAAAAATTGCTAGCTGACATATACGATCCACAAGACTTGCGATATGTTTTGTCTGACTAAACGAGCCATCTTACTTAATCCGAGTAGGAACACTGTCTGGCTCGGAGCGCTACACCAGGGCGTTTCACATGCTGCAAGCTTAACCATATGATTTGTAAGAAAGAATCTAACTAACATGCAGGATCAAAAAATTGTCACCTATGTTGTCAACTTGAGAAATAGGGTTGATCGACGAGCTCATATTTTGAATGAGTTTAATAAAAGGGGTGAATTTGCTGTCGAAATCGTTCCGGCAATTGAACAGAAATTAGGCTCAGTAGGTCTCTGGATGACAATAAGATATATTGTTGAAAATGCTGCCAAAACAGACGCCGAGTATATTCTTATCTGTGAAGACGATCATCAGTTCACCGGTGAATATTCAAGAAGTCTCCTTCTCAAATGTATCTCTGAGGCTAAGTTGAGGGATGCGGATATTCTATTAGGGGGCGTGAGCTCCGTACATAGTTTATTCAAGACTTCAGATTCATTGCTATGGATAGAAGGATACACTGGCAATCAATTCGTTATCGTTTTTAAGCAATTTTTCGAAACTATCCTCACAGCAAATTTTGAGATATTTGATTCAGCGGATTATAAGTTCTCAGCACTTTCACAAAGGCTGTTTCTCATTTATCCCTTCATTTCAATCCAACGGGAATTTGGGTATTCAGATGTAACGGCTCTGAATGGTGAAATTGGAAGGGTTGATAGACTATTTGCAAATGCTTCCCGCTCTATTCAGTATTTGATCGACGGAGCCAACTTTTACGGATTTAATCAAGACAGAAACGGTTCGCGTCAGCAGACCTTTGCTGACGTAGTGCTTCCTACTTACATTGTTAACTTGTTTAGACATGAACGCAGTCTGTCGCGTATTCGGGCGCAGTTTGCTGCAAAAAAAGAGTTTAATGTAATTTATTCAAGGCAAAAAACGCCTTGCCCTGAGGCCGATACGGCTTGGTTTGAAATTAAGGAGACAATACTGACAGGCATTAGAAATGATGATGATTTTCTTATCCTTTGCGATGCTAGGCACGTCTTTTCAGAGTCTTATTCCCCGCATATACTCATTCCAAACATAGTTGAAGCCCATCAACAGGGAGCAGATATTCTCTTAGGCGGCACTGAGCGCATTGGTGGAGGATTCGCCCACGCCCTGCCTATTGGCAATAACCTATTCTGGATCAACCACTTCAATACTATGCAGTTTCTGATTATCTACAGAAAATTCTTTCAGAGGATATTAGACGCTCAGTATGATAGCGCCACAGGCCTGGGGGACTTTTTGTCTGGACTTACGAGTAATAAAATGTTGGTCTATCCATACATATCCAATATGGACAGTTTTCCCAATTCAAGCAGCGTATCGGAAAGCCTAGGTGAAGAAAAAATGGTCTTATGGATGTTCGAAGATCCATCCAATAGGTTACATAAGATTCATCACGCGTATATGAGGTACGGAACAGGCATTACCCACCAATCCGTCCGGGAGGAAAAAATCAGGCACAGATGAAGTTTCCACACTATTATCAACTCGATCAAATGGACTGCGGCCCGACATGTCTTCGCATATTGGCTAAATTCTATGGTAGAAGCTATACTGCTCAAAGCCTAAGGGAGAAGGCCCAAATAAGCAAGGTTGGTGTATCAATCCTAGGCATTTCGGAAGCTGCTGAGGCCATTGGTTTTCATTCCATCGGTGTAAAAATCACAATTAAAAAACTATTGTCGCAAGTACCATTGCCCTGTTTGCTGCATTGGGAGCAAAGTCACTTTGTGATTTTGTACGATGTGCGGCCCGCGCAAAGAAACGCTATCCTCGGCATTTTCTCATGGCTAACTGGTAAACTGATGCCCTATCAAAGTCAACGTGCGGCAGAATGCAAGACAAACATGTTTTACGTTTCAGATCCAGCAAAAGGGCTTCTCACCTACTCAATGGCGGAATTTGAAAAGCGTTGGCTGGCTACCAGCAATGAAGGAATGGCGTTACTGCTTGAACCAACAAGCCGATTTTATGAAGAGCAGGGGGAAAATTCCCCTATTTTGGGTCACTCACAGCTTGCTGGCTATTTATGGCAGTATAGAAGGCTGGTTTTGCAGCTCGGATTGGGAATGTTGGTTGGAAGCGGATTGTCTCTGTTACTGCCTTTTCTTACACAGTCGATTGTAGACGTCGGCATTAGTACGCGAAACATGTCGTTTATCAATATCGTTCTGATTGGTCAAATAGTATTATTATGTAGTACGTCGGCTGTCGATTTTATAAGGGGTTGGATTGTGTTGCATATAAGCACCCGATTGAACTTATCAATATTGTCTGAGTTTCTTGCGAAGCTAATGCGATTGCCAGTCTCGTTCTTTGATGTAAAGCAATTTGGCGACATCATGCAGAGGATCGGCGATCACCATCGTATTGAATCGTTTATAACTGGCCAGACCCTCGGCGTGATGTTCTCATTACTTAACCTGTTGATATTTGGTTTCATACTAGCTTATTATCATTCGCCGATTTTTGTGGTCGCTCTTGGAGCTGCCATTATTTACTCTTTTTGGGTGATCCTGTTCTTGAAACAACGCAGAAAGTTAGATGCAAGCCGGTTTGATGCGTCCTCAAAGAACCAAAGTCAAATTGTTCAGCTAATACAGGGGATGCAGGAAATTAAATTAGCAGGCGCTGAGACGCAGAAGCGATGGGAATGGGAACACACCCAGGCTAGGCTTTTCAGATGGAATGTAAAAAACCTATCGCTTTCTCAATTTCAGCAAGCAGGAGGTCTATTGATAAATCAAGGTAAAAACATACTAATCAGCTTCTTAGCTGCAAAAGCAGTGTTAAACGGACAACTTACGCTGGGAGGTATGATGTCGGTTCAATATATATTGGGCCAGTTAAATGCGCCTATCGAGCAAATGGTCAACTTCTTACAATCATTGCAGGATGCCAAAATAAGCTTAGAAAGACTCAATGAAGTTCATGCTCTCGCCAACGAAGAAACAGCCAGTAAAGAACTACGTAGCGAATGGGGGCAAAAACAAGATATCGTCGTTGAGGACCTAATATATGCCTACCCGGGAGCCGGTAATGACCCTGTGTTAAAGAAAGTAAATTTGACAATACCTCACGGAAAAACAACTGCAATAGTCGGGACAAGCGGGAGCGGAAAGACAACGCTCTTAAAACTCTTGCTAAGATTTTACGAGCCTCAATGCGGTTCCATCTTCCTGGCCACGGCTCCTCTCGCACTGACAGCTAGTGAAAAAATCACAGAAGGTTGGGAAAACCGGATAGCCCTGGAACATGTCTCTCATCGGGCATGGCGCCAGCAATGCGGCGTCGTAATGCAAGAAGGTTTTATTTTTTCTGATACCATTGCACGAAACATTGCAATTAATGATGAAATCATTGACAAGGACCGACTTTACTATGCCGCACGTGTAGCCAATATCCACGAGTTTATCCTATCTATGCCCTCGGGATACTACACCAAAATAGGTGCGGAAGGCAACGGAATTAGCCAGGGACAAAAGCAACGAATATTAATTGCTCGATCCGTTTATAAAAACCCGCAAATGTTGTTTTTTGACGAAGCCACGAATGCGTTAGATGCTGATAACGAATCGCTGATTCTTCGAAATTTGAAGGCTTTTTTCAAAGGCAAGACTGTTATCGTAGTCGCTCATAGGCTAAGTACCGTCAAACACGCTGATCAGATCATTGTCATGGAAAAGGGAGAAATAGTTGAAACCGGCTCACACTCTGAATTGATTGGTATAAAAGGGAAGTACTTTGACCTAGTAAGTAATCAACTAGAATTGGCCGTGGGGTAACTGTTGCTAACCCTAACTTCGAATTGTAAAGTTTAGTGCCTTCTAATCAATCGTCCTCCACAAATAATCACAGTGTTACATGCTGGAACAAGAGACAAATGTCTAAGACGCCAACACCTTTTCCCGAATTGTACAGCGAAGAGATACAGGAGATCATTAATCGACCACCCGGTTGGCTGCTACGCTCTGGGATGTCTCTTTTCTTTGCGGTACTAAGCATATTTTTTGCGAGTTGCTGGATGATTAAATATCCAGATGTTATCCCTGCGACATTTACGTTGGTTGCAGACAATATACCTCGATCAGTTATTATCAGGTCAGACGGAAAACTGCAACGAATTCTTGTAAGAGATGGACAGTATGTAAATCAACGGCAAATGGTGGCCTTTATGGAGAGCACTGCCAGCCATGACCAGATAAATCTGCTCGAAAAGAATATTCAACTATTGGCCACATACATTGAGCAAGGTCAGTGGGAAAACGTCAATGGGTTTTCGACAGACTCTTATAACATGCTTGGTGAGATTCAAGGCGATTTTCAGGCATTTGCTCAGAACTTTGTCAGGTTAAAGACATTTCTCAACAGCGGATACTGTATCCAAAAGCGAAGTCTGTTGCGAAACGAATTAGCCGATTTTAAAGATTTGGAACAAAATATTATCGAACAGTTGCAACTACAAAGGCAAGATTTAATACTGGGGAAAGATGAGTTCAAAGTTCAGGAAAGATTATTTGGCGACAGAGTCATTTCTTCGTTGGAATACAAAAAGGAGAAATCAAAACTACTAGCGCGTGAAATGCCGGTCAAAAGTTTAACAGCTTCTTTGATCCAAAACCGTTCATCGCAAACTGCCAAGCGGAAAGAAATATTAGAACTTGACAATGCCATTGCTGAGAGTAAAGCTAATTTTCGTCAAGAGCTTCAAACATTGCAGAGTAGTATCGAATTATGGAAACAGCGATATGTAGTTCTCGCGCCAGTGGCTGGGACGGTATCATTTGCGGCACCTTGGCAGGAGCAGCAGCACGTAGCTGTTGATTGGGAATTGTTGACGGTAGAACCTCCTCAAAGTGGTTTTCGAGGATTGGTGAAATTATCGCAGGGAAGTCTGGGTAAGGTTAAAGAAGGGCAGAAGGTCCTAGTCAAATTAGATGGATATCCTCATCAGGAATTTGGGTCGATTGAAGGAATTTTATCAAAAATTTCAACAACGCCTGGACGCGATTCTTCATATTGGGGTTATGTAGCCCTTCCACATCAGCTCGAAACGAAATATGGTCGAAAACTGACATACAGAAGCGGACTTAGCGGTACCGCCGAAGTTGTGACTACGGATAGAAGATTGATAGCCAGGCTTATTTCCACGATTAGAGATGGAGGATAGTAAATTCAACGAAAAATTCCTGACAATCTATCGATTATCAGGATTTAAATTCAAGTTGTTCTGATCCAGAGGAAGATCAGGGCCGCGGCTGTCATCCCGACCATCAGCCCAGCAATATTGATAAAGGCGTAACCTTTCGCTAACGGACAAGACGGCGACCTGCCTGCTCCCGGCATGCCCGGTTAATATCCTTCCCAAATGCAAATCATCCCTGAAAACCGCCAGGCGAAAAAATGGCTGTTTTCAGGGATGGTTTGTTTTTGCGCCGTGGCTGACCTTTGTCATACTTAAATCCTCCAAGAAAAATTTGCTGTCAGTGGTTCCGGGCTTGCCCGCTTTTGAAATACTAACCATCAGTCAATCAAACAGCAATGAAAAGACTAACCATCCTGATCCTCTTTTTCGCCGCGGGGGCAATTGTCCCCTCCCAGGCTCAAAACAGTTCCTTTTTTGTAGGCGGAGGCGGTGGCAGCAACCTGTCGATGTACGCATTCACCTCCGACTACGCCGACCGCTGGACAAGCTCCAAACCCAAGCCGGGCCTTAACGGCGGGGTCGTTTTCGGAATGGAGTTCAACCGCATGGCCGTTGTCATGGGCGTTAATTTCATCCAAAAGGGCTCGAAGGCCGAAACCGACAACTATCGCATCGAGGGCGACTATGTGGGCTATGTAAAAGGCCGGGAAAACACTTCATTCATCCAGATTCCCATGCTCTTCCGCTTCCGCATCCTGGGCGGAAAGTTCGGCCTCACTGCTTCCGCCGGTCCTTCATTCAACATCGGACTATCGGGCAACTCGCGGCTGGAACTGGAAGTGGCGGGCGTGGGCTCCGAAAGCCGCTCGGGGACGATCAAGTTCGGAAGCGGTATAAACGACACCTACAAGCGCTTCCAGCCGGGCTTTATGCTCGGGCCGGGCATGGTGATGGCCGTGGGAGAAAAAGGAAAGCTCAATTTCAACCTCATGTGGGACCTGGGTTTCAATGCGGTGAACAAGCGGAGCAGCAGCGCCGCGGGCATCGACGGAAAGATCTCCAACATCTCCACGATCCTGAATGTAACCTACACGCATCATTTCGTTTTCGGGGATAAATATTGATGCAGGTCTGTAACAACTGCGGCACCATCAACGAAACCGATGCCCGCATTTGCACCCACTGCCGCATCCAGGGGAGCTTTTCGACGGTGGCCGACGCCCCGCACGACGATGCTTCCGAGGCCAAACAGCAATGCCGCAACTGCGGCAGCCTCATCAGCGCACATTTGCCCAAATGCCCTGAATGCCGCTTCCCCGTACCCATCCGGCGCGCCGAAAACCGCCAGCAGCCCGACGGCACGTTCGTTATCGGCAGCCTGCGCGCGGGCTAAGCATTAAACCATCCGATCATGGCCAGAAATCGCGAACCTCAAATATTCAATATCTCGTTCCTGGACGTCATCTGCGGAGCGCTCGGCGCGGTGATCTTCCTGTTCATCGCCGTGCCGAAAGGCGGCGCGCCTCCGGGACGGTCCAATCAGCTCAATGTCTCGATCGACACCACGCACAGGCAGCTTTTCGCGACCATCAGCGACAGCCTTGCCGGCAAACGCCCCGGCGATACGCTGCTCGTGGTGCTCACCGACTACAAACCCATGCCCGGCATCGCCGAATGCCCCGACTGCCCCAGCTGCCCTGAAACACAGCCGATTGCCGACACAGAGCCGGTGACGAAAGCAGCCGCGCCGAAAAAGGAAACGGGCCGGAAAGATTCCGCATTGGTGGCGGCCGGCAAAACGGCAGAAGCCCCGCCCCCGCCGCCAGACAATTTCAAACGCAGCAAATACGAGGGCGACCCGCCTTCGGTGCCCTGCAAGGTTTCGATCGAAATCAACTGGGCCGATGTGGGCGATAATGTGGACATTTTCGTGTGCAAGGGCAACAAATGCGTGTCCGGCGGCGCGCGGGAAATCCGCGACATCGGGCAATGGGATAGCGGCAAGGCCAAAACCAAGTTCTTCGGCAGCGACCTGCGCACCACGCAGGAGGCCGTGCGGCAGTTCGATAAGATCGTGCCCGGCGAGTACAAGATTTATGCATTATTCAAAGAGAGTGTCAAAAACAACACCTCCGTGCGCATACGAGGCCTGGTATACTCCCGCAACGATGTGGGCGAGGAAAAAGGGGAGCCATTTGGCGCCACGCTGCAACTCAACGCACCGCGCGTGCTCCTGGGCACCGTGCAAATGCCGGAAAACGGCGCATTCCAGTTTACCAAAAATTAAACATTTCCTATGCTGACAAATAAAAGACTCTATCACATTGCCATCGCCCTCGTAGCGGCGGTTATGATCTGGTTTGTACTGATCCTGGGCGCGTCGATGTCGTCCGGGCCGGGGCTCAAACGCTTCTTCGAAGCCTTCGGCGGGTCGTTTGGCGGGTATGTGCACGCGGTGATTTATATGGCATTCATTTTCGGGGTGCTGGAAATCCTGGAATACCAGAAGTTTATCAAAAAACAGCACGAGGGTTTTAAGCTCAATCTCCTGCCTGTGCAGGACCAGCTGGTACTCTCGCCGGACGAGGTAGCGAAGATCAAACTGAATGTGATCGACCTCGAAAAACACGGTTTCAGCTTCCTGCTGACCGATTTCGTGAAGCGTGCCTGCACACAGTACCGGAATAATCAGTCGATCGGCGAAACGTTGCAGGTGCTTACGGCGCAGATCGATAACAGCAAAACCGAGCTGGAAGGCAAGCTGGAAATCGCGCGGTTTCTCATCAATGCCATTGCTTCGCTGGGCTTTATCGGCACGATCCTGCATTTGGCGGGTTCCATCGGACTTTTTCATTTGGCCAAAACCGAGGAAGGCATGCCGCTCATCACCCAGAGCCTGAATGTTTCTTTCGATACCACATTCATCGCGCTGTTTCTAGGCCTCATCCTCAGCTACTTCTACCACCGCTATCTCGAAGACCTCGATACTTTTTATTCCAGAACGAAATCCTACATTATCGACAACCTCATCAGTCGCATATATCACCCTCACTGAACCTGAATTTCCATTCACATTCATCCTGTGACCATTATGAAAACATTCAGTAAACAGATTTCAGCGCTGATTATCCTGCTCTCCGCCTTGCTGGGCTGCCAGCCCGGCGACGTGGACACGCTGTCGGGCAAGCTCGGCAACAAAGGGTCGGTCAACGGCTGGATTTTCGACATGATGCACGACGCCTATTTCTGGTACGACGAAATGCCGGCAAAGCAATCGCTCGATACCACCGAAAATCCCGATGCATTCTTCGAAAAACTCGTTTACCAGCGCAAGGTTTACGACCGTTTTTCGCTCATCACCGACAATTACAGCGCAATGCAGCAGCAGCTCAACGGCGTCGTGAAAGCGTTCGGGATCAGCTACACGCCGGCTTACATCGACGCCGGCAAAACGGCCGTGGCGCTGTTTGTAAGCCACATTATCAAAGGCAGCCCGGCCGCCAATGCGGGGATGAAACGCGGGGATATTATTGTTCAAATCGATGGCAAAACGCTGACAACCGAAAACTACGGCACATTTCTTTCAGCGCAGGAATCGGTGACGCTCACGCTTGGAACGATCGTGGACCAGTCGTTGCAGCTGAACCCGAAAACCATCCCGCTCACCCGCGCCCAGATCACCGAAGACCCGGTGGCCGTGGCAGGCGTGATCCGCAAGCAAAACAAGCGGATCGGCTACGTGGTGTACACGCAGTTTGTACCGGGTACGGAAGCCGACAAGGAGAAATATGACAATACATTGCGCCGTATTTTCGCGGATTTCAAAGCGGAGGGCGTGAATGAGCTGGTGCTCGACCTGCGGCTGAACGGCGGCGGCTACGTATCTTCGGCCCTCACGCTGGCGTCGCTCATTGTGCCCGGCAGCGGGGCAAACCGGCTGTTTTACACCGAGCAATGGAACGACAAATACATGGCTTACTGGAAAAAAGAAAAGGGAGAAGACGCGCTGAATTACCGTTTTTCGAAGGAAAGCAGTAATATCGGGGATAACCTGAGCCGCGTTTTTGTGCTGACCTCGAAGGGGACCGCCTCGGCCAGCGAACTCGTCGTGAATGGACTAAGGCCGTATATGAACGTGATCACGGTGGGCGACCACACGGCGGGCAAGAACCTGTTCGGCGCATTGATCGGCGATGAAAAAAAGCGCTGGAACTACGGCATTTATATGATGCTCGGGCAAACGGCCAATGCCGACGGCCGATCGGACTACGGCACGGCCAGCGGCATGGCGCCCGATGTGGCGGTGGCCGACAACCGATTCCCGTTCCTGCCGTTCGGCGACGAGAACGAGACGCTCCTGCGCGCCGCATTGGTGGAAATGGGCGTCGCAACCGGGCAGCCGGCCAGGCTGGCGAACACGCGCGAAACCGAGCGCGTGACGCCCGCGCCGCTGCGCGACACGCCGTCGGTGCTCGATGGCCGGATGATCAAAGCGGCGCCGGAAGGCGGGCCGCTCCTTGTCAAACCTGATTTATGAAAAAACTGCTCATTATTAGCCTTGGAATGTTGCTTGCCTGCACCGGCCGGCCGTGTTACGCTCAAAAAACGGCCGGCCGGGCAGACCGTTATTCGGACAGCCTGCGGGCCATTCTCAGCCGCAAACTGCCCGATTCGGTACGCATCGCCACGCTGTTCCAGCTCTCCGACTATTGGAGCGACAAGGATACGGCGCAATCGCTGCGGTACGTGCGCGAGGCCGCGCAGATAGCGAAGCCGGGCTCGTTCCAGGAAGCATTGAGCCACTTTTACACCGGCAGCGCCTATTTCGATGCCGATTATGCGCAAAGCGGCAAAGCCTACCTCACGGCCGAAAAGCTGCTGCGAAAGTTTCCGGGCCGCGAGGCGCTCATTTACCGGGCCAGGGCGTGGCACAATTTCGGGGCATTGGAGCAGCGGCAGGACCGGGAGAAAAAATATGCGGAAATCATTTTACAGCATGTGATCCCGCTCGCCCGGCAGGCAGGCGACAGCGTGCGCGTTGCCAGTAACTACCATAATCTCGGCATTATTTTTTCCAACCAGCTGGATTACAAGCGGGCAGAAGGCTATTTCAACACGGCCATCGGCCTTTTGCAAAAACTGGACAAAACCTCGCTCGAACTCGCCGACGCGTACATTTTCGGGGCCAAAAATTACGTGTACCTCAAAGATTACCCGCCCGTAAAACCGATGCTCGACAGCGCGGCGATTATCCTGGGCATTCACCCCAATGCCGCCTACCAGCTCGATTTCCATATGGTGGAAGGCATGTACCATTCCCGACTCCGGCAATATGAGGAGGCATTGAAAAGCCTGGGCAAAGGAATGGCACTGGCGAAGGAACAGAAACGCGAGTATGATTACCAGGGCATGCTTTTGCAGGTGTATTTTACCTATAAATCCATGGGTGATTATCCCAAAGCGTTGGGCATTATCCGCAGTGTGATCGGGCAGAAAACACCGCTCATCCGCTCAGCCAACCGGAAATTGTATTACTACGAATACGCGCAGATGCTCGACAAAACCGGCCAGCACAAGGCCGCTTACGAGTGGCTGGCCAAATACGCGGAGCTCGCCGACAGCACTTTTGAAGAGCGTACCAAATCGGAGATTGCGGCATTGGAAGCCAAATTCCAGTCGGCGGAGAAGGAGAAACGCATTTATCAATTGCAAGCCAACAATGAAAAGGCCGCATTGACGATCAAAAACAACCGGCTCCTCAACTGGCTGCTGGCCGTGGTGTGCCTTTTCCTGCTGGCGGTGACGGTGCTGGTGCTGCTGTTTTACCGGAACAACAAGCGCCTCTGGCAGCAGCATAAGCAACTCCACGACCTTGAAATGCAGAAAATCAAGCAGGACTACCGCATTTCGATGCTTTCGGCCATGCTAGAAGGGCAGGAACAAGAGCGCACCCGCCTCGCCCGCGACCTGCACGACGGCCTCGGCGGGCTGCTGAGCAGCATTAAGATCGAATTATCGCGAGAACTTTCCGTCCAGGACGATCGCCTTAAAAACAGCGTAACGCGTACGCTTTCGCACCTGGACGACGCCGTGAACGAGCTGCGCCGCATTGCCCGCAGCCTCATGCCCGAAATCCTGATGAACTACGGACTGGCCGAGGCGACGAAGGAATTTTGTAAAAACCTGCGGGAAACTGGCATTAACCTCGTTTGTCAGGTGTTCAACTACCGCGATTCGATGCCGAAAGAGAAGCAGATATTACTCTACCGCATCATCCAGGAACTCGTGAACAATGCCGTGAAACACGCCGCCGCGCCGCAGATACTGGTCATCATCCAGCAAAGCGGCGAAACGCTTTTTGTGACCGTGGAAGACGACGGCCGCGGCTTCGATCCCGACCGTGTGAATGGCAAAGCCGGCGCGGGGCTATCCAATGTAAAAGCCCGCGCCGACTTCCTGAATGCACGGTTTGAACTACAATCATCACCCCAAAAAGGCACTTCCGTTACGGTAGAGTGCGAGATCTGAGCTATGGACGTATTCATCATCGACGACCACCCTATTGTATTGCAAGGACTCAAAAACCTGCTCGAATCGCGGGAAGGCATACGCGTCACCGGCATTTTCGACCAGGCCGATAGCGCATTGGCCGCCCTGGACAGCCATATCCCGGAGGTGATGCTGATGGACATCAACCTGCCCGACATCAGCGGCGTGACCTTGTGCCAGCAGGTGAAGCAGGCCCATCCCGAAATCCGGGTTGTGGCGCTCAGCATCCACAACGAACGCAGCGTGATCATGAGCATGCTGCAAAGCGGCGCGAGCGGTTATGTGCTCAAAAATGCAATCGGCGACGACATTGTGGCCGCATTGCAGGCGGCGATGGAAGGCCAGATATACCTTTGCGCCGAAACCCAGAAAGCCCTGAACGAAGCCCCCGGCACCGAACCGAAGGAAATCCCCCGCCTCACGCGCCGCGAGAAAGAAATCCTCGAACTGATCGGCCAGGGCTACACCACGCAGCAAATCGCCGCCGAGCTTTTTATCAGTACCCACACCGTGGAAAGCCACCGCAAAAACCTGAAAGAGAAATTCGGGGTGCCCAACACGGCCACCGTGGTACGGATGGCGGCCGAGCTGGGGCTGATGCGCTAGTTCGACAAATCCAGTTTCTGCTTGTCTTTCAGCAGCTGCACCCGCAGCCGCTCGTAATCCACGTCCTGGACAGCCGCCTGATTATCAATCGCCTGCACGGCGGCAGACGCAGCGCTTTGGCCCAGAATCATGAATACCGGCTCCATGCGGATCGATCCGTAGGCGATGTGCGAGCTCGAAAGGCACACCGGTACGAGCAGGTTATGGCATTCGTCTTTTTTGGGGATAATGGAGGTGTAGGCAATGCTATACGGCTTTTTTGGATGCACACCAATGTCACCCTCGTTCTGTACGAAACCTTCCGCCGTCACGTAGCGCTGCGCATTGTGCGCGTCCAGCGCGTACGACCCCATTCCTACGGGCTGACTCACCGGTTCGAGGCCGAGGGTATGGTTCTCATTCATCACGCTCTGGCCGATCATCCGGCGCGCTTCGCGCACGTAAATCTGGTGCGGCCAGCCGCCATTGTCTTTAAATTCGTCCTTCGGCAATCCCCACTGGCTCATTTGCTCGCGCACGTCCGCCGGCACGCGGGGGTCGTGGGTGAGAAAGTACATCAGGCCTTTCTGGTACAATTCATGCGCTTTAACGATCTCCTTGCGGCGCTCGTAGGTGGCTTCGGGGTAGTCGTAGTTTCCGCCGATAAAATCCGTGCTGAACGGGCCGTGGTTGTTCGTATCGGTCTTTTTGTTCGGGATCGGGTCATATTTGTCGAATGTCTCCGTCCAGCCGGCTTTGTACACGCGGGCCAGCAATTCATACTTTGCAGGATCGTAGCCTTTCGGTTTTTCGAATGGAATGCGGTTATCGGGATTTGCGGAAAGGCACATGCGGAAGCAGTAGGCCTGTATTTTGCTGTCACCCGATCCGTTCGGCGCGATGGGCTCGTCGCTGATGTAAGGCAACAGGCCGCTTTTGGGATCGCCCTCAATCTTGTAGGGGCTGATGTTTTTCTGGAAATAATGCTTGTGGTGGTAAACACCGGCCTGCACACCGTTCCATTTTTCATTGTAAACACTGTTAGACTCCCTTCCCACGTGATATTTTACGCCCGCGGCGGCCATTAAATCGCCTTCATAGGTGGCGTCGATGAACATTTTACCGTTGAATGTCTTGCCTGAAAGCGTTTTCATGGAAACGATCCGTCCATCCTTTTTGACCACGCCGCTTTTGCGGTCGAGCCACTCGTCGCGGAACACCCGGATGTTATTTTCTTTGACAAAATCTTCAAAAACCTGCTCGGCGGCGTGCGGTTCGAAGATCCACATCGTGCGTTCTGCGCCGTCCATCGCCGGCGTTCCCTGGCCTTTGTTGCCATAATCCTCTTTTTTCTGCCATTTCCAGGCTTCGGATTTGTCGTAATGCAGGTAAAGCCGGTGGTAAAACTCCCGCGCCAGCCCGCCGATCACTGATTTGTCGCCGGTATCGGTGAAGCCGAGCCCGGCCGACGAAAGTCCGCCCAAATGCTTGTCGGGGGAAACGACCAGCACCGTTTTGCCCGATTTAACGACCTGTACCGCCGCCGTAATCGCCGCGGAAGTGCCTCCATAAATAATCACATCCGCCGCCAGTTCTTTCTTTTTTTGTGCAAAACATGGCTGCACAAAAGTGGCGAGGAGGGCTATGCTATAAATCAAATACTTCATCATTTCAATCGAGGTTAATCTTAAAATACTTATTGCGCTGCTTTCCGGAAAATGATCGCGTCTACCAGCACCTGTCCCTCCGAACCTTCACTCAGGATGTCGACATAGCCGTCCATTCCTTCCCAAAACTCGAACTTGCCGATGGAGAGCGATTCGGTAGGTTTCACCCATATTTCCTCGGTCCCATTTTTGGAATGGACCCGCACTTTAAACCGCGGCACAGCATTCAACCGGCCGTCGACCGGGTGTTTCTTTTCGCCCACCGTTGCCCGGCGTTGCGGGTCGAAAGGTGTTTGTTCCGAAAAAGCCACCTCGTAGGTACCCGCCGCGAGGTCCGGCCGGAAGCGGGCAAACTCCCCTGCCGCGGCCCGGCTGCCATTGGTGAGGTACATATCCCGGAAGCCTTTTTCTTTCCATCGCTTAAACTGCGGCCCCACCCAGAAATAGGGCGTGCAGTAAAACCGGCTTTCGCGCGCATCCGCATTGTCCACGATCTCGCGTTTCAGGTTGCCGGTTTCGTTGTGTGCCGGCGGGTAAGTGGGGATTGTGAGGTTTACGGTGAAGGACTGCACCGCATTCAGGCTGCCCGGCGCCTCCACCCGCACGCGCGCAGCATACACGCCGGGAAGCAGCCCACTTCCGTTAACCGACACTTGTATTTTCTGATCATTCCCCTGCCCTTCCGATTGCAAGCTCAGCCAGTCTTTTCCTTGCAGGTATTCCACCTTCGGCACATTGATTTTACCCAAAGTACCATCACCTGCATTAACCAGCATCACCGTTTTCGCCTCGGGCTGCGGCCTGGTTTCGCGGGCAAGGAAATGCATGGTATTCGGAATGAGCGCTCGCCCGGTTGCATACACGTCCATGATATGCGCGGGCCGGATGCGGAATGACGGGTCGTCGTCGGAGGCCAATGCGAGCGAAGCGTTTGCCGAAGGTTTCTGGCCCTCGCCGTCGATCGTGATATGCTGCGTGATGCTGCTCCGCGACACGCCATCGTCCACCAGGAGCGTTACCGGGTAAATGCCCGGTTTGGTAAAAACGTGTTTCGGGTTCTTGTCGATGGAAATGCCGCCGTCGCCGAACGTCCAGTAATAAAGCAGCTCGCGGCCGGAGCCTCGGTACGCATTCCGCGACTTTTCTCCGTTGAATGCCAGCTGCTGGCCCGTTTTGCCCGGGCTGGACGGCGCGGCGATTGCCTTCGTCTCCCCGGCGCGTTCGCGGTTATCTTCGAATGTCTGCCAGAAGAGTATCCACGGGTCAAGCAAAATCTCCGTGTCGCTCTCCTTTGTTTTGACCCGGAATACAAAATGCGAATGATTGTGATCGCCCACGTGCACCCCGGAGCCGTCGGAATAATATGCACCTGCCTTGATAGGCGTATGTTCCGGCACGCGGAGATTTAGCATGTGGTGGTTTTGAATGCTCCACCGGTCGCCGTTTTCCCAGGTGTGAATGCCCCGCCAGCGGTTGTTGTTATCGCCCTTATCGAGACTGAAAACAAAATAATGGTCGTCGATCGGGAACGGCGTGAAATGCGGCGTCCCGGCCGGCTTGTTCAGGTCGAGGCCGCCGTGCAGCTCAAATCCATCGTAAGCACCCATCCAGCAATCGTCGCCATTGTAGCTGTCCGAAATGCGTAGCTGGTTTTCGGTCATGGGGAACATGGGGTACAAGCGCGAAGGCGCGATCCGCATGGTCATGTCCGTCACCGCAAACCGGGCGTGCTTTTTCGGGACCGACTCGCTGCTTTTGCCGCCGTGTTCGTCCTTGATGATCTGCCCGATCGTATTCACGCCATCGAACCACACCCGCATGCCATTGATGACGTACGGCTCGAAAAAGCTTTCCTGCGACCCGACGTAGCGTTCCATTTTCATAAAATGGCCGTCTACCAGCACCTGGCAGGTGAAATGGTAGAGCGTAGCGCCGCCGGGCTGGTCCGCCCGGAGCTTGCCGAGGTTAGTGATGATGATATCGGAGGAAATTTCCTTCAACACCATCGTTCTGACCTTGCCGTTCGCGAGCGTGAATTTCAAGGTATCCTCCTTGTTCATTTCGACGGGCGTGAGCGTGGCCCTGGCCTTGCGATGGATGGTTTCTGCGATGGCCGGCATACCGGCCATCAGCAGAAACCCGACCAGCAGCGAGTTCAGGCGCAATGTTGGGATTAATGCTTTCTGTTTTGGATTCATATTCATAATGCACTTTGATCTTCGCTACCAGTTCGCTTTTACTTATTCACCTGCGTGGGTTCGAACAAATCAGGCAGCGGGTTCGGCACATTCGCATTGGAATTGATCTCGTTCTGACCGTAAAAGAACCTTTCAGGCAGACGGTTCCCGGTAGCAGGCGTGAGCTTGACGCCGATGCCTTCTTTCCGCGTCCTTCTCACATCGTTGAAACCGATCAGCCGCACGTAAAAAGTGACATACCGCTCTTCCAGGATCTCTTCCAGAAGCGCCCTCGTTTTATCGAGCGTTCCCGGGTTATTCATCCCGCCCGCCGCGAAATCGGCTTCGGCATACGGCTCGTATTTCAATGCATACCGCGTCCGGTAAGTCGGATCAATATAGCCGCCTGCATTCATAAAGCTGCGAAAGCTGTTCAGGTGTTCCAATGCGGTTTTAAAATCGGGTTTCCGGGCGGCGGCTTCTGCCAGGATGAGCAGGTTTTCTTCATAGCTCACCATTGGTGAAGACGCGTTCATCGCGATGGCGCCGTTTAAAGTATCACCCCGCGCCACGGAAAGGTAATTCGGCTCTATTTCGCCGGTAATGCCCTTGGTACCCAGGTTGACATAATAGAAATTAAACCGCGCGGATTCATCCGTTTTGGCATTCCCGCGGTAGGTGGTCGATGCCGGATCAAGGATGGTCGTCAGGTATGCATTCCTGGCGCTTACGTCGCCCGCGCGCTCTTCCACATTGTGCAGGTAATAACGGTTACGCGTGCCGGCGGTGGCGGTATGCGGGCTGAGCAACGAGCCTGCCGGGTTGGCAATGCCCTTCAATGCTTCGCTGTATGCTTTATCATATTCCCGGGTTTCGAGGTACATCCGCGCTTTGAGCGTATGCGCCACGCCCAGCCATTTGGCCGCATCGCCATCGAAGAAAATATCCGATTTGCTCCGCACCGCACCTTTGCCCGATTCGAGGGCCACAATCGCTTCGTCTAGCAATTGCTGCACGCCCGCATACACGCTCACCTGCGGGTCGAACACCGGATTCGGAAACTGCTGCGGATCGCCGAACTGCGAGAAAGGCACGTCGCCGTAAAGCGCGGCGGCGCTGCTCATCACATAGGCCTGGATCACCCGCGAAATGCCGATGCCGCGCTGGTTGTCCACCACCGTGTACTTTTCTATCGCTTTTTCGAGCTGAATGTAGGTTTGGTTATAAATGTAAGTCCAGGCGTCGTCGGTTTCCACGGCGGTGTACTGGTAGTTCTGGTAATTGAGGTATTGCCGCTGGATGCCGGTCATGTAGCCCGACCACATATTGGAGATGATGGCGATCCTGGACCCGTTGAAGTTCACCGAGGCAACCTGCGCGCCCGTCAGCATCATATCCGCCGGGGCGTCGGTCACATTGTTCGGGTCCACGTTCATGTCCTTCACGAAATTGGAACAGGATGTGGCAAATGCAGCTAGTATGATCAAACAAAATAGTCTTTTCATGAGGATAACCGATTAATAGTTAATGAGTAAGGAGAACAGGTAGGATCTTGTACCCGGGTTATCGAAATAATCCAGTCCCCGGCCGAGCGATACCTGCGTGTGGTTGGAATCGGGGTCTACACCGCGCACGCCCGTCCACAAAAACAGGTTCCGGCCCGACAGCCTGAACTCGATGGATTGCAGCTTGCTCGCTTTGCGGAAAGCTTCGGATTGCAGGGTATAGCCCAATGAAAGCTCCCGCAGCCTGGTCCAGCTGCCGTCCACAACGAATTGCTCTTTCAAACCGCTGAAACCGCCTCCCAACGTCGTGTAATACGATTCGTCCAGCAGCACCTCACCCGCTCCAAGGTCGGCGATATTGCCCCGCACCGTCGTTCCGGCCGGTATCACATTGCCTCTGAAGTTTTTCAGGTCGCGCGTCAGCGTCACCTCTTTGCCTACGTCCTCGTGCGTACCGTGCGAGTACATTACGCCGCGCGTTCCCTCGAAAAAGTCGCCGCCCTGGAAGGTTTCAAACAGCAAGCCGAGCGAGAACGATTTGTACGAAAGATTTGCCCCGAAACCACCTCTCCAATTCGGGTTAGGATCGCCGATTTTGGCATTGGCCGCATTCACCGTCGGGAATCCGTTGGCGTCGAAAATCTTGTTACCCTGGTCGTCGCGGGCATAATGGCCGCCCATAAACACGCCCACCGGCTGTCCTTCGAGCGCATTGATCGTCATGTAGCCGCTGATCCCGCCCACCTGCACGGCTGTGGCGCCGGCGAGGTCTGTTACCAGGCTGCGGTTTCTGTTTAAGTTAAAATTCAGGGAAAGGGTCAGGTCCTTACGTTTGAAAATGTCGTAGTTCAAATCAAAGTCGATACCCTTGTTCTGCATAGTGCCGGCATTCTGGTAGGCACTTGAAAAGCCTGTCGAATTCGGTACGGGCACGGACAGCAGGAGGTCTTTCGTCCTGTTTTTATAATAGGTGATTTCGGTGCGCAGCCGGTTACCCAAAAACCGGAGATCGGCGCCGACTTCGTATTCCGTTTTTCTTTCAGGGCGCAGCTGGTCGTTTCCAAAGTTGGCGCTTTGCAGGTATGAACCGTTTCCGTAAAGCGAGTTACCCGGCACGAAGAGCGTCCTGGTGCGGTAAGGCGCAGGCTGTGAACCCACCACGCCGTAGGAAGCCCGCAACTTCCCGAATGACAGCCAGTTGGCACGCTCGAAGAATTTCAGCTTCGTAAATTGCCAGGCCACGTCGCCGGAAGGATAGAAAAACGTATTGTCGGAAGCTTCCCCGAAAGTAGATGCGGCTTCGCCGGCAAACGACAAATTCAAAAACAATGCATCATAAAACGACAAACCTAGTACCGAATACGCCCTTGCGCTGCGGATGTAAGTTTTACCATTGTTCGGATTTTTATTGAGCGTCAATGCATTGGAAAAATTCCAGGGGCCGTCGGCGATGAGGAAATCGGACATTTCGCCGCCCAGGTCGGAATATTTGCGGTCGTTCAGGTTGAATCCGGCGATGAGGTTGGCCGAGAAATTGGGGTTGAAATTGTGGGAATAACGTCCGATGAGGTCGTAGTTCAGCTGGTTTTCCAGGATATTCACTTCACCGTAGCGGCCATTCAGGTTCACGGCATCAGCCTGGGCGGAGTTGACGGGGAAATAGGTTTGTCTTACGTCCGAAGAATTATCGATCCCTACCCTGTTGATAATGTCAAATCCTTTCAGCGGCGTAATGGTCAGCTCGGCGCTACCGATAAACCGGTTGACGGAGTTCGGGTTTTTCTGCTCGATCATCGTCCACAACGGGTTGTTATACACCGGGTTGGAACTGTTTCCGAGGTAGTTGCGGTAAGAACGCTGGCGGTTTACGACCGGCGCGGCATTGGGGCCGGCATAGTAGTTACCCTTATAATCCGTGATGTCAAAATCGGGCGTCATCCGGTAATAGCCCAGCAGCATCCCCGCCGTGTTGTTCGATCGCTGTACGCGCTCCGAGCGGATCATCGCATAGGAAGCGTGGGTCGAAAGTTTAATAATGTCATTCAGCTTGCTTTCGATATTCAGGCGGATGGTGCTTCGCCGGTAGTCGCTGTTATGTCTGAAAACGCCCTTCTGGTAAACGTCGCTGAGGCTGAACATATAGTTGGAACTGGCACCGCCGCCGCTCAGGCTCAGGCTGTTGTCCATCGAATAGCCGTTCCTGAAAATCGCGTCATACTGATTATCGGCAAATACGTCGCGGGAATTCTTTTTGGTGATGGGATAATAGCGGGTACCGGTTTGGTAACCTTCGAAAAACTCTCCCGACATGTTCACTTCGTCCGCACCGCCCGCTCTCGCAGCGATTTTATCCCCCCAGGCATTGCCCGATGCGGGATTGAATTTTCCCTGATCGCCCTGCCCGAATGCGGTTTGCCGCTGATGGAAGCGGTTGATCTCATCCATTGAATAGCTGGATTTAAACGAAATCCGCATCCGGTCGTTGAAAGAACCGCTTTTCGTCGTGATCACGATCACACCGTTGGCCGCCCGCGATCCCCAGAGCGCAGCCGCCGAAGCGCCTTTGAGCACCTGGATGGACGCGATATCGTCCGGATTAATGTCGTTCACCCGCGATTGCTGCACTACGCCGCGGATGTTCGTACCGCCGTGCACGGAGCTGTTGATCGGCACCCCATCCACAATATACAGCGGCTGCGATGAGCCCGACAATGTGCTCGCGCCGCGGATCTGCACAAACGAGCCGCCGCCCGGATCACTTCCCGACGACCGTCCGATGAACACGCCCGACGCTTTGCCAGCCATTTTGTTGAGCAGGCTGGTTTCGCCGGATGCCGCAATGCTCTTATCGGTAATTTTCGAACTGGTCGATCCCAGCTTGTCGGCCGATTCCTTGAAACCCAGCGCCGTCACCACCACCGCGTCCAGCATTTTGACGTCCGCTTCCAGCACGACATCGAAGCTGGTCTGGCCGCCTACGGCTATTTCCTTTGTCATATACCCTACATAGGACAGGATCAGCGTCCCGTTTTCTTCCGGCACATCCAGCTCAAAAGCCCCGTCGACGTTGGTAAGCGTTCCCCGCTGGGAGCCTTTCAGCATAACACTCACACCCGGGAGCGCCTCGCCTGCCGCATCTTTCACCACGCCCCGGATTTTCCTGTCTGCCTGCGAGCTCGCGCCGTTAGGAAGCTCGGGCTGAGGGTCGCTTTTCGAGGGAGGTAAGGCTTTTTGCAGGATAATCTGCCTCCCTTGCAGCCGGTACCGGATGCCCGATTTGATCAGCAGCTCGTCCAGCACGCCTGCCAGCGGCTGCTGATGCGCCGTTACGCTCACTTTTTGTTGGGCCGTAATGAGGGCGGAGTTGTAAGTAAAATGCACGTCCGCCAGCTTCTGAATCTGGTTAAGCACAGTGCGAAGCCCCTCATTCTCTGCCTGAATGCTGATTTTCTGGTTGAGCGCATCCTGTGCACCGGCGGTCCGGGCGAGGGTCACGCCGGCAAACAGGACGGTCAGCAAAAACTGGTGTATGGTTATTCTCATTATTGTACGTGCCAGCCAAAGCGCTTGTCTTTGTTTTTTCATAATTTTGATCGTTTTGTCGAAAACTTGATTAGGGTTGAAGGCAAAATGGTCCCGTTCATCTTCATCGAAGATTTGCATGTTTACAGGCCTGCAAATGGGACGGGAGCGGGTTGGTGGTGGCGCAAACACCGCCAGCCCTTTTTTCGAAATCGTCGGAAGAGGTTTAGTTCATAGGCAATGGAGGATTAGGTTAAAGGGTCAGTCAGAATTTCTTTCGGTATATCAAATATTTCTTCCGGCTTAAATGCCGCATCCGTCACCGGAGATCACGATGCCGCCCATCGTCGGCTCGTAATGCGCGCCGATCGCCTGACAAATGCTGTTGATCCGTTCCACGAGCGTTTCCCCACGGAACGAAGTGATAATGCGGCATTCGCCCAGCAAGCGCTCGTCGAACCGGATTTTGATGCCGTAAATGCTTTCCAGCTCTTTAAATACCTCTGTCACAGGCGCATCCACAAATACCTGCTCGCGCAAGTCGGTGCCCTGGGCCACCACGCCGAGGTCGGTGAGATGTGCTTTTTCCAATAAGTGATTGGTGCGATCGAAAACGACCTGCTCGTGCATGGTGAGCATTACACCGGGAATGGGCTGTGTGTCAGTAGTTTTGGGAAGATTAAATTCTTCAACCCTGTGAACGGATACCTTTCCGCTTTTTACACTCACTTTCACCTGCTTGTCGCCCGGGAGGGCAGTTACGCGGAAGCGCGTTCCCCATACCCTGGTCACCGTTTCTCCGGCGTACACCAGGAACGGTTTGCCGTCGTGCGCCACTTCGAAGAATGCATCGCCGGTGAGGGTTACCTTGCGGCTGTCGCCGGAGAATGTTTCGGGAAACTGCAAGGCGCTTCCCGGGAAAAGGGTTACAATGCTGCTGTCGCTCAGCATGAGCGTCTGGATGTGCGGCGTATTATTGTTTCGGGAAAGCGTGCGGCTGGCTGCCTGTGCGCCGGGTTCGCCGCTGCGAAGCGGTTTCCAGTCATGGCGGTAGCTCCACAATGCAAACCCCAATGCGGCCACGAGCACCGCCGCCGCGCGCCACCAGTAGTGGAGGAATGCGGGTTTGGCAGGCCGGGGTGCATCTTCCAGCTCATCGAGCCTTCCCACGAGCTGCCCTACCCGATGCGCCACTTCCTCCTGGGAAAGCTGCGTGTGATAGCGCTGTTCCAATGCGATCACGATCATCCGCGCCTTTTCGTACCGGTCGCGCTGGTCGGGGCTGGCGGCTGCCCACGATTGCCAGAATGCAGCCGACTCGCGGTCGGGGTTCAGGATCGCATGCCGGAAATAATCGTCCCGGGCCAGCTCTTCAATGGTGTAGGCACTGTAATCGTACATGGGCAGCGGACATCAGTAAGGTGAAATGTGTCGTCGACCCGTGCGTCTGCATCTTAGGGTCACCTTATAGTCCGCATTGCCGCATGACATACCCAGCAGAATTCAAAAATTTTTTAAAAACTTTATATAAACCGCAAAACCGGCTCAAAAAGGGGGATTTTATTGAGGAGAAAATAGAAAAATGAAGGAGATCAGGAAAGCGATCGTCCAGCTTTCCTTTAATTTTTTGAGGGTGCGGTGGAGCAGATTAGCCACACTCTGGCGCGTGAGGCCCATAATTCCGGAAATCTCGTCGAATTCCAGCCCCTGGTAGAAGCGCAGGTAAACGATTTCCTGCTGGCGGGTGGTAAGTGTTTCCAAAACAGCGCTCAGCTGCCTGATCTGCGCTGTTTCCTCTTCATTCAAAACAATCTGCGACTCGATCGAAATATCCGCTCCGGCGACAAACTGCACGTCCTGCGGCTGCTTGAAACGCCGGAGCCGAATGCTTTCCTTGAAGATCTTGTTGCGAAGCGCCCGGAGCAGGTAGGTTTTAACAAAATCGGTTTTGGACAAAAACGCACGCCGCTCCCACAGTTCAAGAAAAAGCTCCTGAATGCAGTCCGACACGAAATCTTCATCGTTATTCAGATTCAGCCCGTAATTATAAAGCAGCTGATAATAATGCAGCGCAATCTGCCCGAACGCTTCTTTATCGCCCGCCCTGAATTTGTCCCACAACACCTCGTGCGAAACCGGCTGCGCTATGTGGATCGTATCGTTCAAGGGCTCGGGGGTTTAATGCATTATGCCACGTTCTCTACCATTTCAAGCTTGGCTTTCACCAGTTCGGTGATTTTGCAGGTGGCTCTCGGGAACACCTTCCGGAGGTCGATATCCTCGTTATAGGTGAGTTCGTTTTTGAGGGAAGCCATGAAAATGTTCTTGATCTCGGTCGCCAGGTTCACCTTGCAGATGCCGTTTGAAATAGCGCGCTGCACCTGGTCGTGCGGGACGCCCGAGCTGCCGTGCAGCACGAGGGTAGCGGCTGTTTTTTCGGCAATACGCCGGAGCAGGTCGATGTCCAGCTTCGGTTCCTGCTTGTAGAAGCCATGCGCCGTGCCGATCGCCACCGCTAATGCGTCCACGCCCGTTTCTTCTACAAACGCCGCCGCTTCGTCGGGCTGGGTGAAGCCGGTACTCTCGTGCGACTGGCCCAGTTTGGCTACATACCCGAGCTCCGCTTCTACGTGTACATCATACCGTTTGGCACGCTCGACGACCTCGCGGGTGAGGCGCACATTCTCTTCGAACGACAGCTCGCTGCCGTCGATCATCACCGAGTCGAAGCCCGCGTCGAGGCAGCGCTGCACCAGCTCCACCGAGCCGCCGTGGTCGAGGTGTATCCATCCTTCCACGCCGAACTCTTCCAGGCCGTTGCGTCCCAGGTTGACGGCCGTTTTCAGGCCCATATAGTCGATCGAGCTTTGCGTTAGTTGGAGGATCAGCGGCTGCTTCATGTCCGCAGCCGCCTGCAACACGCCGTGAAGGGTTTCCAGGTCGTAGTAATTGGTGGCCAGCAAGCCTTTTTTGAGCTGCGTCAGTTGCCTTAGTTTATCTTTCAGTTTCATGGAAGGCTTAATTCTATTCCCCAGAGTTCTTGAATATGTTCGCTTAGCTGTTGGCGGTTATCGAATGCGCCGGTGCCCCCGGCGGCTGTGGTGTTGAGCGCGCCCATGAGGTTGCCCTCGCGGAGGCATTCTTCGAGGCCCGCGCCGGTCATGTATTTGCGGATAAATCCGGCATTGAAAGAGTCGCCCGCGCCGATGGCATCCACAAACTGCTTTCCTTCGAAGGCGGGCGCCATCATCTGCTGGTCGCCGCGCACGCCCATACTGCCTTTGCTGCCCATTTTGAGGGCGAGCGTATTCAGGTAAGGTCTTATTTCTTCCAGGGCGCTATTTATCGACTCGGCGCCCGTCAAAGCCAGCAATTCCGATTCGTTGGGCATAAACACATCCACATAAGGCAGGCAGCGGGCGTAGTCGAATGCCCATTGCTCGGCCGGGTCCCATTGCAGGTCGAGGGAGGTGGTCATACCGGCGGCTTTGGCGCGGATGAGCAGCTGTTCGATGTCCCTGAGGATGCCCTGTTGGAGAAATACGCTCGATACATGCAGGTGCTGGTAAGCCGAGGGTGTTTCAAATGGGATATCGTGGAGGGTCAATGCATGCATGGCGCCGGGAAAGGTCACATTGGCGCGGTCCTGGCCGTAGCTCATCACGATGGTACAGCCGGTTTTCTGGCCGGGGATTTGCTTTACGCGCGCACAGTTCACCGATTTGCGTTCCAGCTCGCGGAGGATGAACCCGCCGAAATCGTCGTCCCCGACCACCCCGCAAAACGTGGTGTCCACGCCCAGCGCGGCGCTGTTGGCCGCCATAATGGCCGAGGAGCTGCCGAGGCACACATTCATTTCATCGGCGATCGTCTCTTTGCCCAACTGCGGGAAAGCGTGGATCTGGTTTAAGATAAGGTCGACGTTAAGTTCTCCTACGACGAGTAGTTTTCCGTTTGACATGTTCATTCCTGATAAATGTTCACCCCCTGCACCACCCGGCTGATCGAGCCGGAAGTGGATGGGCTGTCGGGGTCGATACCGGCATGCAGGGCGCTGTAATAGCCCAGCAGCTGGCCCACGAGCGTCGCCGCGATCATCTGATAGGCATTGTCGGGATCGATCTCGGGCACGATGCGGCTGCTATGCGGCAATGCCAGTTCCTCCGCACCGCCGATTTGCAGCGACTCGATGCCCCGCGCGTCCCGCCCGATCTCTCCGGCCAGGTCGCGCTCGTAGCGCATCACGTGCGGGTTTCTCGAAAACAGGTACACGATCAATGTATTTTCATTCACAAATGCCCGCGGCCCGTGCCGGAAACCGAGGAAGGAATCCGACATGCATACCTGCCTGCCGTCCGTCAGTTCGAGCAGTTTCAAATGGCATTCCCGCGCAATGCCGAGCATTTCGCCCGACCCCAGGAACACCACCCGCTCGAAACCTTTCAATACCAGGCTTTCCAGAAGAAACTGGTTTTCCAGAATCAGTTTCCCCTGTTCGACGATCCGCTGTACTTTCGGGAATTCGCTCTTAATATCGGCGGCGTGGGCCACGAGGAGCACGCTGAGCAGCATACAGGTAAAACTGCTTGTCATGGCGAGGCTTTTGTCGTTCGTGGCCTCGGGCAGAACGATGCAATATGCTTTGTCAGGGTTGACCGCGGCGGTACCGGCCAGTGCGCCTTCACCGTTGCAGGTGATGATGAGGTGATATATCTCGTCGCAGCAGGCATTGGCCAGCCGCACCGATTCCACACTCTCGGGACTGTTGCCCGACCGTGCGAATGAAATCAGCAGCGTGGGTACGGGCCGGATAAAGACCGTATCGGGCTGCGTGACGATTTCCGTCGTCGGCACCGCCTGCACGGGTCTGCGCCAGGCTTTCTGCAAGGTTCCCTGCGCCGCGTCCCCGATAAAGCCCGAGGTGCCCGCGCCGGTAAGAATTACCCGCACATTGCCTTTTTCCAAAACCGGCCGTAAAAAGCCTTCGATCGCCGCACTTTGGCCGCTGATCAGGTCATATACTTCCTCCCAGAGTGCGGGTTGCGACAATATTTCTCTTCGCGTGTGTATATCTCCGCTGGTTTCGGGCTCGTCCGTCCCATTTTTGATTTGGTTCATTCCCACAAATTCAGAGGGTGGTAGTTAGGAAAATTTGAAAGTAAGATCAATGGCGATTCAAATTAAACATCATAAAACGAAAGTAAAAAATATTACTAAACCTTTCTTTTAATTTATTTAATCTTACCCCTATCTTGCGAGAAATATTTTGGTGTATTTTAAGGTGACCACCAGCTCCTAACCCGCTTTTATGACCCCGACAGAACAAAAGGCCCCGCCGCAAGGACTTGTAATCGACGATTTGAGTAAAATCCGAAAGGCAGGTACGCCGCTCTTGTCGCCTGATGACCGTTTCCTCGCCTACCACGTGGCAGTGGCCGATTACGATGCCGATGAACGATATGACCTGATCATGGTCACACCGGCGGACCAAACCGCGCCCGTGACCATCGCCCGCGGCATTGCGCACGGCTGGTCGCCCGACGGCCGGGAGCTGCTCTACGAAACCGCGAACGGTGAACTACATATATATACAGTAAGCACCGCAGCCAGCCGTTTACTGACGCGGCGGTCGGAATCTGCCTACTTTATCAATCACCTTGCCCTGAACAATTGCATCTGGTCGCCGGACGGACAGTCCATTGCGTTCGTGGGTGCCGACGTCCCGGAAGCCCCGGAACCGGCCGTGCGTGTGATCGACGACCTGCTTTACAAGTCCAAAGGCGGACGCGGCAGGCCCATTTACGCCGACCGCGCACAAACGCACATTTACCGCATACCGGCCGCAGGAGGCGCCCCGGAGCCACTCACATCCGGGCCATTCAACGAACATTCCACCACCTGGTCGCCCGACGGCCGGTATATTGCATTCGTCAGCAACCGGACCGACCGCCCCGACGACATCCAGCAGAGCGAAATCTGGAAGGTCGATATTCATTCCAAAGCGATCACGCCACTTTCCGACCATCGGGGCCTGGCCTACCAGCCAGCCTGGTCGCCCAAGGGCGGGCACATCGCATTCCTGGCAACGCCGGGGCAGACAGGCACCAACGACAGTCCGGCCGAGGATACGCACATCGCATTGATCCCCGCTGACGGCGGACAAATGCGCTATCTGACCAAATCACTGGACCGCCGCATCGAGCACCTTCGCTGGCACCCTTCGGGAAAGTACATCTACTTCACCGCAGGCGACCGGGGTGACACCTCGGTTTACCGGGTAAGCATTGAAAATAACCACATTGAAACGGTGCAAGGGGGCAAAGGCTGTATCTCAGAGTTCTGCCTGACTGCGCAGGGCGAGGATATGGTTTTTATCAAATCCAACACCCATTTCCCACCGGAGCTTTTCCGAACAAAGAACAAAGGCGCCGTCGTGGAGCCCGTCACGCAGGAAAACGCCGCATGGCTGTCCACGAAAGCGCTGCAACCGGCTGACCCATTCTGGTTTGAGAGCTTCGACGGCATGCAGGTGCAGGGCTGGCTGATGAAGCCGGTCGCATTCGATCCGTCCAGGAAACATCCGTTGATCCTCGTCATCCACGGCGGGCCGCACAATATGTTCGGGCACGACTTCGACGAGCGGTTTCATTTGCTGTCGCAGGCTGGCTACGCGGTCGTTTACATAAACCCCCGGGGCAGCCACGGTTATGGGCAGGCGTTTTCGAAAGGCACGCTCATGAACTGGGGCGGCGGCGATTACCAGGATCTGATGGCGGGCGTGGATTACATTTTAGCCCAAAATCCCTGGCTGGATGCTGACAATCTGGGCGTTACCGGGCAAAGCTACGGCGGATACATGACCAACTGGATCGTCACCCAAACCACGCGTTTCAAAGCGGCCGTGACCGACGGCGGGCTGAGCAACCTCGTCAGCTTTTCGGGCACCTCGTTGTACCACTCGCTGATGGAATCGGAATTCGGCGGGCGTGCTTACGACCGTTTCGATCTGTTGTGGAAATGGTCGCCGCTGCGCCATGTGGTCCGCGTGACCACGCCGACGCTGCTTTTACACGGCGAAACGGACAACGAAGTGCCGTTTACCCAGGCCGAAGAAATGTACATCGCGCTCAGAAAGAAGGGCGTCGATACAATGCTCGTGCAATATACCGGCGAAGGCCACGGCTGGCGGCCGGAACTGGGCCCGCGCAACAAAGCCGACCTGAACCAGCGCATGATCGCCTGGCTGAATAAATACCTAACCCTTTAATGAAGAAAAAAGAACCTAATGAGCAGGAGTACAAACAGTTGGTTGATTTTTGTGATTATTCATGTCCTGTTTATCGGAGTATGGGGCGCTGTGATTGAAATGCCGGAAAAGGCAGGTTTTCCCGCCACGCTGGGCTATGTGGTGTGGGCACTCACGATGGTACCCGCTTCGCTGGCGGCATTGAAACTGAAAGGCTGGAAACTGGATTTCAACCGGAAGGCAATGCTTTGGGGCGGCCTGGCGGGGCTGTTGGGCGCCGGCGGGCAGCTGGTGCTTTTCTTTGTGCTGCGTATTGCGCCGGCCTACCTGGTGTTTCCGCTGCTTTCGCTCACGCCCGTGGTTACCATCCTGATGGCCGTGCTGCTGCTGCATGAAAAAACCGGCAAAATGGGCTGGGCAGGCGTTGTACTGGCACTGGTTTCGATTTTCATGCTCTCCTACCAGCCCGCCGGCGCGACGCTCGTGAGCGGGTACACCTGGATGCTGCTGACGGCCATTCCGCTGCTGGCCTGGGGCGCGCAGGGCTACGTGATGCGGTTTGCGAACGAGATCATGTCGGCCGAAAGCCTGTATTTCTACATGATGTCGACCTCGGTAATGCTCATCCCCCTCGCGCTGATGATGACGGATTTCAGTCAACCGATCCAGTGGGGGTTCAAAGGGCCCTATTTGTCGGCGATCATCCAGTCGCTCAATGCGTTCGGTGCGCTGTGCCTCGTGTATGCATTCCGGTACGGGAAAGCGATCATCATCGCGCCCATTACCACAGCCCTTTCACCGGTCCTTACAGTGGCATTATCGCTGGCATTGTACCAAACCATCCCCCATCCTGTAATCGTCGCCGGCATTGCGCTTGCTATTGTTTCGGCATTGCTGATGGGATTTGAAGAGGTGCACAGCTGAGCCTATATTTTTACAAAAGAAATGAATCGAAAATATTTTACTTTCAAATCATATCTTTTATAGAAATTCTTTACATTAGCATTCAGAAACCGACATTTACCTAAACCCTTTCCCATTGATACGCCATTTACCACTCTGGCTGCTCTGCCTGTGCGCAGCCCATGCCTTTGCCCAGCCCAAAGGCACTATCGACAAGCACATCGCCACGATCGAATACCCCGACTTTCCCGAGGCGCATTCCACCTGGGGCTCGATCGGGTATAATGCGGCTGCCAACACGGTGCACATAGGCGTTACCAACCACGCCAATAACATCGGCCTCTACACGTTCGACCCGGCGCAGCATGCCATGAAACTGAACGGCTTCATCCGCGATATGGCGCATTTGCGGCCGTATCAATGGCAGGGGAAGATCCATTCCAAAATCGTTGCAGGCCAGGACGGTACTATTTTCTTCTCGACCGACGGCGGCGAGTCACGCGAGGAATACCTGATGGAGCACCCGCAGGGTTATGCGGGCGGCTTTTTTATGCAATGGAATGCCAAAAGCGGATTGAAAAACCTCGGCATAGGCATGCAGTACGAGAGTATCAAAGACGTAGATATCGATCCCAAAACCGGGCTGCTGTACGCCGTTACCTATCCGCAGGCGCATTTCCTGGTGTATGATCCGGCCAGAAACAACCTCCGCGACCTCGGCCGGCTTGCCAGCTCGCACGTGCCGCGCGTGCTGTTTACTGACTGGTGGGGCAACTGCTATTATGTGGACTGGCGCCAGCGGCTCGTAAAGTATGAAAAAGACGCCGACAGCCTCGTATTTGCCCGAGAAGCCCTGCCCGCCTTCCCCGGAACGCCCGGCTCCAAAATCATCACCGGCGTGACGGCATATGCCAAAGACGAAGCCAAAGGCATTATTTACCTGATCACCTACGGCGCTAAGCTCATCGCATTCCACCCGGCAAAAGAAGGCATTGGCAAGGTGGAAGACCTCGGCGGCGTGATCGAAACCGGACAGGCGCCGGCCTGGGGGCCCTATGTGCCCAACCTGAATGTGGGCCGGAACGGAAAGCTCTACTACATCATCGGCGGGCACGGAAACTATGTGTTGAAAGACAAGACCGTGCTGGTGGAATACGACCCGGCTACGGGCAAAAAGACCATTTTGAAAGACTACCCGATCACCGCCATTACCGAGGCGACCGGCTCCGATATCCGGGACAAGGACGGCAACCTGTACTTCGCCGCCCGGCGCAACCAGTCGGGAAAAGGCGATGACACGCGCCCCTATCTGATCCAGTTCAACCCTGAAAAAGAAATCCGGAAATGAGAAAGCTCACCCAAAAAATACTGCTGCCCGCATTGCTGGTAACCTCCGCAGGCCCATTGCTGGCGCAATACACGTTTTTTACCCCCAAAGAGGCATTCGCCATCGAAGTTTCGCTGCCGAACAGCACCGAGAAGCGCCTGCCCATGTACCGCAACGCGATCACGTCACTCACCGTGCAAGGCGACCGGGTGCTCGGCGGAACGACGGCGAAAGAAGGCTTGTCGCCCTATCTGTTCATCGCCTCCATTTCGGGACGGAATGTGGTGGCGGTCCGGGATTTACAAGATATAGTTCCGGGACAAAAAGGCATTGCCACGGGGTTTTGCAAGGGGAGCAGCAATCAGCTCTATGCAGGCACCATGCCGCAGGCGGGGAAAGAACGCCAGGCGGGCCACCTGTTGCAGGTCGGCATCGGGCAGGGTAATGCTATCGAGGTTAAAGATTTGGGCGCTCCTGTGCCCGGAGAAGGCATTTTTGCATTACTGGCCAACCGGGATGGCTCCGAATTGTACGGCATCAGCTACCCAAGCGGGCGCTTTTTTACCTACACCATTGCCACTCAAAAAGTGCAGGTATTCGATGACCTCGTTCCTAATGAAAAAGCGCTGAAAAACTTCCATGATTTCGCTTCGGGACCGGAAGTTTACCTCTGCAAGGCGCTTGTGCAGGATAATAAGGGCCTGGTTTACGGCAGTGCGGCGGGTAACCGGATATTTGCGTTCGATCCTGCGAAAAAGCGCTTTACATTCCTGCAAACGCCCCTGCCGGCCGTGTGGGGCCGCGAGGTGCTGGGACAGGTGGAATCCTGGGCCAAATCGCCGGATGGCAAGCTGTACGGCGGCAACGCAGGCGACGGTCAGCTGTTTGTACTCGACCCGGCCACGCAAAAGATCAAAAACCTGGGCAAACCGATGATGATGGGCCGCTTGCAGGCATTGGCGTTCGGGCGCGATGGCAAGCTGTATGGCCTCGCTGGCGGTGCGCCGGGGTATTCGCATTTGTTTTGTTATGATGAAAATGCCGGTTTTGTGGACCTCGGCAATCCTGAATTCAAAATGGTGGCGCCGGGCATCGAGCAGGGCATTCTGTGGCGGGGCTTTCAGCTGGGCACACTGGCCGCTTCGGCGGATGGAAAATACATGGTCATGGGTGAAGATGAAGCCCTTAGCCAACTGATGATCTTTCCCGTAGGCCAATAAATGCAAAGAACATGATGAAATTTACCAAACTCCTCGCTTGTTTGCTTGCATTCACTGCATGGAACAACGCTTCCCACGCCGCCGATCCGTGGCGCCTGCGTGCATTGCCCGCGTCCGTACGCCTCGACCCCGTTTCGAATGAAATTATCGAACACCGTTTCAAAGGCGTGCCCGCTAAGCAAACGGGCAATCTGCTGGATAAGAACTGGATTTATGACGGAAAGCAAGTTTCGCTGCACGGCGCGCGCGGGGAATATGTGTCCTTTCAATTGGTATTGACCAACGAATCGGACGCGGAACTGACGGGCATTAAAATCGATATGACGCCATTCAAAAATGGAAGTGCGGAGCTTACGGCGAAGCCGGAGCTTTTCCTGGAATGGTCTGTGAATGTGCAAAGTACGAGCACCGGCTACCCGCGCGCCACCCTCGGAAAAGGCTGGTATCCCGATGCGCTGATCCCGTTCAAATACATTCAGACCGATTCGGCCAAAGTCCGCGGGCGCTGGGTGTACCCGTTTACACTGCCGGATTTTAACAACCGCATCGCAAACCAGCGTTCGCAGGTGATTTGGGTGGACCAATTCATTCCGGCGGGTGCAACACCTGCGCAGCCAGGTACTTACCAGAGCATCATGACAGTCACTATCGGAGGGCAAAAAAGGCAAATGCCGGTGAGCCTGACCGTCTGGGACTTTGAACTGCCGAACGAAAACCTGTTCAAAGCCAGCCTGCAACACGAGGGTTTCCTCAGCCGAATGGACGAAAAGCAGGAACTCGCTGTGTACCAGCTCTTCAAGCGCAACCGCATTTCACTTATGGACCCGACTTACGACCCGGAAATCCAGGTCAAAAACGGAAAGGTGGACATCCAATGGGAAAAGTTTGACAAACGACTGAAAAAATACCTCACCGGCGCGGCATTCACCGAGGCGCACGGCTACCAAAACGGCCCCGGCTACGGCGAGCCGCTCGAAACTTTCGCGCTGCCGTTCGACGTGTACGGCAAGCATGGCACCGCCGGCTGGCCCGATATCGGCAAGCCGGAAGTGGAGCGCAATGCGGCCAACCAGGCTATTTACACGAGCGCCATCCGGCAGGTGCGCCAGCATTTGCTACCGATGGTGAACCCCAAAAAGACGCTGCTGACGGTATACCTGAACGGCCTGGACGAGTCGTATTTCCCCGAAGCATGGTCGCGGATGGTGTTTTATGGGAATTTGTTCAAAAAGGAATATCCAGAAGCAAAATTCCGGGTGGATGGTGCGTACACCAAGCAAGCTATGGACGTGATTGGCAAGTCCATTACCGACTGGGCCTCGCACACGATCAACTACAACATCGACTCCGTAAAGCATTACCAGCAAATGGGCATCAAAGACTGGCTCTACGGCCCGATGCTCTACGAAGCGAAGCTGAACAGCTGGGTCGGCAGCTCTACGTTCATTGATTTACCATTAATCAGCGACCGGGCGATCAGCTGGTCGTGCTGGAAATACAAAACCTACTCCTGGATCAGCTGGGGCGTGGGCGCAGGCTGGGAACGTGGCTGGTACGATCCCGAATCCTGGAAGGATTTCTACAAGGAAGCCTCGGAGGCCGATGCGGAATTTACCTACCGGACATTCAATGGCAACGGCTCGGTGATTTACAAACCCGGCATGGTGCCGAACGTATCCGAACCTTGCCCGTCTATCCGCCTGAAAACCATGCGCGATGGCGTGCAGGAATACGAATACCTGCGCCTGCTCACTAAGCTCGACGGTAACCCGAAGCGCGCCGATGCATTGGTGGACCAGCTCATTAAGGAGCCGTTTGGCGATAAATCCATCGGTAACCTCGATGTATGGAGCTACGACCAGGAGCAATGGTACAAAGTCCGCATGGAGCTGGGCGAGCTGATTTCCAAGAGCAAAAAGTAAATTCTGACACCCTTCCAAAACCCGCATTTGAACGCGTGATTACCTTTTCCTCCATCTCCCTGTCGCCAGCCCATGCCCGGATGGCCGGTTTTATGCTGGCCATGCTGGCGCTATCCCCTCCATTGCACGCACAGCATGCCGGCATTTCGGAAAGAGTGCAGCCGATGAAGACCTACCCCTACTCCGACCCCAGCCCGCTGCCGGTAATGGGTATTGGGAAGAAAGTGGCGCCATTTTATCCATACAACGTTTTTGACGGCTATACCAACAAGAGTACGACGCAAAACTGGAAGATCGTGGAGCTGGAAAACCCGTACATCAAAGTGCAGGTGTTGCCCGAGGTAGGTGGTAAAGTGATGGGCGCGGTGGAGAAATCTACCGGCGAGGAATTTGTGTATACCAATCACGTGATGAAATTCCGCGCGATCGGTATCCGCGGCCCCTGGACGAGCGGCGGCATCGAGCACAACTTCGGGCTCGACCTCGGCCATGCGCCCTGGGCAGCCGCTCCGGTGGATTATGTGATGCAAACCAATGCGGACGGCAGCGTTACCTGCACCGTAGGCGGCCTGGACCTCGCCTCGCGTACGCAATGGCGGGTGAAAATTGTACTTCCGAAAGACAAAGCCTATTTCGAAACCCAAAGCCTTTGGTATAATCCCCTGCCCCTCCACGATGCCTATCTTTCGTGGGAAAACGCCGCATTCAGGGCTTCGGACGACATGCAGTTCTTTTTTCCGGGGACGCACCACGTAGGGCATGACGGCAATGCGAGTCCGTGGCCGTTGGATGAAAAGGGCGTGGATTTGTCTTATTACAAGAACAATAATTCCGGCGGCGACAAATCTTACCACGTCGTGGGGACGCATACCGAATGGTTTGGCGGCTACTGGCACGACCGCAAGTTCGGTTTCGGGCATTGGGCGCCCTACTCCGACGCGCCCGGCAAAAAACTGTGGATCTGGTCGCGCGCACGAGAAGGGGCGATTTGGGAGGATTTGCTGACCGATAAAGACGGGCAATACATTGAGGCACAGTCGGGTGTGACATTGAACCAGGCGGCGGAGCGCAGCGGGTTTCATAGTCCGTTTAACCAAAAATCACTAGGGCCGTATTATTCCGAAACCAAAACAGAATACTGGTTCCCCGTCAAAGGTTCCGGCGGGATGGCCGACGCCTCACCCTATGGCACGCTCAATGTGGTAGCGGGCGGGGATAGCCTGAAAATATACCTGAACCCTATTTCGGCCATTCGCGATACGCTGAAAGTGACTATGGGCGGGCAGACGGTCCATCGCGAACTGCTTTCGCTGAAACCGATGGATGTGTATTCAAAAGCGATTGCATTGCCGCAATCCGGGGCGAATGGTAAGCCCGTGCGCGTGGCCGTCGGCAACGACCGGCTGGTGTGGGCTTCACGTCCTGAAAAAGTGCTGGATCGGCCGCTGCTTTCCGCCGACAAACAGGATTTCCATTCGGCAGAACGGCTTTTTGAGCTGGCCGAGGATGAACATGCGATGCGCAACTTCGAGGGCGCGCGCCAGCGTTACCAGGCAGTTTTGGAAAAAGAAGCCACGCACAGCGGCGCATTGATCCGCCTGGCCGAGTACCATTACCGCAAAGGCGAATATGCGCAGGGACTGGATTTTGCCCGGAAGGTTATGGCCGAAAACACCTATCATGGCGGCGCCAACTACCTGTACGGCGCACTTCACCGCAAGCTCGGCGACCTCACCAAAGCGGAAGAAGCATTGTCCGTAGCGGCCTGGACGATGGAATACCGCTCCGGCGCCTACACGCAGCTAGCGGGCATTGCCTTACAGAAAAACGATTTTGAAAAAGCCGAAAGCGACGCGCGGAAAGCATTGGACTATAACCGCAATAACCTCGCGGCCTACCAGTTGCTCGGTACCGCGCTCCGAAAACTCAACAAACCGGAACAAGCCATCGAGACGTGGAAAGCATTGCTGGCTATCGATCCGCTGAGCCATTATGCGCATTTTGAACAATACCTGCTTGACCCGAGGCAGGCCAACCGCGCCACTTTCCAGGATGCGATCCGCAACGAGCTGCCGCATGAAACCTATCTGGAACTGGCGATGGACTATGTGAACCAGGGGCAAAATGCCGAGGCTAAGCAGCTCCTGGCGCTGGCCCCGGCGTACCCCACCGTTTCATACTGGCTGGCCTATCTTCACCGCGACTCGAATCCATCGGAAAGTAAAAAGCATTTGCAAAATGCCATTGCCATGTCCGCCGAGCGGGTTTTTCCATTCAGGACTGAGAGCATTCCCGTATTGATTTGGGCTGAAAACCAGCATTCCTCGTGGAAAAACCGCTATTATCTGGGGCTCATTTACTGGCATATCAGCGACAAGGAGAATGCCGGAAAGCAATTTGCGGCGTGCCAAAACGAGCCGGATTATGCGCCTTTTTACATGGCAAGAGGCATTTTATTCCAAAATGAAGCCCCGGGCAAGGCGCAGGCTGATTTTGTGAAAGCTAACCAAATGAACGCCAAAGAATGGCGCAGCTGGCATTACATTACCCAGTTTTATCATAGTCAAAAATCGGAGGAAAAAGCGCTTGAAAACGCCCGGAAGGCATTCGAGCGCTTTGCTGACAATCCCGTAATCGGTATCGACTACGCCAAATCGCTGCTCGATGCCGGGAAGTTTGAGGCGAGCTTAAAAATACTCGATAAAGTGCAGGTACTGCCACAAGAAGGCGCGCGGGAAGGCCATACTTTGTACGTGACGGCCCACCTGGCCAATGCATTGGCATTGGCAGAAAACAAGAAATACAAGGATGCATTGAAGTCGCTCGAAAAGGCCCGCCTGTGGCCGGAGCACCTCGGTACCGGCAAGCCGCACGAGCCCGACACCCGGCTGATCGATTACCTAGCGGCTTACTGCGAAGCGCAACTCGGCCATGCGGAAAAGGCGCGCCGGTACGAGCAGGCGATCGTCGATTATTCCCTGAATCCCGACAAGGCAGGCAACCGCAATGCATTCAGTAACTATTTGGGTGTGAACTTGCTGCGCAATGCCGGCAAGCAGGATGTGGCCGAAAAATACCTGAAAGGCTGGAAAACGGAACAGGATTCCTTGCGAAATTGGGAGCTTACCAAAGGCTCCGACGCGCCGGAAGTGCAATGGGTAATGGCCAGGGCCGAGGGTGACGACAGCCGCGCCGCGCAGCTTCAAAAAGAGCTGACAGCGACTAAAAAGTATAACATAACCAGCCTCTTTTTCAGGGCTCTTAACCTGGCAGCAATGCGCAAAAAGGAAGATCAGTAAGCATGATGATTTTGAAAAACAGCGTGATCATTTTGGGGAAAAACAATGGATATGCCAGGCGGCTGCTCGCCGGTGTGCTGCTGGTGGCGGCATGCATAAATGCGTACGCCCAGCCCGCGCGAAAGGCCATTATCGAAGACCGGACGCATTACAGCGAGGTTTTCAGGGAAACGCGCAACGTCCGTCTCATTCTCCCGCCCGATTACTACCAGCATCCCGAAAGGCGGTATCCGGTGATTTACTATTTCCACGGCAATGCGGGGCGGTTCAATGGCCCTGCCGAGGGCGAAGTTTCCCGCTCGGGCGAGGCGCGGTATTATGACGAGTTCAATGGCAACTACGAGCGTTGCGGGCCTGATTCGCTCGACAATTTCGCGACCTACGTAGCTGGTCATGATGTGATTATCGCCAAATGGGACGGCTATGTGCCGGCCCAATACCCGCGCCCTTACGACATCGCGCCGGTGAAGGAAGACCGGCAGTTTACCGACTACTTCCCCGAATTCGTGCGCTATGTCGATACGCATTACCGCACCCGGGCCTACCGCGAGGCACGGGCGGTTTCAGGGCTGAGTATGGGCGGGTTTATGTCGATGCTGGTGGCGTCCAAATACCCGCATTTGTTGTCCAGCGCTTCGTTTTTTTGCCCTTCGGCATCATTTACCGTCGGTCCGAAAGCGTTGCAGATTTACACGCCTTTCAAGGAAATGGGGCGAAATTTTGTGGGGTTGCCCATTCGGATGCATCTGGGCAGCAAGGATTTTCTGCGCCAGCACGACCAGGAAATAGATCAGGCGTATAAAACATTGGAACTGAACTACGAAAGCTGGCATTACGGCATCGGCTATTTCCGGGGATTTCATAATGCGGTCAATATCCAGTCCCAATTCGATTTCCACATGCATTACTTCCGCATGCCGCTCGCGAAGCCGGAAAAGTGGCACCATATTGATGTTTTTCCCAATTTTTCAGTCTGGAATTACGACGTGAAGTCCGACCGGAAAATCCCCGGTTTCACCATCCTCGACGACGTCCGGCGTGAAGGGTTTAGTTTACACACCAAACAATGGCTCCCCGATGGCCCGGCCGTCCCGAACCTGGCTGTGAACCTGACCAGCGACAGCATTTACCCGCCCAATACCCGTTTTGAGCTGATCCAGCTGGAAGTTACTTCCCGCAAAATCTCGCGCACCAGCGTAACCAGCGATGCCAAAGGCCGCATTCAATGGAATGGAACGGGTCTGCAAACCAATGTGGGGCTATACCTCACCGGCGATGCTGGCCATATCACGATGGCCACCTATACCCTCGACCGGCAGATGCCCGCCGTGGGCGACATTGTCACGCTGAGCCCGCTCCTGTTCAACAAAGGCGGCGCGGCGGTAGACTCCATTCGCATGGAGCTCATCGCGCAGGACGAAGAGGTGGAAGTAATGGACGTGGCAACGACCATTGGAAAAATTGCGCAGGGCGCATTGCACGAGAAGACCGGCTTTAAAATCCGCTCCCGCAATGCAAACCTCGACCGCGCCAAGCTTAAACTGATATTGACCTATAATGGCAAAAAAGACCAGTTTTTGCTCGAAGTGCCTTTTTATTCACCTCAATCCACCCTTGTGAATTTCAAAATCGCAGACGGCCAGAATGTGAACCTCGAACAGGAAAAGCAGACGCGCGTTGGCGAAGGAAACGGCAATGGAATCGCCAATCCCGGCGAGTGGATCAGCATTTTTACGAAATCGGACCTGGATTCCCTGCACGATTTCGGACTGCAATTGTATACCAAAGATCCGTATGTGGCAATGAGCAACCGGCGAATGTTGTTTTTCGGCCGAAACGACTGGTCGGGTGCGCAGCGGCTCACCTCGCAGGTTCAGATCAGGCCCGATTGCCCGGATGGACATGAAATCGCGTTTTACGGCATTTACGAATATCCTAAAACCGGCAACACACGCCGCGACAGCCACGGCGCGCATTCGTTCATCCGCGAAACGAAGCGGGTTTCATTTAAAGTGAAAGTGAAAAAATAGCGATGGAAAACCAGTCCAGCCGGATATCGGTCTATGCCAGCGACACCAACCAGGTTTTGAGCAGGCTTTTGCAGGTATTCGGCAAAAGCCGCTTCGAGGTGAGCTACATGCAGGTTTTCGCCACGGAAGACGACCATTTAAAACGGATCATCGTGGAAGCCGCATTTCCAAAAGAGATGATGACGTTGATCCTCGCACGCATCGAAAAAATCATAGAAGTACACCGCGCCTTCGCCCACCGTGACGACGACGCGGACCCGACCGCCATTTGAGCGGCCCGTCATGAGTTTTGCCCGTGCTTATGGTTGAATATTGCTACATTTGCAAGCTGGTTTGCCCGGCCCGACATTGCTTACCAATGCCCCTGGATCGACAAAAAGTTATAGAATAAACGGATTAACTCCATGAAAAAGACCGCACAGCGCCGCTCGCTTATATTGCAAAAACTGGATGAGTTGGGTGAAGTGAATGTGAACGATTTGAGTGAAATGCTGGAAGTGAGCGAAGTCACCATCCGCAACGACCTCGACAAGCTGGAAAACAGCAACCTGCTCGTGCGGGCTCACGGCGGCGCTTTCAAGACCAACAACATTGCCCTGACCGTCACGGAAAAACGGAAGATCAACCACGACACGAAGCGGCTGATCGGCAAAAAGGCCGTGTCGCTCATCAACGAAGGCGACAGCATCATCCTCGACTCGGGCACGACGACCTTCGAAATATCCAACAACCTCGAAAAATTCAAAAACCTGACGGTGATCAGCAACGCGCTCGACATCGTCAACAACCTCGCCCAATTTGAGAACTTGCAGGTGTACATGCCCGGCGGTTACCTCAAAGAATTCTCGATGTCGCTCGTAGGCCCGATGGCCGAACGCAACTTCAAACAGCTCTATTGCAACAAGTTATTCCTCGGAATCGACGGCATGAAGGCCAACTCCGGCTTCTTCACGCACTACATGGAAGAAGCGCACCTGAACCAGATCATGATCGACATCGCCGAAGAAGTCATCATCGTCGCCGACTCCACAAAGTTCAAAAAATCCGGCCTGGCATTCATCTGCGGATTTGAGAAGATTAATAAAGTGGTGACGGATGAAAAGATTGAAGAAGCGGATTTGAAGATGCTGAAACAGCATAATATTGAGGTGATTATTGCGTAGGAAGGTAAGTTTTATGACCTTGGAACTCGAAATTGAATGTAGCGGTTGAAAACTGCGAATGTACATTACTAAAAGTTTTTCGAGATGACGTATAAAACAGTTTGTCCGGTAAAAAACAACCAGGTAATCCTGACGCTCCCGCCTGATTTTCGTAATAAAAAGGAGGTGACTGTGTATGTTAACGACCAAATCGATGTGAAATCTCAAAAGATTGAAGCATTGAAAATGGCCGCTAACGACCCGTTATTTCTTGCAGACATCCGCGAGATTCAGGCTGATTTCGGTGCTATCGAAGATGAAACCCTATGATCATAAGAAGATGGTCTATACATCGCGCTGATCTGGATCCCGTAGTTGGTTCTGAACAAGGCAAATCCAGGCCCGTTCTGGTAATCAGCGAAGATACCATCAACAACCTTCTGAGTGTTGTAAATGTAATTCCAATTACGTCCCGGAAGCCAGGCAGGAGAATATATCCCAATGAGGTACTGATCCCGGCAAATAACTTTGGGTTAAGCAACGAGTCCATTATCTTATGCCATCAAATCCGCACATTGGACAAACAAAGGCTTTCTACACATTACGGGTCGGTCAATGACCCTGAAAAGCAGATTGAGATTTTGGACGCGCTTTGCTTCCAATTAGGAATAGAAAAAGGGTAAATTGGAACCTACTGCCAGCTGACCGACGCGCTATTGTATTAGACAAACAATAATAGAAAAGATGAAGGCATATACATTAGACGAAGTTCAGGATAAACTGATCGGAAAAATAGGAACTCCGGAGCGTGATATATTTGAGTATGAACTTCAAATGGACTTAATTGGCAAAGCGATCAAAGAAACCAGAGAAGAAATAAATCTGACGCAAGAGGAATTGGGGAAATTAATTGGTGTTCAAAAAGCGCAAATATCGAGACTTGAAAGTAATGCAAGTAACGCAACAATGGATATGCTATTGAGGGTTTTCACTGCTTTAAAGGCAAAGGTAAAATTGCAGGTGGAGCTACCGAATCTGAACATCAGCATCGGAGAGTAAATGTATCTTCCTAACACCCGCACAATTCTACACACACACATGAAAACCTCCATCTCCCACCTCCCCGACCACAAGCAAGAAGAACTAACAGCGCTCACCAAAGTCATCATAGAAAACACACCAGCCGAAATGATCATTCTTTTCGGCAGCCACGCGCGTGGGGATTGGGTAGAGGATTTTCACGAGAACACTGAATATGTGAGCGATTATGATATTCTCGTCATTACCAACGACAGGAAATCTGCCAAAGACGGCGAAATATGGTGGAATCTTGGCAAGAAGTTAAGCGGTAATGAAGAGAATACAAGAACCACGATCATTCAACACAGCATTGGCTTTGTAAACGACAAAATCGAGCGGAATCAATATTTCTTTGTTGATATTTTAAAGGAAGGCATTGTGCTATTTGATTCGGGGAAATGTAAATTGGCTGAACCGAAGAATTTGAATCCCGAAGAAAGACAGAAGAAGGCGAAAGAGCAGTTCGCATCATGGTTTGACTCGGCAAATAATTTCTTTGAAACTTTCGAATTCCATTTCTATAAAGGCGAAACAAAGCATTCTTATTACAATAATGCCGCATTTGAGCTTCATCAGACAACCCAACGATTTTACGTTGCTATTCTTCTGGTTTTCACCGACTATAAACCTAAGATTCACGACATCGAGAAATTAGGAAATCAGGTTGAAAAACTGCATCCTCATTTTGCAACGGTTTTCCCGAAAAACACGCCCGAGGAAAAGCGATTGTTTGAATTGCTACAAAAGGCATACATCGATTCGCGCTATAATATGAATTACAAAATCGAGAAAGCAGATTTGGAATACCTGGGTGAGCGGGTGAGGCTGTTGAGAGATTTGACGGAACGGATTTGCAAAGAGCGGATTGCGGATATGCGAAATTCGAATCCAGGTTGAGCGTTAAATAACTGCATAAAGATTGCTTCCGGCTCCGGAGGAGCCAACTGTTTATAGCAAAAAAGGTGGTCGAGTTCCCTTGGCTCCGGAGGAGCCTCCTAATCCATTGGCATAACCCAGGAGGCCCCGCCGGGGCCCGGGCATTTAGGGATATGCCCTGCGTAGCTACAAACAGGGAGCCGCGCTGCGGCTACTTCTAACCCTAGCTAGAACCGTCCCTTACGTTGTTCCATTTCTTGAATAAAAAACAACAAAGATAAGTCGTATTAATAGATGACTCGTAGTGTAGTAAATTAAGCAACCCGCTGGCACTGGCCGATCTTTACTACTATCCTTCCTTTTTTTACCATTGGTTGTAAAAAACAATTTTCTAAATTGGTAGTTCATCCTGCGAAAGTTACCGTGCTAAATTAACCCTCCAAAATACTTCGATAATGAACCACTTTTACAACACAATCAAGGTTTGCACTTTCCTTCTTGTTCCTTTTTATGTGCATGGCCAAACAAATCATGCTCAGAGATTGGGCCACCTTAAACAGGAAGTAGCTCGGATTGAGAAGCGAATACAGGAAGAGACCGATACGTTAAGATCAATTAGGACACAAATTGAGATACTCGAAGATCAGCACTTAACGATGAAATTCGGTAGTAGCGGCGACAATATGTCGTTAACAACTACACTTAAAACGGACGGAAAAATCAGAAAATCAAGTGATCCGATTTCGGACGTTATTAAATTCATAAACAAGAAAGACACAGTAAGACTGCTAGGCTATCAGGATAATTATTGGATCGTTTCAAGTGGGGACTATTACGGATATCTATCAGAGATTTATGTGCATGAATCAAATGACGTCTTACTATTTAAGAATACATTAATAAGGCGAGGCAAAGTGCAGGGAAGCAGCCAGCAACAAATTAAAGAAAGCAATACTGAGTACTCCCCAAGGTACGCACCGAGCACAGATACATACCGCATCTCCCCATCTAACCGAGTAATTCATACTGGTCCCAGAGGTGGAAGGTACTACATCAATTCGAATGGAAACAAAACATATATCAAGAGATAGCCCTACTGCTCCGTTTACGGGCGATCCCGGAAGTCAAGCGCTTCATACAGGAGGTGATGACTAGGTCTTACTCGGGAATATTGTCATACCAGAGATTTCGATCTGGCTCCGGAGGTGCCTCCTAATCCATTGGCATAACACAGGAGGCCCCGCCGGGGCCCGTTCCTGGGCCGTGGATTCGGATTAGCTACAAACAGGGTGCCGCGCTGCGGCACTGGCATTTGGCCAACATTAGGTTATTTGCTGTTCTGAAATCCAGCCTCGCAGAGAAACTTATAAATGGGCTTTCCGCCCGGGATTATTCGGCAGCTAAATTATTTCGAACCTCTGCGACATAGTCCGTTGTCACATTCATAGCAGAAGCGATCTGCTCATCGGTCAATACCGATTGTTTGATAAGATTCCTTACGGCGGTTTCGATCTTCTGCTCCGCCTCTGCACGGCCTTCTTCAATTCCTTTCTTCCAGCCTTTCTCCTCGAATATTTCGAAAATATCCATAATCGCTTCTTTTTTTTGATTAGGTACCGATTTAATCAGGTTCAAAAATTGCTCCTCGGTAAGAGGATTCCCTACTAATGTATAAAACAACAGGCTCTTATGCAAGTTCCTGTCCACCTCACTGGCCAGCGTCAATATAGTCGGAAGTAATGTATTTAGCTGGTCTTTCAAAGCGCTGTATTTCATCGCCAGCAGCGATGCGGCCAGGAATTTGTTGTGTAGGCTTTGGATTTCTTCATCAGAAATCTGGCCGAGATCGTGGAAAATGTACTGGTAGTCAGGAATGAATTGCTGTAACGCCGGTTCAGGATTTTCGAAGAGGTCGGCCACCGTCTTGTACTCCCACCGGTCGGCGCCGTGGTAGAGTAGAATAGGGATGATTAGCGAGGGGCTTTCCTTGTTGCCGATCTGTTTCAAAAGCCCTGAAAAGATATAGCTTCCGATCTGGATCGGAGTGTATTTATCGACATAGCTTTTATGCTCTACAAGCAGCGATATTTTCACTTCTCCGTTCCCGCTGGCTTTCTGACAGACATAAACAATGTCTGAAATCGATTTTTGCAGCTCCTTCGAAACGTACGTGTCGGGAAGTTGCCGGAGGGTCGAAAAATCCAGCAGGTCCTGAATGTTTTGAGGAATGCTGGCCCGGAAATAGTCGAGCGCGATTTGCTTATTTCCCATGATGGCCCGGATGAAGGCATCATGCTTTGGTGTGTGTTTGTCCATTTCGTAAAGATAAATGATTGACACATACTAACCTTCCACTCGGATTGTACGAAAACCCTGGCGGGATTTTGGCTTCGTCGTCCCAGCCTGGCCAGCAATGCTTCATTTCTACTCCCCAAAACCCCTGAAAATTTCACAAAAATCTACGTAACCTTTCTTTTTAATTCGTATTTGTTAATTTTTTCTTACGTAATATACTTTCGTTTCAATAATAAGATTATATTTGTTTCGATACCTTTCGAATCAATTACATCTAGACCGTTAACCTTCCATTACTTATGGGGAACAGAATGTTTACTTCAAGCTTTTATCGCGTCCGCGGTACTTATGGGGTGCCGCTGCGGGTGCTCTTCGCAGTGTTGTTTTTGTTTTTTTGTTGTGACCTCGCGCAAGCGCAGACCGGCGGCCGGGGCAGTTTAGTCACTGTGAGTGGGCAGGTTACCGAGAAGGCATCCGGGCAGCCGCTCGTGGGCGTGTCCATCCGTGTGAAGAATACGACCGATGGCGTGGTCTCGGATGCGGATGGGAATTACAAAATCCAGGTGCCTGCGAATAGCACTTTGCTGTTTACGTATATAGGTTATAGTGATGTGGAAGAGGCGGTCGGTAACCGCTCTAACATTTCGCCCCAGCTGGAAAGCAGCGACAAAGCCCTGAACGAGGTGGTGGTCGTGGGTTACGGAAGCCAGTCGAGGCGTGAAATTACCGGCTCGGTGGCTTCGGTGAATGCCCGGCAGATCCAGGACCGGCCCGTGGTTTCGTTCGGCGAGGCGCTGGCCGGGCAGGTGGCCGGCGTGCAGGTGCAGCAAACGTCCGCTGCTCCCGGTGGTGGCTTATCCATCAAAATCCGGGGAACAGGCTCCATCACGGCGGGTATCCAGCCATTGTATGTGATCGATGGTGTGCCGCTGGACAACTCGGTGAGCAATTCGGCGGCACAGGGCGGCGGCATTGGCAGCCAGTCTCCCGTTAACCCGCTGGCGAGCATTAACCCCGGTGATATTCAGTCGATTGACATTTTGAAAGATGCGGCCGCGACGTCCATTTACGGTTCACGCGGGTCGAATGGTGTGGTGTTAATTACGACCAAACAAGGTGCAGCGGGCAAATCGCAGATCACCGTTAATGCGAGCTACGGTTTCCAGGAGATCGCCAAAAGAGTGGGCTTGATGACCAATGAAGAATACGCACGCCGCCAGATCGATATGCGGAATAACGACTGGATTCGTGCCGGGGGAAAAGCGACGGACCCTAACTCGGTACGAAGCGGACCAGGCTTTAAAATCCCCGACGAGTTCAAAAATCCATCGGCCTATCCCTACACCGACTGGCAGGATGAACTTTACCGCACCGCGCCGATGCAAAACTATCAGATCGCAGCCTCCGGCGGGACCGAGAGCGCGCGGTATTACGTGTCGGGTAACTTTCAGAACCAGGAGGGTATCATCGTCAATTCGGGTTTCAAGAAGTATGCATTCCGTTTGAATGTGGATGCCAAAGTTTCGGACAGGATCAGGGTTGGCGCGCGTGTCGCCCCTTCTTACACCAACAACCGCATTGCCACATCCGGCGGTATCCAGGATTATGGCGCGGTGGCGGTGACGGTCATGTCGACCCCGGGTTTCTATCCGGCCAGAAATGCGGACGGCTCCTATTCAAGGTCGTTCACACTGCATTTCGACGATGGTACGCAGCAGAACATCATTTATAACAATGCACTCGCATTTGGTGAGGGTATTCAGAACACAATGAACCAGTTCAGCACCGTGGGCAGCTTGTTTGCCACTGTTGACATTTTGAAAAATCTCCAATTTAAAACCAGCGTCAATGCGGATGTCAACACATTCAGCAACAACCGCTTTTCGCCTTCCTACATCAGCGTAAGCCCTTCCAACGGCCGCTCTTTTTCATCTGCCAACATCAGCTGGATCAATGAAAACACGCTGACGTACGACAATTCATTCGCGGAAAAGCACAATGTGAATGTGCTGGTGGGTTTGACGGGGCAAAAGTCTTCGTTTAACTCTACCACGGTGAGCGCCAACTCTTTCCCGAACGACCTCGTCCCTACGCTCAATGCGGGTATCGTGACAGGCGGAAGTTCAAGCCGCTCGCAATGGACCCTGCTCTCGTTCCTGAGCCGCGCGACTTATAATTACGACGAAAAATACTTTTTGACGGCTACTTTCCGCCGCGACGGTTCATCCCGCTTCGGGGCCGACAATAAGTGGGGTAACTTCCCTTCCGTTTCGGCCGGATGGCGAATCGGACAGGAAAAATTCATGGCTAATGTGCCTACTATCAGCGAATTGAAAGTCCGGGCGAGCTACGGTCTGATCGGAAACAACCAGATCCCCGACTATGCTTCCGTGGGCTTGATCAGCAGCGCTAACTACATTTTCGGAACGGGCGACGGCGCGATCATCAACGGTCTGGCGCAGGGAACGCTCGGTAACACCATTCTGGGTTGGGAAAAAGCCAAAGAACTGGATTTCGGTATTGATATTGGACTCTTCCAAAACCGCCTTTTCCTGAATCTGGATTATTATAACAAACTGACTTCCGACCTGCTCCTGAATGTGCCCGTGCCGCTTTCGACCGGTTTTGAAACTGCGCTGCGCAACCTGGGAAGTCTGCGTAACAAAGGAGTTGAAATTGCATTGGAAACGAGAAATTTCGCACGCAAAAATTTCACCTGGACTACCAATGCGAACATTTCATTTAACACCAATACCGTAGAATCACTGGGAGCCAGCGGCGCGCCGATTATCGTGGCCAACCGCGCGCAGGAAAACTCGCTGACGCACATCACGCAGATCGGAAAGCCGCTGGGAAGTTACTATGGCCTCGTTTTCGACGGCATTTATAACACCCAGGCGGAAATCGACGGTTCCGCGCATTTGCCGAACACATTCCCGGGCGACGTCCGGTTCCGCGACCTGAACAACGACGGCCTGATCAACGATTCCGACAGGACCATCATCGGAAATAACCTGCCCGCATTCACCTACGGCATCACGAATACGCTCAATGTCGGCAACTTCGACTTCGGTGTCTCGTTGCAAGGTGTACAGGACGTAGATGTGATGAACCTGACCAAGCGGAGCGTTTACCGCAATAACGCGTCGCTCTCCAACAACTACTGGCGCTCGCCGGAGGAACCTGGCGATGGCAAAACGTGGGGTGCCAACAATGCCGCCAACAACCGGAACATTTCATCGTACTTCGTGGAAGATGCCTCTTTCCTGCGCATCCGGAACGTGACAATCGGCTATCGGTTCGACAAAATTTTTGGCGGAAAAGTGATCAAGAATGCGCGGGCTTACGTGAACATCCAGAACCTGCACACTTTCACCAAATACAGCGGCTATAACCCGGAAGTGAACACGACCGAGGGTGACCCGTGGATTTCTTCCGCGCTCACGCCGGGCATCGACTATGGTACTTATCCCGTGGCGAGAGCATTCGTATTCGGCCTCAACCTTGGTTTCTGATCCACCTGAACCCTGATCAACCTTAACATTGATTCATTATGATCTCAAAAAATATCAAAATAGCTGTCGCCCTGGTGATCCTCGCGTTTTCGGGAACCTCCTGCGAAGATTTTCTCGAATCAAAACCCATTTCACAGATTGGTGAAACGGACTTTTTCAAAACGGAATCCGATTTCCGCCAAGCAGTTGCCGGTGCCTACAATGCCCTTGGCCAGGTGTATTCGGGCAATGGATATTATTCGCTGCTGGTCGACCTGCGTTCCGACAACACCACCGAACTCGGCCCGGGCGGGGGCGGTAACGATGCCAAAAGGAATATCGACGAATTCCGCGAAACCACTGACAATGAGCACCTCACGGCATTCTGGCAGACGAGCTACATTCTCATCGCGCGGACAAACAGCATTCTGGCCCGCATTGATGCCTCGCCTGTATCGGACAACCTGAAAAAGCAGTTTACCGGCGAAGCCAGTGCTCTCAGGGCGCTCGCCTATTTCAACCTGGTGCGGCTTTGGGGCGGTGTGCCGCTGGTGACCGAGCCCGTTACCGACATCGACGCCAGCTACAAGGTGGGCCGCGCCTCTGTGCAGGAAGTATATGCACAAATCGAGGCTGATCTCGTAAAGGCGCAGGGAATGCTCCCCGCCACTTACCCAGCCGCTGAAACCGGAAAAATCACCAAAGGCGCGGCGGAAAGTCTGCTCGGACAGGTGTATCTCACCCAGAAAAAATACGCCGAGGCAGTTGCAGAGTTCAAAAAAGTAGTGACGGCCGGTACTTACAGCCTATTGCCGGTTTATGCAAATCTTTACAAAGCGGCCCAGCAGGGAAATGCGGAGGCGGTTTTGCAGGTGCAGTACCGAACAATGTCGAATGGCTTAGGCTCTAACCTGCCCAACCACTTCGCTCCCACCGGCTCGCAGGGGATTCTGATCCCTACCGGCGGGGCTTTCGGGTTTAACCAACCGACGGAAGACATCGCAGCGGCCTACAAGGAAGGCGATGTGCGCCGGAACAACATTGGCGATGGCTACACGCTCGCTGGCAACTTTGTAGCCGCCAAATACGTCCGCGGCTATGTGGAGCGCGAAACAGGCGGCGGCAATGCCGACTCGGGCGCCGACTGGTACGTGATCCGCTACGCCGATGTACTGCTGAATTATGCCGAAGCAATCAACGAAGCCAACAAAGCGCCCAATGCGGACGCCTACGCGGCGATCAACCTCGTGCGGAAACGCGCCGGGCTCACTGATCTGTCGGGCTTGACTTATGATACTTTCAAAACGGCGGTTTACGAAGAAGAACGACTGGAATCGCCTTTCGAAGGCCACCGCTGGTTTGATCTGCTGCGCACGGGCCGTGCGATGGAAGTGATGAATTCGAAACTATCCGGCCCCGGCAAGCCAACCGTAGGCGTTTCCACGCCGATCAAGCCTTACCAGCTTCTCTACCCGATCCCGACGCTCGTGGTGACCACCAGCAGCCCGGCGATCGCGCAGAATGATGGCTATTAAAATGATATAATGCGCATCGCGCGGCACGCCAGCCAGCCTGGAAATTCAAACTGATTTTTACCAAAAAGAGTAATTAGCCCCCGCTGATTACTCTTTTACTTAACCCTTAATTACAACCCATTGAACACGATTCACATGTACCGGAGCATTTTTCTGCTCAGTTTCTGCTGCCTCATTATCTGGCCCGGAGCGCACGCGCAAGTCCGGAGTTCGCAAAAATCGGTAGCCGCGGAAAGCCAGGCCGGCGCGGGGCTCCTGCCACTTCCCCAGCAAATGCAGCTCACGGCCAAGCGGTTTTCCATGGGCACAAACTGGCATATCGCGGCCGATCCGGCGCTCGCCGGCGAGCAGGCGGTGATGAGCTTGCAGCAGGGATTGAAAGAGGTAAATCTGGCGCTTAATGTGACCGGAGCAAAGGGCAAGTCTCCCGCCATTCAGCTTATCGTGCAAAACGGCTCGGTCGAGATCGGCGCTAGTGTGGATACCAACCGCGCCGCGCTTACCCGCCAGGCTTACCGGCTGAGCTTGAAACCCGGGCAGGTGACCATCACGGCCAATGCGCAGCAGGGCTTGTATTATGGTGTCCAAACTTTTTTACAGTTGGTCAAAGCCGGCCCGCAACTGCCTGAAGGCGAGATTACCGACTGGCCCAATGTGGAGGTGAGGATGATTTATTGGGATGATGCGCACCATCTTGAAAAGCTGACTGCATTGAAACGGATCATCAGGCAGGCATCTACGTACAAAATCAATGCGTTTTCCATCAAACTCGAAGGGCATTTCGAATACAAATCCGCCCCGGCGATTGTAGAACCTTATGCGCTGACAGCCAAAGAATATCAGGAACTCACAGACTTTGCCAAAGCACACTTTATCGACCTCGTGCCGTTCCTCGACGCCCCGGCGCACGTATCGTTCATCCTGAAACACCCCGAATTCCGGAAACTGCGGCTGATCGACGACATCAATTACCAGTTCTCGGTCACAAATCCGGCCACGTTCAAGCTCCTGGACGCCATGTACAGCGAGTTGATCAATGCGAGCAAAGGCAGCAAATACATTCTCCTTTCCAACGACGAAGCCTACTACACCGGCAAAGCACCATCCGAAAAGGCGATGGCCGACAGTCTCGGAGGCAACGGGCGTTTGCTGGCATGGTTTATGAAAAAACTGGCCGACAGGCTCCACGAGCAGGGTCGCACGGTGCTTTTCTGGGGCGAATTCCCTTTGCGCAAAGAGGACATTACCGCGCTGCCTTCACATATGGTTAATGGGGTTTATAACAAATCCATCGCGGCCGACTATAAAAAGCATGGCATCCGGCAGTTCGTATACACCGCCACGCAGGGCGCCGAGCCCATTTTTCCCAACTACTACCCGAAACACACTAAAACCGCCATCATGGCCGACGGCAGCGACCGCTCCTCGGGGCGGGTGGCGGATATGTTCCGGGAAATCGGGACGGCATTCTCGGGCAATCTGTCATCGTTTATGGGCGTGATCATCGCAGGCTGGGCCGATGCGGGGCTGCATCCCGAAACGTTCTGGCTGGGCTATGCCACGGGCACGGCGGCCGGTTGGAATAATAAAAATCTCACCCCTGCCAATGCTTCCGCACGGTTTATGAATTCATTTTACGGGCCCAGGCAAAAGGATATGGACAGCGTTTACCGCGTCCTGAGCGAGCAAGCCGAGTTCCATACCGAGAGCTGGGATTGGATTCCATCGCCCTGGCGCGCGCCCATCAAAGGAAATTCCGACAGCCTGTTCCTACAACCGGAAAAAGACCAGACCTTGCCCCTATTGCCCTTACCGGCATCCAGCACGCTGGCCGTTAGCAACAAAACTTACCCGGTGAATGCCAAACGCTTTGCCACGGCGCAGTCTATGCTGCCGCGCAATGCCTATGCGCTCCAACTGCTCCGGGAGAATAAATCGCTTGCCAAAACCCAGCTTTACAACCTGGAAGTACTCGAATCGGTGGCGGCGATTTGCGGACAGAACCTCCGCATGCTCGTCGCATTGAACCGGATTTCGGATTTAGTGCAGGAAGCTTCCGCCGCGACCGCCGATCCGAAGCTGGCCGTCAGCAAACTGGATGCGGCGATGGAAATGGTGGGCAAGCTGAAAAACCAGCGCGACAGCACGTTTGCATTTGTCGAAAGCATTTGGTTCAAAGAATGGCAGCCGCTGGTGGAAAAAGCCAATGGGAGGACATTTTTACACCAGGTCGACGACATCAAAGACCACCAGCCCGTGCGCACGATCGACCTCAGCTACCTCATTTACCGTGAGCTTCACTACCCGCTCGATCAATGGTGGAACGATGTGCTGAAAGTGCGGAACGACTTCGCACAGCAGCATAACCTCCCGCTGGTGAACAAGCAGCTCGAATGGGCGCGGTACAGGTGACCGGAGATTGGGCATTCACGATCTTCTACATCCCCGACTCGGGCATGTAGAAGATCTTACCTTCTTTAGTGATCAGGCTGAAAGGACTAATTGTCCCAGGATTGTTAAAGAGTTTCTTTTGCCAGATAACCGCTCCCGTTTGCAGCTTGAAGGCCGCGATCTCCAAATTGTCGGGAGATACGTACACCTTGTCCCCGGCAATCAGAGGATACATTGGAATTACCGGATAGGGACTCGTAGACAGCTTTTTTGTCCAGGAAACTTTCCCTGTGGAAATATCCAGTACCTGCAACGAATACTCGTACTCAGAAGCGCCACCCATGTTTACCCGCACGATCATAGCGATGAAATCGGCCGAGGCACTCCACTTTTTCGACAGTACTTCGCCTTGCTGCGGATAATACTCCCAGAGCTTTTTACCTGTGGCCTTGTCCACCGCCTGCAATCCCTGAACCAAATTACCCATTATAACCCCGATCACACGCGATCCCACGATGAGCGGGCTATCGTGCGCTGCCGTTGTCGTAGAGGGCGTGCTCCACAGTTTCTTGAAAGGCGACAGGCTGTAAGCCGCCAGGCCACTCATTGCCTCCGAACGCACCATATAGTTGTCCGCAAAATCCGGATGGCCCTTCACCGTGGTTGGGAAAATGCCCATTCCGGTAATCCCGGTCCCGTTGGAAGGATTGGAAACAAAATACATCTCATCGTCGTAAAAACTCTTGTTGACATTCACGGAGAGCTTACTATCCTTTGTCACAGCCAATCCGAATTCAACAAAATCCTCGCCTCCGAACGCAGCCTGCTTTTGGGTCCACGACAAGTTTCCCGACGCCTGGTCCACGGCGATCAGCTCTTCACGGCCAATCGTGATGATCTGGTTATCGATAATGACCGGATACGTTTGTTTGCTCCGCATCATTTCCCGCCGTTCCCAGTTCACCTTGCCGGTCGACAGCGATACGGCACTGAGTGAGCCCGTCATATTGCCAGGTACAATATATTGCTCATTGACGATCAACCCGCCCAGGAGCTGGTCGGAGGCAGCGCCGCTTCGTAAAGGCGCCTCCCAAAGTCGCTCCCCGGTGCCGGCGTCGACGGCATATCCAAAGAAGCCGCTGTGAAAGAGGAGCAGGTCTTTGTCACGCGTCTCGCCCGGGCCGCTGTTCAGGACGATACTGGCCGTATCGCCATATACCACTCCGGCGACCGTTTCCACAAATGCCCGATACCATATTTTGCTGGTGTTGATGCTCTCGGTGACGGAAAATTCGAAAGGAGTAGCGGGAATGTTCTGCGCTTTCGCGTAATATTTACGTGTCGGCAGGCTCGGCGTTGTAGCCAGGCACATGCCGTATCCGATTACCGGCAAATCACCCAATTGCATGATTCGTCCCGTGTAGCCGACCACATTCTGCTCGTATTTTACGGCCGCGCCGGTCTCCACGCTGGCCTGCGATCGCAGCAGCAATTCGTCAGAAGTCATTACATAAGCTTCCCTTATAACGTCTTTAACAATGTCGTAGCTCATCCAGATATAGCCATCGTTACACCAATTCTTGCTCCATGAATTCTGGATTTTGAAAGCCTTACGGGCATCATCGTAGCCCACAATGATCATGGCGTGATGGGAAACATCATTCGGGGTGGCGTCCTTCCACACGAACTGACCATCGGGGAAACGCGTAGGCTTTTTGAAATCAGCATTGAGCCTGCCCGCAATTACTACGGGCATATCGTAATACAGGAATTTCTTGATGGCATCGGTGGTGATCAATATCCGTCCCCAGTCGGCTATCTTGTACTTCGCTGCACCGGCAACTTGCTGCGTTCCGGGCTGCGTGTCGCATTCCTGGTCAGTGTAAGGCATGTCTTTCCAGGTACACACGCCCGTATTTTTCAAAAGGTTAAGTGCATCTTCGATATAGGATCCTTTCAAACAATCTCCGGCTTTGATCTTGTTATAAACGAAGGCAGGGCTGAGGACCGTTTCGTTGTTGACCGAGCCGTCCGCAAGTTTGAAATTTGAATTGAATCCCAAACCACTAAAATAGCTGCGCGCTGCATAGGCAACCGCCCAGGCAACACACGATCCCTGCCGGCCCTGACTTTGCACCGGAGGCATGTTCGGCGACAAATCATATTGCGGCGCAAGCTTCGGGTCTTTCTGGGTACGGCCGCCGGGGATCAGCGGTTCGGTGATTATTTTGATTTTTTCGTATTCCGCCGGGTCGAGCACTTCGGCACCATAGCCCACCGTTTCGCCGGGAATCACCTCCTCGTCCGGTTTTGGATCGGGCGGTGTAAGTTCGCTTGGCTTCTTGCTGCAGGCAGTGATAATGACAAATAGAAGGAGGCAGTAAATGCTCGCGTGGAGGCGTAGAGCGCGCAACATGTGGACTAATGGGAGTTGGTTCGAAAATCCATTGAAAATAGCGCACGCACACCCCCGTGCAAATCTGGAAAAGACGTGAGGGCCGGTATTTCTGATGAACCGGCAGTTATTTCTTTTTAAACCCCACGCTACCCGCTTACCTCCTATATCCAATTACTTTATTTGTACTAATTCCAAATTATCGCGTACTTTGCGGCGGTCCTTTCCTCACCGAAATCCGCATATGGACGCTCCCGATCATGAAACGGTAATCCACCTCAACGAGTCGAAGTCGTTTGAGCAGGTCTATCTGATGTATGCGAAGCCGCTTATCAGGTTGTCCTACTCCATGTTGCAGGATGTGCAGGAGTCCGAAGAAATAGTGCAAACGGTTTTCCATTCATTGTGGGAACGGCGAGATACGCTTATTGTTCATTCTTCGATAGAAGCCTACCTGGTGCGCGCCGTGAAGCTGAAAGCCATGCAATACCTGCGCGATAAATCCAATGAACAGAAGCATATCGCCCTGTTTTCGCAGCAGCTCGCCCGCGGACAAAACGATACCGAGCAGCGGATCGAGTACAAGCTGCTCACCGACCGCCTCGAAACCCTCACGGCCGGATTACCCGGACAATGCCAGCAGGTATTCACCCTCAGCCGCAAAAAAGGCATGACCAACAGTGAAATCTCCAGCCTGCTCAATATCACCGAAAAAGCGGTTGAAAATCAGATCACCCGGGCGCTGCGCTACCTGCGCAAGGGCCTGGTGGGGTACATTAATTCCTGATTTTTTTCAGGTCAGCGCGTGGGGGTAGGCGCTGGTTGTGGAACTACTGGTTGTACTATCGTTCCCCAATATGCGCCCCGACCGGCAACTTCTCGACAAATACCTTGCAGGCCAATGCACGCCCGACGAACAGCGTGCCGTTGAGCAATGGCTGCAAGCCGACCGGTTGGATGCCGATTTGCCGCCCGCACCGGACGAAACCGGGGCTACGGAGCGGATCTGGGACGAAATACAGCACCTTCCTTCAAGCCGGCCTGCCCGCAGCACCCGGCTGATGTGGCTGGCCGGGCTGGCTGCCAGCGTACTGCTGGTAGTGGGCATTAGCTGGCTATTCACTCCGGCAAAGACGGTTCGCGTGGCCGAACGGGTGGCGCCGTCTGCCCGGAAACAAACCATCGTCCTGCATTCACCCGCCGGCAAGCGGGAAAAATTCACGTTGCCCGACGGCAGCCGCATACACCTCAACGCCGGCAGCAGCCTGGAATACGCCGAGCCGTTCGACCGCACCGTTGCCTTGCGCGGCGAGGGCTATTTCGAGATCGCCCGCGATACGCTGCACCCGTTCCGCATTGCCACCGCGCGCACGCAGGTAACCGTGCTCGGCACGGTGTTCAACCTGAAAGCCTATGAAAATGAGCCACTGACGGAGCTGGTGGTAAAAGAAGGAAAGGTACGCTTCGCAGACATCCGCGACGAAAGCCGCCAGCTCATCCTCACCGCCGACCAGCGCGGGGCATTTGCCAACGGTAGACGTCCCGAAAAAACGAGCGTCCACCCCGCCCGCTACTTTGCATGGCGCGATAACAGGCTTGTTTTTCAGGACCAGAAACTTTCGGAGATCGTGCCGGTGCTGGAACGCTGGTATGGAGTAAAAATCACGATTCGATCCAAAGAGCTGGCCGGATTGCGCTACATCGGTACGTTTCAGGACCAGTCGTTACAGCGTGTGATGGAGCACATCAGCTATGCGCTGGATTTTAAGTATCAATTAAACGATCACCAATTGACCATCTATTAAATGCCCCTGACAAACCCGCCCCCAGGCCATTCCGCCTGAAATGATTTGAAAAGTCCGGTGCTTCGTCGCCAAACTCACACCGGACCGAACAGCCATTACCTGATTACAGTAATTAACCGTTTTTTCAAAATTATGAAATCTTTATTTCAGAACAGTAGCCCATTTCCCTACCCTACCAAAATACCCGGCTCCCAGGCTCGGCCGTCACGGCTGTCACGCCTTTTCATCCTACTCATATTCATGGCATTCACCGCTGCGAGCGCGCATTCGCAAAGCAGCGTTCTCCAAAAACGCATTACGGTGCAGCAGGCCGACATCGCGCTCGGCGACGCGCTTTTGCTCCTGGGCGACAAAGCGGGATGCACATTTTCATACAGCAGCAGCCTAATCGACCCGCAGCGGAAAGTGCAGCTGCAATACGATAACGTTCCGCTCGGCCGGATCCTCGAAGACCTGCTCGGCGAGGTGGCAAAGGGCGCCCGCGTGCAGGATAATGGAAGCGGTGTGCCGCAGGTAGCGATCCGGCCCGTGCGGCGTACGGGCGCTATCAAAGGGGAGATCCGCACGTCCGACGGCAAGCCTGCCGGGTTTGTGAATGTGAGCATCAAAGGCCTGGGCAAGGGCACCGTGGCCGACGAAAATGGCTCGTTTACGATCCGCAATGTGCCCGACGGCGCGCAAACGGTGGTCGTCCGGCTGATCGGCTATGAGGCCGTGGAGCAGGCTTGCACGGTGGAGCCCGGAATGGTGTCGGAGCTGCCGGTGATCCACATCCAGGAAAGTTCGAGCACACTTCAGGAAGTGATCGTGCAGGGCAATGTGAATGCATTTGCCAACAAGGAAACCGACTATGCGGCCCGGATGCCGCTCAAAAACCTCGAAAACGCGCAGGTTTATAATGTTATTTCAAAAGAATTTCTGAACCAGCAGCTCGTGGTCGACTACAAGGATGCGCTCAAAACCGCTCCGGGCGTGGTGCCGTTCATCAGCGCAGCGGGAACCAACCTGGCCTACATCCGCGGCTTTCCCGTGCAGGCGTCGGTGCGGAACGGCCTCGCCACGCAAACGTGGACGCTCGTGGACCCGGGCAACATCGAACGCATTGAAATCCTGAAAGGTCCGTCGGGGACGCTGTTCGGGGCTAACAATGTGTCGTTCGGGGCGGTGGTGAACCGGGTGACCAAGAAACCGATGGAAACCTTCCGCGGCGAGCTGTCGTATTCGCTCGGAAGCTGGAACCTGAGCCGCCTGCTGGTGGACATCAATGCGCCGGTGAATGCCGACAAAACTGCGCTTTTCCGGGTAAATGCCGCCCTTCACGAAGAGAAAACCTTCCAGAATTTCGGCGGGAACAAAAGCTACATTGTCGCGCCGAGTTTTTCCTATAAAGTGAATGACAGGCTTTCGTTTCTCTTCGAGACGGAGTTTTTTAAAGGACAAATGATCCAGCAGCCCTATAATGTGCTCACCACGGACGTTACCTTCCGTAATCTCAATGCATTAAAACCATTTTACAAAAACTCTTTCGCCGGCTCCGACCTGGAAGGCACCAAAATTTCCAACAACTTTTACGCAGTTTCCAACTACCGCATTTCGGACCGCTGGACGTCCCAAACCGGCCTGGCTTACAGTTTCAACCGCGAAGCAGACCAGTTCCAGCTCACGGCCAACTGGCTGAACGACACCACCGTTGCACGGACTTTCTGGAAAAACCTCCGCCGGGATTTTTCAACGCTCAACCTGCAACAGAATTTCAATGGTGAATACTATACCGGCAACATGCGCCACCGGATCGTGCTGGGCATTAACCTCATCCGCAACACCGACGACCGCTTCGTGGTGGAAGACCCGCGGTACGATACGCTGAACCCCGCGCGGCCATTCAAGCCGTTTTTCAGGGATAAGGCCGATGCCATCGTGGCCCGCTCGACCATCCAGAACTCCCATCTCGACTGGATGACGTACAGTGCCTATTTTTCCAATGTATCCAACATTACCGACCGCTTGCTGCTCATGCTCAGCCTGCGATTCGACCGCTACGACAAAAACAACAGCACCCGAAACGGGACCGTGTCCGTGGACGCCTACCAGCAGAACGCGCTTTCGCCGAAGCTGGGATTGATTTACCAGGTCGTGAAGGACCAGGTATCGCTTTTCGCGAATTATATGAATGGTTTCAACAACGTGGGCCCGGTGACGCAGCCGAACGGCGAAGTCCTCGAACTGAAACCGCAGCGCGCCAACCAATGGGAAGGCGGGGTGAAGATGGAGACGTTCAATAAGAAACTCAGCGCGACCGTCAGCATTTACGACATCCGCGTGAGCAACTCTACGCGTACCAACGAGCAGCAATTTACCGTGCAGGACGGCACGCAGCGCAGCCGTGGTACCGATTTGGAAATCATCGCAAACCCACTCAAAGGACTCAACATTCAGGCGGGTTATTCATACAACAAAAACACCTACCTGAAAGCCGATGAATCCATGGAAGGCAAATGGGTAACCGGCTCGCCGAAGAACATTTTCACCGCATGGCTCACCTACAAGCACACCGGCCGGGTGCTGAACAATGTGGGCGTCGGTTTCGGCGGAAATTATGTGGATGATGTGTTTTACGATGCGGCGAACCTTTTTGTGGTGCCGGCCTACACCCTGCTCAACGGTACGGTCTACTATGAGAAAGCGAAATGGCGCATCGGCCTCAAGGTGAACAACATCACCAATACGGAGTACTTCAATGCATGGAGCTACCCACAGCCGACGAGACAGCTCATCGGTAACCTGACTTTCAAATTCTGACGGATGACCTTCAAAAAAGTCGCCCGCATAATTCACCTCTGGCTCGGACTCGCGTCCGGGCTGGTGGTGTTTATCGTGAGCATTACCGGTTGCATTTTTGCATTTGAAGAAGAGCTTTTCCACCTATTTCACCGGCGGCTCGTGTACGTGGGCGCGCCGGCTAGCGCTCCCGTCCTTCCGGCTTCCCTGCTGAAAGCCCGTGCGCAACAGGCATTGGGTAACGCGGATACGATCAATGCCGTGAATGTTTACGGGGACCCGCGCATGGCCTATGAATTCAATGTCTTCCAGGGATCACATCAGGCGGATAATGGCCTGTTCGAACATCCCGGCCTGAACTGGAAGCGGGTTTACGTGAACCAGTACACGGGTGAGATAAATGGCGTTTTCGACATGGAATGGGAATTTTTTATCACCGTGAGGGCCATTCATCAGAACCTGTTGCTCGATCCGCAGATCGGTAGCCCGATTGTCGGCTCGGCGACGATCATTTTCATGGTGCTGCTCCTTTCGGGCCTGGTGCTTTGGTGGCCGCAAAACAGAGCCGCGGCGCGGCAGCGGTTCCGGTTCAAATGGAAAGAAACCACCCGCTGGAAAAGACGGAATTACGATTTACACAACATTCCCGGGTTTTATGTCCTGATAGTAGGCCTGTTCCTCGGGCTTACCGGAATCGTATGGTCGTTTCAGTGGTGGGAAAATACTGTGTACCGCATGCTCGACGGCCAGGTGGTACAATTTAAACTTGCCCGAAACCCCAACCCCGGCGGAGCACACCACGCTACATTGCTCGACCGCCAACTGGAAACGCTGCGGTCGGTTTATCCTGACTTTAAGCGGATTTATCTTTCAGAAATCTCATCCACCAACACCCTGCTCGCGGCGGTGAACCGTCCCGGCAAAGACCTTTGGACGCACTACGATTACCACCAGTATGACCTCACAACCGGCCGCGAATACGACCGTTTACTGCACAATTCCAAAACCCGCGGCCAGAAATGGCGTAACAGCAATTACGATCTTCACACCGGCAAAACCCTGGGCCTGCCCGGTATGATCCTCGCCTTCGCCGCCAGCCTCGTATGCGCGAGCCTGCCTGTTACCGGGACTATCATTTGGTGGGGAAGAAAGAAGAATCACCAGAAAAAACGCACTTAAATCACCTGCGATTCCTCCGGCAATGTGGCGGCGGCTCCCATGCAAAGAATGCCACGGTATCGGATTTCGGTGATCAGGTTGAGCTTCCAAACCAGTACCCGTTTGCGCCAGCCCGTTGCCTGTTGAAGGTCCTGCTGATATTCGCGCATCACCTGATCTCTGATCTTCTGGCGCACCAGCCTGATTTGAGAAGGCGACTGATTAATGATGAATCCGTTTTTCTCGTCCATAATGAGCTCATTTTGATTTCCTAAGGTACTATTTATCATTCATCAAAATGAGATCTGTCCCCGATTTCTTCCATCCTGCACAAGCTTCAAATATGCCTTTCCGGCAAGCATGATGTAACTGATAGTTTTTGTCGAATTAATTTCGATATTTAGCGTTCCAAACACCTCACTTATCAGTTCCTTTTTTTTGTTCATGAAAAAAATTCTATTGTTTTTTCTGTTGCTGTGCCCTGTCGCCGGCACGTTTTCCCAATCCAAATTCCAGCCGACCACCAACATCCTGCAAACCGGCATCGATTTCAGGACCAATACGCCGCTCACGGGCCGTGAAATGGGTTTTGGAATGCCCGTTTTCCGCATTCATCCGCTCCCAGACGAGTCGTTCGCGCTCATGCTCCGCCAGAAAAAACCGAACAAGGCCATGTGGACGTTCAAGGGCGAGGTGATGGTTTACAATCCTGCAAGCGGACAAATGAAATGGCAGAAAAAATTCAAGTACGCGGAAAGCCAGCTGCTGCTCGACAGCGACGTGATCCTCGAACAGCGGGGCAACAAACTGAAACGCCTCAATCCCGAAAACGGCCTGCCGCTATGGAAAACCAAAGGCATCGCGTACAAAGTTTTTCCCGAAGCGAACCGCGCATTTTGCTACAACGTGCAGGGGGATGGCGGCTATAAAGTAATGCAGGGCATTGACCTGGAAAACGGGCGACAGGTATGGCAGCGCTACGTGCCCGGTGCATTCGGCTGGCAGGACCTGCAAATGCTGAACGATGAAACGGCGCTGATCAAGTCGTCGGGCTTGCATGTGGTGCGGGTTACCGATGGCGATGGCTGGTCTGTGGACCGCGTATCGCATGCCGAAAAAGTGGATATGAAGCAAGTCGGGCTGGCTGTGCTTACGGTAGCAGTTGCCACTGCCGGGACCGCATTCACCGGCAGCCCATACTATGCGGTGCCGATCAGCGGAAATGGCTATACGAATCTTTTTCTGAGTATTTGTTCTAACGTGGTCTTCGAAAAAGATACGGTGTTCTTCGCTGCCAAGAACAAGATCAGCCGCCATTCGCTGGACGGCAGAACGATTTGGTCCACGGCGCTGAACGAGAAGCAAACCAGCAAATCGCATCTTTTCAAGGAAGGTAACGTGCTCTATATGATCAACACGGGGCATGCGATAAAAAATGGCCAGGCGGCGCGTTTCGGCACTCCGTTTATTGCGGCATTCGACGCAACCACCGGCCGGGAGCTTTTTATGAAGGTGTGGGGCGAACGTAAAAATTACTTCACGGACTACATGATTCAGGGCCGCGACCTGTACCTGCTCTACCGCGACAAGCTCGAAGTTCACGAGTTTTCGCCCGAAGGGCTTACCCAAAAGGACATGATGACCATGCATACAGGCGACGAGATGCAGTCGTTCGTATCGGACGAATTGTTTGCCAAAAAAGATTCGGCCTGCTTGCAGCTAAGCCTCGACCGCGACCATTATTATATCCACTCCGAGGCCGGCGATCTGCTCAAATTCAACAACGATTTTCTGCTCGTCGAAAAGGTCGACAAGGCTATCCTGTACCGGAATTACTTCGAAAACGCCGATTTCAGGTTTTTGGGCAACGCCAAAGAGACATTTGTAGTAAACAAAACCGATAACCTGCCGGTAGCACATTGTGAAATCCCGCATAACGCGTCGCGTTTCGGGACCAGGTTTTATTACCGGAAGTCGAACCTCAACATTGCAGAAATGGATATGCGTCCGTTTATGAGCGCGTTTGGCGGGGCAGTCGGCAGGCAGAACGATTAGAGGCGATATCTGGCCTTGTAATCCAGCGGCAGGAGTCCAACCAGCTTTCGAAAAACCTCCCGGAATGCCTTTTCGTCGTTGTAGCCGCAACCGAGCATGATTTCCCAAACGGTTTGGTTGGTTTCTTCGAGCGCTTTTTTGGCCAGTTCCATTCTGGCGCGCTGGATGTATTGCATGGGCGTGTTGCCGGTGGCGCGGATGAACCGGCGGTCGAAGTTCCGCCGGCTTGTAGCCAGGTCCGAGGCCAGCATTTCCAGTGATATCTTTTCGCTGATGTGCTCTTCGATGTACTCCTGCGCCTTGATAATGACCGGGTCACCGTGGCGTTTCTGACCTGCAAAGACGGCGAATGGCGATTGGGTGCTCCGGCCGATGTCGATCTGGAACATCTTCGCGCACAGGACTGCCGTGGACCGGTCGAAGTACTTTTCCACCAGCATCAAGGCCAGGTTGAGAAATGAATAGCCGCCGCCGTTGGTGTAAATGCCCGGGGCTTCGGTGAGCACGTCTATACACACCTTCACTTTCGGAAACATAGTCCGCAGGTCGTAGGCCGCATCCCAGTGGGTCGCACACCGCTTCCCGTCGACCAGCCCGGTTGCCGCGAGCAGAAACGCGCCCGTGCAAATGCTAGCGACCTGGGCTCCAAGCTGGTGCTGCGTCCTGATCCATTCCACCATCGCGTGCGAGCTGCCCAGCATGGTTTTGTACTGCTGGGATACGGAGGGGATGATGATCAGGTCCGGCTGCGACACGCTGGCGATAGAAGTCGATTTTAGTACCGGGAAATGCATGTCGGACGGGCTTATCTGCGGTCCCTGCCCTGCCAGCACCATATTCAGCCTCAGCTTGTGGCCGTGACTTTGCCAGTGTTCATCGGCCCATTGCAATATTTCACTCACAGCGGTAATGCTGCTCCAATTGATCAGACCTTCGGGAACGAGGAATACGATTTGAACCTGCATGGCATTTTGGTAATAGACGGCTGCAAAGATAGGCAGCCGGCCCTGTCCATATTAACCCGAAAATCGTCTTTAAAGCACTTTTCTTGAATAGACCTTGGGCAGCACTAGCGCGTTTTGCCCTGTTAGAACTCCTGATTTATAAAAAACGACTGCGCACGTTTAGTGAATGAGCCCGCTGAGTTGTCTATCAGAAAAATGTTTAACAGCGATCCCGATTCGCTACGGATTTGGGATCAATCCTGTCCCAGGTTTATGAAAATCGAAGTAATTGATCAATATGGAGAGGTAAAAGCCTCTGGCACAGTGGCTGATGGAGGTGAGATGTCCTCGCCCTATTATAAAACGTCCTATTCAACGGTTGAAAAGTATTGGACGAGCAGCACGACTGAAATATCTGCCGGACAAAGTCACATTGCTGTACATGATGTAGATGTGAAAGAACAAGTTAGTATAAAAGCTTCCGACGCACCGGTGACGGTAGGCCTGCTGTTTCTCGAAAAGGGCAATATCCGTGTGAAGCAGCCGGACAAGTCGTTCCGCGAAATCGGCACGCTGCAACACAATCTGATTTACAACGCCCATCAAACCGAAGAAACGCTCTTTGCCGCCGGACAAAACATACGGCTGACCGTCATCCATCTTTCACCCGACTATTTTTTCCGGCTGGCAGAGGGCGGCAGTCCCTCCATCGACCGGATGGCTACCGATATGGCCAAAGGGAACGGCCATTCGTTCGCCGCCGGTAATCATTTGCAAATATCATTTCCAATGCTCAAACTATTAAACTCGCTCGATTCGGGTGCGTACAATGTGGCTTCGCTTCGCTTGTACACCGAGGCGAGGATATTGGAATTGCTGTCGCTGCAAATAGCGCAGATAGAGGACAATTCACAGAATTCAGTCTTGTCCAAACTAAATGATGGCGATGTAAAAAGGCTAAACCTGGCCAGGGAATTTATATTATCCGACATTTCTTTCACCCCGTCGCTTGAAGCCATTTCGCTTGAAGTAGGAATGAATGTTTATAAATTAAAAACAGGTTTCAAAGCATTGTTCGGCCAGTCCTTATTCAACTACCTAAGAGAAGAACGATTGACCACGGCTTATCAGGAAATTGCCAAAAGAGACCGCTCTTTAACCGAAATAGCCTATCAAACCGGGTTTGCATCAATCAGCCATTTCAGCGATGCATTCAAAAATCGGTATGGTGTTTCTCCCAGTCAGCTAAGGTAATGTGATTTTCATTTTTCGAAAGCAATACTCCCGCATTTGAAACAGTTAGTCTTGCCGGTGAGATTTATTTGCAATAAAAACCTGAAAATGAAAGCAAGTAAATTATTGTGGTCAGTTCTGATACTGATCATCTTCCGTCCAGCCTCCGGATATGCCCAGATTTCACAAATCGAAGTTTCTGCAAAGTATAATCCCCTATCCAAATACTTACCTCCCGCAGACAGCGCCTCGAAGCCAGGCAAGGCCTCTCAATCGGAATTCAATGTGGGGGCGTTGGTCAATATCCACACGAGAATCGACACCGCTACCGGCCGGATCCGCTCGCTGGGATCGAATATCCAGGCACGTTACACGAGCTTTTCCAGGGATGGATATAACAAGGAAATATTACCTCCCGAGCTGTATGCATTGAATGTCGGTTTCTTTTACTATTCCACTATCAACAGGAAATGGGCGTATAATGTATTTCTGAATACGGCTATCAATTCCGACTTTAAGGAGGTTGATAAAAACGATGCATTCCTTGCGGGCGGTGCGGTGTTTATCCGGCAATTCACCCCGAATTTCAGCCTGGGAGTCGGTGCGATTGTACACAATAATCTCGGTGGATTTATGCCGTGGCCCGCTTTAACGGTCGATTGGAAAATGGGCGGTAAATTCCGATTGGATATCCGAACCCCTGATAAATCGGCCGGTATCGCACATTACGTTGGAATTACGTATGCAACCAGCAATAAATGGAATATGTCGTTCGCATTTCAACCGGAAGTATTGTCTTATGATGTAACAACCAGCAACGAACGAAAGAACAGGCTGATGAGTTTCTGGCAGCTGCCATTTACGCTGTCATCTACCATTCGCGCAGGGAATTTTGAAATAATCCCGAGAGTGGGTTTTACCGCCCTCCGTCGCTATGCCTACGGCGAGAAAAAGGTGTCCGAAATGTTTACCGAATATCCCTATCACGGCTTGGGGACCAACCTTATTTACGGAATCGGGTTCAAGTACCGCCCGTCGATCCGCGCGAAAAATAGCCGGTAATGTGATAACTGACACCACAAACCCCGCTTCCGCCATTTCGGTATGTTGCTGCATTTCCGAATTTCGCTTTTGAGTAAGGAATAACGTACAGTTGTGGTTTGGTAATCTGGTACCGTTTTGAGCACTCGGTTATTTTCAGGCACAAGAAATCTGCGGAGGTTTCTTGTGCCTTTGTTTTTTAGCGCATAACAAGCTTCGGGAATATTGATATATCACAAGCAGCAGTACAGATTATTGATATTTCAACAAAAAAATAAAACCTAAAAAACTATAAACATCTAATAATCAACATATTAACCGAGTGGCATAAAAATAGCTCTTAATGCTGTAATCTCACCTTTAACGCCAACAGTCAAACATGAAAACGATTTGCAGTATTCCCCTCTCCCTTTGTCTCACGCTCACTCTCTCCCATTCCTTTGCACAGAAACCCGGTGAAAAGTACAACAATGCCGATTTTAAACTCAAAGCAGCCGAGGTGGTGTACGAAAGCCGCATCGACGCGCTGGTGTTTGAGGTAACCGTGGAAGGCCAGGCCGGGAAAACGGTGCCGGCACCCGTGGGAAGCATGAGCGGCGCCCCCGTGCTGGGGTATGTGTTCCCGACCACTTTGAAATCCCAGGACGTGGGCTTTTCCGCCACCGAGGGCATCGTGGCGATGGCGCTCACATCCCACCCCGACATGGACGACACGCCGCTTTGGGACGAGGACGCCGACGGAAAATACGACAACGACGGGGTGATCTGGCACGCGCACTGGGTGGTGCTCACCAAAGACGACCGCGTACCGGGCGGTTTGAGCGTGAAAGAATTCAAATTGGGCGACAAAACAGTGGCCTTACCCAAAACTGCCCCCGGCATGCCGATGTTCTTCGATTCGCCCGGATTTAACGTCATCAAGCAGGGATCGTCGATGCGCGTGCTGATTCCCGCATTCAGAATGCATTATCAAAAAGATTTCAAATTCGATGCCGTGGCTTGCTATATGCAGATGAGCCATGGCGAAGGACATCACGGCGGCAAATCGGAGCCGATCCTGGGTGTGTACAATGTGTACGGCGTATTGTCGGGGAACCTGTCATTGCCTTATACAGTCAAAAAATGAGGGGCGGCAAATCCATGATGCATTCCGGGGCGAGCCTGCTCCGGGTGCAGCCTCTTCGCTGCTCCGACGACCTTGCGACGGCCCCCAAATCCCTCTACCGGATTTTGTGGCTGGCACATCCGTGGGACAAAAGCCTTCGCCAGCTGCATGTTTTGCCTCCCGGCAGCAGCGCCGACCTCACTTTCGGCCACAGCCAAACGGGATACCTCGTTTCCTTCCCGGAAGAAATACTGCTGATGACCGGGTGCCAGCATTACTACCCGTTTGCCGGCGCCCAGCCCAGCGTCCGGCAGCACGAAAAGCCCATTCCGGTGCAGGATGGCCTGGCCATTGAACGGATGATCACCAACCTCGCACGTGAATGCGCCCACCACGCAGGCGAAATGCTCATTCCAGGCCTTTTGAAAGTGCTGATCATCTCGATCGCCCGCCTGTACCCGCAGCCGGAAGCGGTCGTTTCGGAATGCGATGAGCTCCGATTGTTCCAGCGTTTTATGAAGCTGGTCAAAGACCGCAAGTCGGGCCGGCGGAGTGTGCAGGAATATGCCAATGCGCTGTCTGTGAAAACGGAAATGCTCACGGAATGCGTCCGCAAAGTGTCCGGCTACCCGGCTAGTCATCACATTTACGAGCACATTATCCATGTGGCCAAGCACGCCGCCATCAGCTCGGGCGCGAGCATGAAGGAGGTTGCTTACGGACTGGGCTTCAACGACATGGCGCATTTCAGCAAGTTTTTCCGAAGCAAAACCGGTATGACATTCTCCAACTATAAACGGGCCTATCAGGCGATATAGCGATGAACACCACCACCCTACCCGGCCGGAAAGAGCCTTTCCGCGCCGCATGCCTGCATGAAGCGCTGCGCAGCACGGCCGCTTCCGGTCGCTACTACCAGTCGGAACTATTTGAAATGATCTGGATCAAAAAAGGCAAAGGCTTCCTCACGGTGGACCTTGACAACAGGCCGATCATCGACAACACCCTCTATTGTCTTTTTCCGGGTCAGATCCACCGGCTCAGTCCCGAGCAGGATCTGGAAGGTTATCAAATCGCGTTTTCGGAGGATTTTCTCTGCGGCGGCCATGCATCCTCCGCCCTCCCTCCCTTCCTGAACCATTCACGCCGAGGCAAACTCATGCAGGCCATGCCCCTGAATGCCGAGGCGCAAACGGACATTGAATACATTGTCCGCACGATCCTCTGGGAATATGGCAACCGGCAACGGTTCCGGGCTGATATGCTGAACGGACTGGTGAAAATGCTGCTCGCCTACTTCTCCCGCAGGTCCGGCACCGACGAGCACCGGCCCCCGGGCAACGACCAGCTGGTGTTTGGCCGCTTTATGAACAAAGTAGACGAGCATTTCAGGAAGCAAAAACAGGTTTCGGCCTATGCCGACGACCTGGCGGTTTCATCGAATTACCTCAGTGAAGTTACCAAACGGGTTTCAGGTTACTCGGCCAGTTACCATATTCACCAGCGCGTATTGCTCGAAGCCAAGCGCAAAGCGGTAAGCAGCGGCTTGTCGATGAAAGAAATTGCATTGCATCTGGGGTTTGACGACCCGTCATCATTCAGCAAGTTTTTCAAAACCCAAACCGGCATGAATTTTTCCGATTTCCGGAACAACTGGCTGAAACGCGCGTAATACGAAGCATTCGCGCGCACAGTCGGTGTTACGTACAGTAGATAGCGTTACCATCCGCCTTAGGTATCAGTACATTGGTTCATATTATGTCGCACGACGAAGCATTGTCACCAAACCGGCAGTTAACAGCGCAGGAAATGGCGGTGCTTACCTCGCTGTACCGGCAATTGGCCACTGCCCCTAGCCTGCTGGCATTGCAACAAATCCTGAACGACCAACTGAAAGCGTTGTTCCACTTCACCCATTGCCGGATCAGCAGGCTGCCGCTGTCCGCTGATGCCCACGTACCAGCGGGCGAGGCCAGCGAACATGAAGTACTGGCAATCGCATTGCACGACGAATCAGGGACATGGGGCCATTTACGCTTTTATTCCGACCGCGAAGCCATTTCTCCGGCGATACCGATGGCCTTGCCGGACCAGGTGTCCAGCGTGGTTTCGCTTGCCATTGCCAACATCGTTTCAACGGAAAAGCTGAGCCGGCAACTGGAAGAAATCAAGCATTACCAAAGCCAGCTGGAAGAACAGAATGCATACCTGCTCGAAGAGGCGAAAGAAGGCTTCTCCTACGACGACATTATCGGTTCCAGCGGGCCCATGCAACGTGTTTTTCAGCTTTTGTCGCAGGTTTCGTTTACCAACAGCACCGTGTTACTGCTCGGGGAAACCGGCACCGGGAAGGAACTGGTGGCGAGGGCCATCCACAATTCATCCGCGCGAAAGGACAGGCTGATGGTGCGCGTAAACTGCGCCGCCATTCCGGCCCACCTGATCGAAAGCGAGCTGTTCGGGCACGAAAAAGGCAGCTTTACCGGCGCATTTGAACGCCGGATCGGCAAGTTCGAACTGGCTAATCAGGCCACGCTTTTCCTGGACGAAATCGGTGAAATGCCGCTGGATATGCAGGCGAAGCTGCTCCGCGCCATTCAGGAACGGGAAATAGAGCGCATCGGCGGGAAGGGCGTGATCAAAGTCGACGTGCGCATTATCGCGGCCACCAACCGGAACTTGCTGGAAGAAGTACAGCAAGGCCGCTTCCGCAGCGACCTTTTTTACAGGCTCCATGTTTTTCCCATTACACTCCCGCCCCTGCGGGAACGAACCGGGGATATTTCCCTGCTGGCCAAACAGTTCGTCGGCAGGTTTGCCAAAAACAACGGAAAAAGCATTTCGCGGATATCCAGCAATGTGATGAAGGCGCTGCTGGCCTATCCCTGGCCCGGCAATGTGCGCGAGCTCGAACACCAGATGGAACGCTGTGTGCTGCTCGCCCGCGACCACGTGATCCGCGACGTGCTGCTGCCTTCTCCCACCCAGTCCGGGCACGCACCTGCCGCAGGCATTTACACCAAAACGCACGAGGAAAACGAGCGCGAATACATTATCCGGGTTCTCAATCAATGCAATGGAAAAATATACGGCCCCGGAGGCGCCGCCCAGCTGCTCAACCTGAAAGTGGGAACATTGAATTCCAAAATCAAAAAGCTCGGCATCAGCAAGGAGCAGATCATTCTGAGAAACCACTGAACCGGCATTCGCTGCTGGTGGCGGTAATGACCGGAAAATGTACAAATAGTACCGTCAAATGGCGGTTGAGGCGTAAAACCGGCATCAGTAGCTTTGTTAAGTAAGGCCCGGGACAAGTTCCGTCCGCGTGCTATCCATTTATCTAACTTCAATCTTATCATGACCACCGAAGCTATTGCATCGTCGCGGATCGATTTTGCAGAAGATCCCCATTTGTCTCCGGCTGTTAAGGAATTTCTCAAACCGTTGAACGCAGGAGGGCCACCATTGGAAAGCCTGCCGGTGGATGACGCCCGAAATGTGCTGGTTTCCGCCCAGGCGGCTTTCGAGGTCGATCTTTCGGGCATTACCGAGGAAGAAAAAACGATCACCGAGGATGGCTTTGATATTACGCTCAACATCGTTCGGCCCGAAGGTGCTACCGGCGTGCAGCCCGTGTTCATGTTCATCCACGGCGGCGGCTGGGTGCTCGGCGACTACCCTACCCACAAGCGCATGGTGCGCGACCTCGTGACGCTCACCGGCTTCACGGGCGTGTTTGTGAACTATTCCCGCGCGCCGGAAGTGAAGTACCCGCAGCCTGTGCACGAAGTGTATGCAACGGCTAAGTGGCTGGCTGCCAACGGGGCATCGATCCAAGTCGATGGATCCCGGCTGGCCATTGTGGGCAATAGCGCGGGCGGAAACCTCGCTACGGCCGCCGTATTGCTGGCCAAGGCCCAGGGAGGCCCGGCGTTCAAAACGCAGATCCTTTTCTGGCCGGTGACCGATGCCAATTTCGGGCGGAATTCGTATCAGCAATTTGGTACACAGCGCTTTCTGACCTCATCCCTCATGCAATGGATGTGGGACCAGTACATTTCTCCCGACCAGAGACACGAAATTTACGCATCGCCCGCACAAGCGGCGACCGAGCAGCTCAGGGGCTTGCCGCCAACGCTCATCCAGGTGGCCGAAAACGATATTCTGCTCGACGAGGGGGAAGAATACGGACGAAAACTGAGTGAAGCGGGTGTAGAAGTCACAACGGTTCGCTACAACGATGTGATCCACGACTTCGGCCTGTTGAATGGCCTGGCGGAAATACCGCAGACAAAAGCGGTGTTCGTCCAGGCGGCACAGCAGTTGAAAAAGTACCTGTAACAACTCACCATCAGTCATTTGACATGAAAACAAAGAACATACTTTTTGTCACAGGCGCATTTGTGACGCACCATTGCTGGGATGAATGGCGGGTTTATTTCGAAGCGCGCGGTTACTCGACCCTGGCGCCTGCCTGGCCGTTCAAGGACGCCTCGGCCGCCGAACTCCGCGCACGCCAGCCGCACGACATCGACCTGGCCCGCCTCACACTCGCCGAACTGGTCGACCATTTTGCGGGTATCGCCAAAAGTTTTCCGGAAAAGCCCATCATCATCGGCCATTCCCTGGGCGGGCTCATCACGCAGATATTGCTGAACCGCGACCTGGCCGCCGCCGCGGTGGCCATTCATTCGGTGCCGCCGCAGGGCATCATTCCCTACGAGTTTTCATTCCTCAAATCCACCTGGGGCGCATTGGGGCTGTTCACGTCGCTGGACGAGACCTACCTCATGCCGTTCGATACCTGGCAATATGCATTTGTGAATGAAATGCCGCTGGACGAGCAGCAGAAGGCGTATGACCTGCTCACCTCGCCCGAATCCAAGCGCGTGGCGCGCGGTGGACTCACGAGCGCTGCCGCGGTGGATTTTGATAAACCGCACGCGCCGCTTTTGCTTACATCGGGGTCACTGGATAATATCATTCCGGCGCATCTGAACAACCGGAACTACGAGCGCTATAAAAAGAACGGCTCGGTATTGGAATACAAGGAGTTCCCCGGCCGCAACCACCACGTGCTGGCGCAGGCCGGCTGGGAATCTGATGCCGACTACGTGCTCGACTGGATCAAGAATTACTGATCAACGCTTCTCAGCAAACCCGGTGCCCTTGCCTTATGCAAGGGCATTTTTTTAATATCCTATCAATAATAGCTGTCGTTGGCGGAAATGGGATCGTTTTTCCAAACGCTTACCTGGCTGATGCCCAGCTTTTTCAGCCTGGATACCAGCGTGGAAGGGTTAATGTCCAGCAATTCGGCGGCACCGTCCTTGCCTGAAATTTTCCCTTTGCACCTTCTCAGGGTGGCTACGATGTGGTCGCGCTCCATTTCCGTAAGCGATTTCACTTTTGTTTCGGCCACTTTTTCCGCTTCGTCCGCTACGTCGAACTCTATGAAACGGTGGATCGTGTGGGTCGGGCAGAGTAGCACGGCCCGTTCGAAAAGGTGCTGCATTTCACGGATATTTCCGGGCCAATGGTGGTTTTCGAGCTGCATAAGTGCCTCCGGCGCAATGCCTTTGATGTTTTTCCGGAACCGGGCATTGTACATCGAGAGAAAGTAGTCCGCAAGCTGCCGGATGTCTTCTTTCCGGTCGCGCAGCGGCGGCAGGGTGATGGGAAAGATGTTGAGCCGGTAAAAAAGGTCTTTTCGGAATGTACCTTCGGCTACGTCCTTTTCCAGATTCCGGTTGGTGGCCGCGATCACCCGCGTGTCGATCGGAATGCTCGCATTGCCGCCGATCCGCTCGATTTGCTTTTCCTGCAATACGTGCAGCAGTTTGGATTGCATCATCAGCGGCAGCTCGCCGATTTCGTCCAGGAATATGGTCCCCTGCTGCGCCCGCTCGAATTTGCCCGTTTTCCGCTCGTAGGCTCCTGTGAACACACCTTTTTCATGACCAAACAGCTCCGATTCGATGAGCGTGGGCGGCAGCGATGCGCAGTTGATGCGCACAAAAGGCTTGTTTGCCCGGGGCGATTTCAAATGGATGGCTTCGGCGAATTTCTCCTTGCCCGTGCCGCTCTCGCCGAGCAATAGCACCGAGACATCGGACGGCGCGACGGCATTGGTCAGGTCTACGGCGTGCTGGAATTTCGGTCCGGACCCGATGATGGAGGTTTGCCAAATGGGCTGCCTCACCTCCCGGTCGTCTTTTAAATAAACTGAGTTTGCGCTTTTCATTATCAATAGGTTTCTATCACCGGTTGGCAGAATATTCTGCCAACCGGCTTTATCGGAAATTGGAATAGCTTGATATTGTCGCTGCCGTTACTGATAGCCCGGGTTTTGGACAAGGTTTTGGTTCAGGTCCATTTCGGCCTGCGGAATCGGCAGCAACACGGCATGCGGCTTCCAGGTGGCAGGCTTTGCCGCTCCGAATACCGCATTGGCCCGGCCCGTCCGCACGATATCGAACCACCGGTGCCCTTCCACGAACAACTCGGCGCGCCGTTCCTTTTCCACTTGCAGGACGAGCTGCTCTTTTCTCATATCGGACGGCAAATCACGCAACCCGGCGCGGCGGCGGAGCACATTCAGGTCGGCCGCCGACTCGCTGGTCTTGCCCATCGCTGCATTCGCTTCCGCCCGGATCAGGTATTGTTCCGCGAGCCGCATCACCACATCATCTTCCGCCAGCATGGGGCCCATGTTGGTCGATTTTTGCTTGTATTTGGCCGTAAACAAGATGGTATCCGGGCTTACCGCGAAAATGCCGATCCATGTCGAACGGCGCTTGTCGCCTGGCTCGAAACTGTTATAGAGCGATTTCGGTAATCCGTAATTCAGATTAGTGGGAGACGGTAATAGCATGAGTCCGTAAGTGGTTCGGTCCCCTTGGTCGGGCCTGGAACCGCTGCTGCTGATCGTCCAGATCGTTTCGTCACTGCTCCGCAGAAAAACGCTGTCGAGTGCGCTTTCCAGCCGGGCATTTCCGGCAATGGCTGCGGTAGCGGCCGCCGCGGCTTCCTCCCACTGCTGCGAATACAGGTACACCCTGGCCAGCAGGGATTGGGCGGCCAATGCATTTACCCTGGTTTTGGGCATATCCATCCGGCTCAGATCCGCGATAACATCCTTCAAATCAGCCACTACCAGGGCTATAACAGCCGCCTTGGGCGACCGCGGCGCGCTGTCCGTTTCCTTGATATCGGTGGTGGTGATCAACGGCACGTCGCCATAATAGCCTGAGAGCAGCAGGTAAATGTACGCTCTGAAAAACTTGGCTTCGGCTATGTACCGCTTGTGCAAAATCTCCGGCAAAAACGTGACGTCCGCAAGGCCGGTGATGATGCTATTGGCATGGTAGATCACTTTGTATCCATTTTGCCAGAACTTGCCATAGGTGTCGGTGGAAGGATTATATTGGTTAAAAAGGAGATCATCGAAAACATTCACGCTCCTCGGGTAAAGCTCGTCGGCCATCATGCCGCCATAAAAGTGGGGCGCATAAGACCAGAAGTTGATGTCGATGAACGTCAGAGTATACAAGCCGTTGACCGTGGCTTCGACGGAACTGGCGTCGCTGAAAACGGTGGTTCTCGTCAGGTCGGTAGTGGGCGGCGGAATTTCCAGATAGCTTTTGCACGACTCTTGCGACGCCGCAATTGCCGCCAGCGCCACCGCCAGCCAGGCGTTTTTCAGGACACGGTTAAGGAGTGATGGTTTCATAATCAAAGGGTCAGTCTGATGCCGGCTACGATCGTTTTCAATGGCGGGGCGAGCCGCGGCGTTTCCGGATCGAAGCCGCCATAGCGGGTGAAAGTCAGCAGGTTTTGTCCGTGTACGTAAACTTTCATGTCCCGCAGTTTGAGATACTTTTTCAACCTAACCGGCAGATTGTAGGACAGCGCGGCATTGCGCAGGCGCATGTAGGAGGCATCTTCAAAGGCAACGTCGGAATTGCCGTAAACGTCGAAATAATTTCTGCCGGTGGCGGAGCTGGTGGGCCGGGGCCTCAATGCATTTTGCCCGGGCTCTGTCCAATAGTCGGTTGCCCAGCTTCTCTTCACGTTGGCTCTTCCACCGATCGGCGACGGAAATACATCCAGATAGCCGTATTCCAGGGGTTTTCGTATAAAATCAAAGAAAAGATCCAGCTCAAAGTTGCTATACCGGAAAGTGTTGCTGAATCCTCCGAAAAACCGGGGATCAAGGTTGCCCAGGGCCTGAAAATCGTTTCCGGGGTTGTAGGCGCCATCCCGGTTGAGGTCCTCCACCATAGCCATTCCGCTTTCCGGGTTCACGCCGGTGAACCGGTAGCCCCTCACCACATTCACCGACTCGCCGATCTCGTATCGGCTGGCGTAGGATGACGACGCCAGGCCGGGAAAGCGCAGCAGCGTGTTTTTAAATGTCGTGAGGTTAAATCCGGCTTCCCAGCGGAACCTGTTCCGTTCGGCGATTTTGGCATGCAACTCAAATTCCAGTCCCTTGTTTTCAATCAATGCATCCAGATTGGCCTGGTAGAAGGAAAAACCCGTTTGGCTCGCCACGGGGAAATTTACCAGCTGGTTGCTCGACCGGCTCATGAATGCCGACGCATGCACCTGCAAGCTGCCGTTCAGAAATGCCAGTTCAAGCCCTGCTTCGGCTTTCCGGCTCACCTCCCAGCTGTAATCCGGGTTGGGCAGGCGGTTGGGCGTGAGGCCCGACTTGTTCATGTACGGTGTCTTCGAAGCCATGTAGGTTTCCAGGTACCGGTAATCGCCGATCTGGTCGTTGCCGGTGGTGCCATAGCTGGCCCTGAGTTTACCGAATGTGACAAACGGCAATGCCTCGCTCACCCAGGCTTCCCGCGAGAATATCCAGGCCACGCCCATCGCCCCGAAACCACCAAATCGCCTGCCTTCGCCGAAACGGGACGAGCCATCCACCCGGTAGGTTCCATTCAAGATGTATTTATCCTCCCACGCATACGACGCGTGCCCGAGAATGGAGTGATACCGGTAATCGCTGAATGCAGAGCGCCGGTCCGAGATAATGGCAGCCGAAGCCAGGTTATCCATCAATGCCTCCATCGGAAAGTCCTGTGCCGAAATCTGCTGGCTGCTTTTCACGCTCTGCTGGAATGTAGCGCCCGCGAGCGCCGACAACACCCCCGCCCCCACCGCGCGCCTGAACCGGATACGCGGCTCGATATTGTAGGTCCACCGCTGCCCGTTCGCAAAGCTCGCTTGGTTTTTGAAGCCGTACGACATCGAGGGATTAATGTAGGTCGAGGGGTTTTTGAGCACTTGCCGGTCGTTGATGCGCGTGTAACCTCCGCTGAGAACAAGAGTCAGGTGGTCCGAAAGCCGGTATTGCAGCAATGCGCTGCCAATGAAGTTGTCGGAGCGCATGCGCCATTGCTGGTACCGCAGCGCCGAGGCATTGAAACTCGAACCGAACCAGTACGGCGTCACGCCCGTGCTGTCGAATTTAGGCTGATTGGGCGCTTCCAGCAGGTAATCGTGCGGGTTAATGCCCCTTGTTTCAAGGTCGGTAACGCCGTAGGTCATGGTCAGGCTCAGGTTCAGCCGCTTGTTGCCCGACTCATGCTGGACGTTCAAATGGGTATTGCCCCGCCGGTCGCGGTTGTTGCCGGACAGCATCGGCTTTTCATGCCGAAAACTGCTTCCGAGCATGAAGCGCGTGGCGTCGTTGCCGCCGGAAATGTTAAGCTGCGCATTCGACACGGGTGCCGGGTTGCCGATCAGTTCTTTTTGCCAGTCGGTATGCGCGTTTTGGTCCCATAATACGAGGTCGGGCGCATTCCGGTCGGTGGGAGTAATGCCGTCGAGCGCAAATGCCTTGCGCCGCAGATCGAGGTATTCCTGCGTGTTGAGCACGTCCATCTTGCGGGTTACCTTCGAAAAACCGGAATACACATCCAGGTCGACGCGCGTCTCGCCGGGCCTTCCCTTTCGGGTCGTGAGCAGCACCACGCCATTGGCGCCCCTGGAACCGTAAATGGCCGTGGCGTCGGCGTCTTTCAGGATTTCAATGCGCTCTATATCCGCCGGATTGATCGCATTGAGCGGGTTGGGCCCGCCTCCGTACGATTCCATGCCATGCGAGCCCGTGAGCAAATTGGGCGATTCGTAGGGAACGGGCACGCCGTCGATCAGCACCAGCGGTGTTTTGCCGGAGTCGATGGTATTGCGTCCGCGGATCTGGATATGCACCGCCGAACCGGGAACGCCCGTTCCATTGCTGATAAACACGCCCGGTATCCTTCCCTGCAATGCCGCTATCGGGCTGGCGACGGGCTGCTTTTCGATCACCTTACGCGATACCTGCGCGATATTACCGGTGCTCATGCTGCGCGAGCTTTCGTAGTAGCCGGTAGAGACCACCAACTCCTGCAACTGCGTGATGTCGCGGCGTAAATTCAGGGTAAGCTCGCCTTCGATCGGAAATGAAAGTAATGTATCCAACGAACGGTATCCTATAAACGAAACCACAATGGATGCACCGCTGCCCGTGGCCCGCAATGTGAACCGCCCGGCCTCGTCGGTAACGGCCCCCTCGTCGGCGTTTTTGAGCAGCACCGTCGCGCCTTCCAGCGGGCCGCCTTCCTGCAAGGCCATCACCCTGCCGCGGATCAGGAACGATTGCGGCTTTTCGGCCTGTTCGGTTTTAGGGATGTTTTCCAATTTTTCGAAAAGAATAATGTTACGGCCTGCCTGCCTGAATTGAAGGTCTGTCCGTTCCAGCATTAAAAGCATCGTCTGCTCGATCGTGCGCTTTCCCGGCGGCACGGTTACGGACCTGACCTTCCCTACCTTTTCCGACGGATAGGCGATCGTGTAACCGGTTGTTTTTTCGAGCTTTTTCAATGCGGTTTTCAAAGTGGCGCGACGGATCTCGAACGAGACGGTTACCTCCCTGATATTTTGCCCGCAAACAATGCCCGACGCCATTGATCCCAGGATCAGCGCGAGAAAAAAATGGTAGAACTTTATGGTCATCGGCCCTCAGGCTTTAATTTTTGCAACCTTCACCATCAATTGTAATTCCAATTCCGCTTTCTTCTTTTCGGTAAGTCGCGCCCCGAGTGGTGGTGATAATGTCGAGCACGTCCGTCAATGTCTCTTCGCCCGTGAAAGTGGCCGTAACCGGGCACCGTTCCAGGGATTTTGTAGTAAACAGGATATTTGTCCCGTACCGCCGCTGCAACCGCTCGGCGATCATCCCGAACGACACCGAATCGAACCGCATCACCAGATCATTCCACGGTTGTTCGCCGGTCGCCGTCACCGCCTTTTGCACCGCGTCATGACCGTCGGCGGTGATAACGAGCTTCTCATTGGCCAGCAGCACGCCCAGCATTTTGCCCGACTGCTCCACGCTCACTTTGCCATGGTTCACCACCACTTCGGAGCTGTTCCGCGCCGCATCGGATTTCACATTAAATGCCGTTCCGAGCACGGTCACCTTCACTTCCCCAGCCTCCACGGAGAATGGCCGCTGCGGATCGGGCTTCACGGCAAAGTAGGCCTCGCCGGTGATCTCCACCTGCCTGAGCGCGCTTTCCGGCTCATAATATTCCAGGCTGGTGCCCGGCTGCAACACGGCCTTGCTGCTGTCGGGCAGCAGCACAAACCTCGGCTCGGTGGCGTTGGCGGGCAGTTCGATACGGACCAGCGGTTCGGCACCTTGCTGCCGCCCGGCCAGCCAGTAGCCGGCGCCTAGCAGGCACGCGATCCCCACGAAACTGGCGGCAATGCGTGTCCACGGCCTAAGCGGCTTATTCTCCGGTTCCTTCACCTCTCGCTCCGCCCTGCGCTGGAAATCGCTGAAAAGCCGCTTCGCCAGGGCCGCTTCCGAGCCTTCCGTCGCCAGCCATTCTTCGTACGACAGGCCATTTACATCCAGCCGATGGTACCAGCTCAGCAGCTCGCGCTCCTCTTCCGGCGAACATTCGTTCCGGTGATAGCGGGCCAGCAATGCAGTAAGTCGTGCGGTGTCCATTTCGGGGTATTTAATGTCAAGACAAATTAGCCCGGTGCTACCGTTATCCGCTATGAGTTTTTTTTAGACTAAAATTAAAAAAATCTTATCCGCCGCCCTAAAAACACCAAAAAGCGTATTTTTGTAACTGTACCCTAAACGAACGACGATTAAAATTTCTCCGCCATATGACGACGCAGAACTGATCTTGCGCTGGGTGCAAGGTGATGACAGTGCTTTCGAGGCAATTTATAACCGGTATGCCGTGAAATTACTCGCAATGGCCTGCCGGAAAGTCGCCGACCGGAGTGCCGCCCAGGACATGGTTCAGGATATATTCATGAACCTGTTCAGAATGCGGTCCAACCTGCCGGAAATCCAGTCATTGAAAGGTTACCTGTTCGGAAGCCTGCGCAACGCCATCCTCAATTACTACCACCGCGAATCCCTCACGAGGCGCCATCACGACATACTGGAACTGGCCACACAGCGCAGCGACGATTCGTTTTTACAAAAACTATACGCCCGGGAGCTCTCCGAACACATTGCGGGGATTATCACAAAACTCCCGCCGCAGCGCAGGCTGGTGTTCCAGCTGAGCCGCGAGGAACATCTTTCCAACCGCCAGATCGCCGAAAGGCTCAACATATCCGAAAATACGGTGGAGCAGCACATGCGGAAAGCGCTGCAATTCATCCGCTTCTCACTCAGCGAAAGCAAACTCGACTCCCGGAATTAATGCAGCATCCGGTTGGACGCTGCCTCTTTCAAAGCAGGTCCAACCGGATGCGAAAATGCGGGGCATTGAATTAAAACCTATTTGGCGACCAGCACTTTTTGAGAAAACGAGCTGCCGTTTGAGCGGTGCATGGTGACAACATACATTCCCGATTTCAGCGCGTGGCAGTCGATACCATCCGGCTGAACCTGGTTAGCGGAATATACCTGCCGGCCGGCGAGGTCATTAATCGTAACGCTTGTAATATCGGCACGGTTGGCAAAGCGAATCTTATCGGTTACCGGATTAGGGAATATGCTGATGGCATTCTCAATATCCATCGTCACGCTCTGCATGCTGCTGTACGCAAAGCTGCCGTCCAGGTCCACCATTTTGAGGCGGTATAGGTTTTCGCGGAAAGGTGATGCGTCGGTGAATGTGTAATCGATTTTTTCCTTGCTTTCGCCATTTGACGACACTGTTCCGATGCGGTTCCAGACCTTGCCGTTCACGCTGTGTTCGATGTCAAAATGGCTGCTGTTCGACTCGGTCGATGTGGTCCAGCTCAGGTTAACCGCCTTGCCTTCTTTTGCGGCTGCGAATTTCACGAGGGTAACAGGCAGCGAAATCGAATTCTCTTCGAAATAGAAATTGTGGAACTCAAAACCGCCTTTCTGATCGAAATGCCCGCCGATAATGGACTGCCCGTTGATCGAGCCGCCATTGCCATTCAGGCTGGCTTTCGGTGCGAGAAAGTTGCCGAGCCATTTGAAATGGGACAGAGAAATAAAGTTGGCATTGGGAAAATTGAAAAGTACGCGTCCATTCACCTGGTCGGCGCCATTCATTTTCATGCTGCCGCTGCTGATCGTGAGTGAAGTGTTCAGGATATTGATGATCGCAGAGGAGCCCGCCGGTATCTCCACCTTGATTTCGTCGCTGGACATATTTTCAGGCAGCGTAATATCGAAAACGTTCAACCCGAGGCTGGTGCCTTTTAAGGTATACTGGTGGTAGCCGTCAAAAAGCAGCGTGCCGGTGTTCGGCAGAAGATCCAGCTTGCCGCTCAGCGTGCGGTAGTAGTCGATCAGCTCATTGTCCGAAAACCGGATGTGGTCCAAAACGCCGCCTTTGATCGATGTGCCGGTCACTATCAAGCTCGGCAGCGTCGTTCCTGAGGGGTTGGTGTTGTAAATCATGTTCCCCCGGAGGCCCCAATTGCCCACGCCAGTGTTGTTAAACGCACCGTTGATGACGAAGTTATCGGTGTCGTCCGGGGCGTTCACACCTTGCCCGCCCGTGCCCACGCTGTACCCGCCGGTGGTGAGGTTAAAGTCGCCGGCCACGGCAAGTCGTCCTTCCACGTCGCCGGAATTGCTTTGGAAGTTGCCGAAAATGATGGCGTTGAAATTTCCATTACCCACAAAATCGGAGGACAGAAACTCATCCGGGATTGTCAGGATGGTTTCTGCGCCCTGCGCTTGCGCCGGCTTTTCGATACCAGCACATACGACGGAAGTAATTAGGGCAGCGCGACAGAACTTTGCGTAGTTTGGTAGACTAAGTAATTTGAAGAAGTTTTTCATAACAATTTGATAGAGAAGGAAATGATCGATTTTTGATTGGAGAATAAAATGCGTATCCGCGGATTATTCAAACAAAATCGGTCTCATTGCTTCATTTTTTTCAAATTGGCATGTACTTGTCGAAAGTAGTCTATCGGTTAATTAAATAGCCTCGCTTTAGTTCGCATCGACTATCGAACTATCGGGCGCCGGCATGTTAGGATTGACGATGCACCGATGACGAAATAGTGCAATGCAATTTTTGCATCTACCTCTCCTACATTGGTAAAAAAATCTTGAACGTGGCTCCGTGCCCGAGTTGACTGCTTGCCGTGAGCGCGCCGCCATGATGCGTCACCACCTTTTCGCAAATCGCCAATCCGATGCCTGTCCCTTCATATTCGCTCCGCCCGTGAAGCCGCTGGAACACCTGAAATATGCGGTCCAGATATTGTTCGTCAAACCCTATCCCATTGTCCTGCACCTGGATCAGGTGATAGACCTCCGATTTGCGGACCGGGTTCGCGGCGGCGGGAAGCAGCGTTCGGGGTACCTGGTCGTAAGTGACGAGCACCACCGGCGCGTGCCCGGGCCGACGGAATTTCAATGCATTTGCCAGCAGGTTCCTGAAAAGCTGACCCAGCTGCAATGCATTGCCTTCGATCACGGGGAGCCGCTCAACTTGCACATGCGCATTGGTTTCGGCGATAATGAGGTCCAGGTCGAGCAGTATGGTGTCGATCACCGCATTCAATTCCACCGGCTCGATGCGCGCCTGGCCGGTTGTGATGTTGGAAAATTCCAGCAGGTCGTTGATCAATGTGGACATTCTTCCCGCTGCGGCATTGATCCGCTCAATGTACCTGGCGTCGTTTCCGGCCGCGCCGGGTATATGGGATGTCAGTAACGCGCTGAACTGCCGTATTTTGCGCAGCGGCTCCTGCAAATCGTGGCCGGCTGCGTACGCAAATTGTTCGAGGTTTTCATTCGAGCGCAACAGAAGGCGGTTGGCTTCTTCGAGCTCTTCATTTACAACCATATATTCCTCATTTTGTGCGGCAAGTTCTTCGTTGAGGGCTTCCAGCTCTGTGGTCCGCTCCTGCACGAGCCGCTCCAGATCCTGCTGCCTGTGGCGCTCGGCGGTCACATCCTGGGCCGTTCCCAGCAATTTATAGGGCTTGCCCTCGGCATTCGATACCACAATCCCCCGCGCATGCACCACCCGCTCCGAACGTGTATCGGGATGAACCAGGCGGTACTCCGCATCGAAAATCCCGGAAGAGCCCGGCGCGATCGCCCGGTTGATCGCCGCCTCTACGGGGTCGCGGTCTTCGGGGTGCATCGGGTCGTATACGTCGTCGATCGCGATCCGTTCTTTTGCGAAACCAAACCAGGATTGAATGTTTTCCGAATAACTCACCGCTCGTGTAGTCAGGTCGAGCTCCCAGGTGCCGAGCTGGGCGAGGTCAATGGCACCTTTCAGGCTTGTCTGGGCCAATTCGAGCTGCTGGCGGGCCAGCACCAGGTCAGTCACGTCGGCAGCGGTGTTCATTACACCATACACCTCTCCCTGCGCGTCGAAAAGCGGGGTAAAGCTGTATTTGAAATAAAACTCCTGCAAAATGCCGTCGACAACCAGGTCTACGCGCTGGTTATTGGCGTGGTGGGGCTCGCCGGTGGTGTATACTTTTTGGATTTGTTCGTAAATGCCGGTTCCCGCGAGCTCGGGCAACACTTCGGCGTACGTTTTACCCACTACTTCCGGACCTTTTCCCCAAACGTCGATGATGGATTGATTAACAAGCGCAATGCGCATTTCGCGCCCCACATACACGCCAATGGGAAAAGGGGCACTCTCCACCATGCTTTGAAGTTGAAGCTTATCATTTGAATCTAGGCCCGATTCCTTAGCCGGAACAATGCCGCTCATAATGTCTTTTAGTTGAATGGAGTTACTTTTTATTCAATTCCAAAACTAAAAACCGTGCCAGCCGGCCGCAACTATTACACCCATTTGATCCATCCCCCGTGGCCTTCCCTCATCCCAAAGCATCCGCTGCTGATGCCGGATAACATGACGAATGTCAGTTCCGCACCCGTTCCAGCCTTCAACGAATGCTTTATCTTTGCCGCAAATCATTTTAACACTCATGCCTGAATTAGCACCTTGCCCCCAATGTAAATCCACTTACACCTACGAAATGGGCTCCCTGTTGCTTTGCCCCGAATGCGGCTACGAATGGAGCCCGGCCGAGGCCGAAGCCCCCGAGGACACATTTGTTGTAAAAGACGCCAACGGCAATGTCCTGCAAAACGGCGATTCCGTGGTCACGATTAAAAACCTGCCGGTGAAAGGCTCTTCCCAATCGATCAAGGCCGGAACGAAAGTGAGAAACATCCGCCTGGTAGACAGCGATCACAACATCGACTGCAAAATAGACGGCTTCGGCGCCATGGCACTGAAATCGGAATTTGTGAAGAAGGCGTAGGCAGGCAAAAATAAAAAACCATAACCGGCGGTCACCCCGCGGTTATGGTTTGTCGGAAACTGATTGCTTCCGTGGGATTATGACGCAGGGAACTGAGTTTCGTCCATGTAGGCAAGCTCCCACTGATGGCCGTCCAGGTCGGCAAAGCTGTGCTGATACATCCAGCCGTGGTCGGCGGCGTCCTTATAAATGGTGGCGCCCAGCTCTTTCGCTTTGGCGACGGTTTGCTGCACCTCCTCGCGCGACGCGGCGTCGAGGGCGATCAGCACTTCGGTGCTTTCGTGGGCGTTGGAAATCGGCTTTTGGGTGAATGTCGCAAAATAGGGCTCCGTGAGCAGCATTGCGAAAATAGCGTCGCTGATCACCATGCAGGCGGCATTTTCATCGGAAAACTGGGGATTGAAGGTAAAGCCAAGACCTTCGAAAAATGTTTTTGATTTGTTGAGATCCTTAACCGGCAGGTTAACAAAAATTTTGGTTGCCATTTGTTGTTCATTTAAGTGGTTATAGAAATAATTACCAATGCAAAGAAAGGCTACCATCCGCCGTTCGAATGGTGAAAAGCTTGGGTGTGATGGTGAATTCTATTTATGCTTCTGCTTCCGGAAGGCCAGCGGCGATATCCGCTCATGTTTTTTGAAAAAACTGCCAAAATTAGCCGGGTCCGAAAAGCCAAGCTGGTAGGCGATCTCGGCCATATCCACGTGCGTGTACAGAAGCAGCGATTTCGCCTCCGTAATTAACCGCGCGGCAATGTAAGAAAGCGCATTTTTGCCCGACACGGCCTTCACCGACTGAGAAAGATGGTTGGGCGTCACAGAGAGTAGGTCGGCGTATTCTTTTACTGTTCTTTTATCAATATAATGATTGTTCACCAATTGCAGGTATTTGCTTAAAAGCAGTTGCTGGGGCGTTGCAAACCGGGCTATTTTCTTTCGTTCCGCCACAAACACCTTCATATAATAGAGCAATGCCAGCAACCGTGCCCGCGCTTCCATGTGCGACTCAGGGCCGGACCGCTCGTAAGCGGCCAGTACTTCCCCGAAATGCGGGGCCAGGGCGTCGAAGGTCGCCTGGTCGAGCTTAAACAGATTGGTATACATCCGGTTGAAGAACGGGAATTCATCATGAAAATCCGGCTTGAAAAACGAGAAGCATTCGGATTTGAAATAGATTACGTACCCTTCCAAAGTTTCGTCGTGCGAGAAGCTGTACACCAGGTCGGGCGAGTGAAAGACCAGGTACGATTCCGGGTTGGTGACGGTTTTATCCCCATAACTGACTTGCGCATTGCCGGAGTTGACAAACAATGCGAAAAAATAAAACGACCTTTTGAAGGGAGGTTTGTAGATTTCCGCCGGGTGTTCCAACTTTTTCAGCCTGAGACAATAGAACAGCGGATTGGTTGTCCTGCCTGCCGAAGGGATCGATTCCAGGAAGGCGTTGATGTCTGTATAATAAGGAATGGACATTTTCTTTTTCATGATGGCGTGCCTGCCGACACCGTTCAACTGGCTGCTTTTCGCGATATTGCAGCCATGCAAGTCCCGCACAACAGCCGACGGATTGGTCGTACAAATGGTCCGATGGCTTTTATCCTTTAAAATTAACCAAGTATAATGAAGATAATCAATGCAATAGCAACAGCGCTGCTCCTGAATGCGCTTTCAACCGACGTGATTGCGCAGAAAGGCCAGGACCTGAAACTATGGTATAGCAAACCCGCCTCGCGCTGGGTAGAGGCGCTGCCGGTGGGTAACGGGCATATCGGCGCCATGGTGTTCGGCGGTGTGGAAGAGGAACTGATGCAGCTCAATGAGAGCACATTGTGGTCGGGCGGGCCGGTGAAGACGAACGTGAACCCTGCCTCGGCCTCCTACCTGCCGCAGGTGCGGAAAGCATTGCTGGAAGAGCAGGACTACCAGAAAGCCAACGAGTTGCTCAAAAAAATGCAGGGCCTTTACACGGAATCCTACATGCCCATGGCCGACCTGAAGATCGTCCATGACCTGAAAGGACAGCCGGCCTCGGCCTACTACCGCGACCTCGATATCGCGCACTCCAAAGCGACAACCCGTTTTTCCGCCGGGGGTGTTGACTATAAACGGGAAGTGTTCACTTCGGCACCGGATAATATTATGGTGATCAAAGTGTCCGCTTCAAAACCCAATGCGCTCAATTTCACTGTTTCGCTCAGCAGCCAGCTGCGCTACCGGCTCGAAGCTTCGGGTAACAAGGAGCTGCTCGTGAACGGCAAGGCCCCATCGCACGTGGCACCGAACTATTATAATCCGCCGGGCCAGGAGCCAATCATTTACGACGATCCGAATGGCTGCAACGGCACCCGTTTCCAGATCCGCACCAAAGCCGTGAGCAGAGGAGGCACAACGGTCGTCGACACAGCCGGTATCCATGTTAAAAATGCTACGGAAGTGGTGATTTTCCTTTCCGCGGCCACAAGTTTCAACGGCTTCGACAAATGCCCCGACAAAGATGGCAAGGATGAAAAAGCATTGGCGAAAAACTACCTCGACAAGGCCCTGGCCAAAGGGTACGCCACGCTGGCTACCAGCCACCAGCACGACTATCACAGCTATTTCAACCGCGTAAGTTTCTCGGTAACAGACACGCTCACACGCAACCCGAACACTGCATTGCCTTCGGACGAGCGCCTGATGGCCTATGCCAAAGGCGATTACGACCCGGGGCTGGAAACATTGTACTACCAGTTTGGCCGGTATCTGCTCATTTCTTCTTCACGCGCCGCATTGCCGGGCGTGCCCGCCGGACCACCTGCCAATTTGCAGGGCATTTGGAACAAAGAAATGCGCCCGCCGTGGAGCTCCAACTACACCATCAATATCAACACGCAAATGAACTATTGGCCTGCGGAAGTGGCTAACCTGTCGGAAATGCACCGGCCGCTGCTTTCGTGGATCAAAGACCTCTCGCAAACCGGCGCGGTAACGGCCAAAGAATTTTACGATGCCAAAGGCTGGGTGGCGCACCATAATGCCGATATATGGGGAATGTCCAATCCGGTGGGAAATGTGGGCGATGGCGACCCGGTGTGGGCCAACTGGTACATGGGTGCCAACTGGCTCTGCCAGCATTTGTGGGAGCATTACCGGTTTTCGGGCGATAAGGCATTTCTGCGGGACAAAGGCTACCCGCTCATGAAAGAAGCCGCGCTGTTTACGCTCGACTGGCTCGTGGAAGACAAGGATGGCTACCTGGTTACGGCGCCGTCCACCTCGCCGGAAAACAAGTTCAAAGACCCGAAAGGCGGAGAAGCCGCCGTATCGGTGGCCACTACGATGGATATTTCGATCATCCACGACCTGTTTTCCAACCTGATAGACGCCGCCGAAGTGCTTGGTACCGACGAGGATTTCCGGAAACTGCTCATTGAAAAGCGGGCCAAGCTCTATCCGCTGAAAATAGACGGGCGGGGAAGGTTGCAGGAATGGTACAAAGACTTTGAAGAAACCGACACACTCCACCGGCACGTATCGCATTTGTTCGCGCTGCATCCGGGGCGCCGCATTTCGCCGGAAACGCCCGAGTTTTTCCAGGCTGCGAAAAAAACGCTGGAAGTCCGGGGCGATCACGGCACGGGTTGGAGCAAGGGCTGGAAGATCAATTTCTGGGCGAGGCTGCTCGACGGCGACCACGCTTACCTGCTCATCCGCCAGCTGATGAAATATACCAATGAAGGAAATAGCGAATACCGCGGCGGAGGCACCTATCCCAACTTTTTCGACGCCCACCCACCCTTCCAGATCGACGGGAATTTCGCGGGCACAGCCGGCATGTCGGAAATGCTGATCCAGAGCCATTTAAACGAAGTATACCTGCTGCCAGCATTGCCGAATGCCTGGAAACACGGACAGGTTAAAGGCCTGAGAGCGAGAGGTGGTTTTGAGGTTACGATGAACTGGAAAAATGGAAAGCTGGCCAATGCCAGTGTGAAATCCGAGAATGGGAACAATTGTACGATCAAAACGAGGGGGCCGGTAAAGATATCGGGCGCCAAATCCGTCGAAAAGCGGACCGAGTCGGGTTACATCAATCAATTTCCTACTACCAAAGGCGGGACGTACCAGATTCAGGCGCAATAGCGCCTTGCATTTTACGGGAAAAAGGATTGAATATCACGGCAGTAAGGCGTTGCAAACGGACATGGATCGTCCGTAAATGAACAATATGCACCTTTTAGGTACAAAATAACTAATTCATTATCAATTAGTTATTTTGTACCTTTTTCATTGGCAGGCAATTTGAGCAGCATTCCGAAACTGATCAGAACAACCGACATCCTTCCAGGTATGAAAAGAGCAAAAAGCGACGATCCGTCTACGTATTTACTCAGCCGCGATATGGTCCGTAACTATTTCAAAATCGCGCTGCGTACGCTGCTTCTCAACAAGGTTTACTCATTCATCAACGTCACAGGGCTGAGTATCGGGCTCGCCGCTGCGATGCTGATTTTGCTTTACACGAAGGACGAAGTCAGTTTCGACCAGTTTCATGCCCATAACCCGAATATTTACCGCATTACCAACAAATACATTTCGCCCGACGGCCAGCACGTGGGCTCGATGGGCAACACGGGTTACGTAGCCGGTCCGGCCTTTGCCGCCGGTGTGCCCGAAATAAGGGCATTCGTGCGTTTCCACGGGCACCGTAATGATATCAAAAGAGGCAGCGAAATCAAGAGTGAGGACATTTTCCGTGCCGATTCCGCCTTCTTTTCGGTCTTCTCCCTCCCCCTGCTGAGCGGCGACCCGAAAACCGCATTGAAAGAGCCGCGGTCGGTGGTACTGTCGGAAGAAATGGCCGAGAAGCAATTCGGCAGCAGGAATGTGCTCGGAAGGACGGTTTTGATGAAGGATAGTTTTGACAAGGACGCCCGCTTCGAACCTTACACGGTTACCGGCGTAGCAAAAAAAACACCGCAAAACTCATCGATCAAGTTCGATATCGTTATCCCGATGGTGATCGGGCCCAGCGAAGTCCACCGCGCTACCAACTGGTTCAATACATTCATGAACACATTCGTCCTGCTCGCTCCCGGCGCCAACATCGCGCATGTGGAGCGTAAGATGAACCTCATTTACAATGCCGAGGCGAAAGAGGCGATCAGGGAAGTGGCGCTGAAATACGGCATGAAGAACAAGAAAGTATACACCCTGCAACCGTTTACCGATATGCACCTGAGCGCCGAGCTGCCGTCGGACGGCGGCCTGGTGGGCCATAGCAATCCGCTTTGGTCGTATATTCTCACGGGCATTGCGCTTTTTATCCTCGCCATAGCATGCATTAACTTCATCAACCTGACCGTCGCCCGTTCGCTGAAACGTGCGAAGGAAATCGGTATCCGCAAGGTGGTGGGCAGCGGGCGCAGGCAGCTGGTTGTGCAGTTTCTGGGCGAATCCTTCCTGCTCTGTGTGATTGCATTCGTTTTGGCACTCGTGCTCGTGGAGCTCGCGCTGCCGGTTTTCAACGACCTCTCCAACAAGGCCCTGGCACTTTCGTACCTGTTTGATACCGGTCTCGTGCTGGGCTACCTCGCGCTGTTGTTCGTTACAGGCCTGCTAGCCGGGATTTATCCTGCATTCGTGCTGTCGGCCTATGATCCTGTCAAAACGCTTTACCACCGTTTGCAGCTTTCGGGCAAAGGCTATTTGCAAACTAGCCTGGTGGTGCTTCAATTTACCATTGCATCCTTTCTGATCATCGGCACGCTTACGATCAACTCCCAGTTCAACTATCTGATCAACAAAGACCTGGGCTATAACGATGCCCACCTGATCAGTATTGACAAACCGAACCTCACCCGCGAGCAGGCGCACGTGCTCACACAGGAGCTACAAAAAGACCCGAATATCCTGGCGGTGGCGCCCAAAAACGGGGGCCGCTGGAATACGGCGGCGAAGGTTAATCAGGGTAAGGAAATTGCGTTTATATATGAAACGGTCGATCCGGAATACCTGCCGGCCATTCAGGTACCGGTGGTGAAGGGACGTAACTTTTCGCCCGCTTTCCCTGCCGATTCCACGGGCTCGGTGCTGGTAAACGAAGCGTTTGTGAAGCAAGCCGGCTGGAAAGACCCGATCGGGCAGATCGTCGATTTTTCCTATGAAAATTTTAAATGCACGGTCGTGGGCGTCGTGAAAGACTATCATTACACCGACTTGAATGAGGAAATCGGCCCGCAGCTGTTCACCATGCGGCCGGGCAATTCCTACGGCAGGTTTTTCGTCAAAATCAAGCCCGGCTCCGAAACTTCGAGCCTTCGGCACATCGCTGATACTTACGCCCGGCTGTTTCCATTAAACCCCTACACCTACCGGTTCATGGACGACGAAAACCGGAAACGGTACGAATCGGAGGCCAGATGGAGGCAAATCATGCTTTTTGGCACCACGCTCACGATTTTCATCTCTTGCATAGGCCTGTTCGGGCTGGCTACGCTTTCCGCCGAGCGACGCAGGAAAGAAGTCGGTATCCGCAAAATCATGGGTGCGTCGGTGGCGAGCATTACCCGCCTGCTCACTTCCGATTTCCTGAAACTGGTCGCGATATCCTTCCTATTCGCATTTCCGCTGGCCTATTACGCCATGAGTAAATGGCTGCAAAATTATCCCTACCGCATCGGCGTAGACGCATCCCTGTTCGTGGAAGCCGCGCTGATAGCCGTGCTCGTCGCATTCCTGACGGTAAGTTTCCAATCCGTGCGGACGGCCGTGACCAACCCGGCCAGAAGTCTGCGGAGTGAATAGGGCGAGCCGACTGTCAAATGCCGCCGGAAATAAAATCCGACGGCGTGAGGTGGTACCGCTCCCGGAAGCATTGCGTGAAATAGGACGGACTCCCGAAGCCCACATTGTAGGACACCGATGCAATATCCATCCCCGATCGCAAAAGGGTCGTTGCCTTTTCCAGCCTGTACTGACGGATCAGGTCGGCAGCGGAAGCATCCAGCAGGGCTTTCAGTTTGCGGTTGAGCGTACTTTTGCTCACCGAAAGTGCCTTGCACAGATCGTCTACCATGAGGTCGGGATTAGCGAGCCTGGCGTCGATCTCCTGGTACAACCGGTTCAGGAACGGGTCTGTGATCCCCGGACCCGCCTCGGGCGGCTGACTGAATAATCGGGCTTTCAATTGTGCACGAACATTCTGCTGCAACCGGCAAAGGTTCAGCACCCGCAGCTCCAACTCGTCCATTTGAAATGGCTTGGTCAGATAAACGTCGGCACCTGCTTCCAATCCATGAATGCGTGCCTGGTGAGCGGCCTTGGAAGTGAGCAGGATAAAACCAATGTGGGCGGTAAGCGGGTCCGACTTGCACAGCTTGCAGAGATCAAACCCGTCGCGGCCGGGCATCATCACGTCGCTGATCACGATGTCCGGCAATGAGGTGCGGATCATTTCCCAGGCCAGCATTCCGTTGGCGGCGCCGGTCACGCGATACGCCCCTTCCAGGCTTGTCATGATAAATGCGCGAAGCTCGTCGTTGTCCTCCACCACGAATAGCTGAGGTAATGCACCGTCCATCGGCACAGGGCGGAATAGCGGCGTATCGCTGTTCAAAGTTGTATTTTCAGGCGAAAGGGCCTTTGGCACCGGCAGCTCAACGCAAAACCGGGCATATTTTCCCGGCTCGCTATCCACCTGAATATGTCCTCCCATCACCCCTACCATTTCCTTCACCAGCGCCAGACCGATACCTGTGCCGCCCTGGCTGCGGATAGCCGACCCATCGACCTGATAAAACCTTTCGAATATTCTTTCCTGCTGATCGGTCGCAATGCCGGGGCCATTATCCCAAACCTCCAACACGATACAATCTCCCGACGCTTGCCTCAGCCCAACCGAAATTGCTCCTTTTTCCGGAGTGAATTTCAATGCATTACCTAGCAGGTTGATGACAATTTTGCTCCATTTTTCCTGATCGAAGAGGTAGAAACCCTCCACGTCGCCGGAAGCAAAGGAAAGTGTTATCTGCTTTTCCGAAGCGGCCGCTTCGAAAGACCGGACGTGGGCGGATACAAACGGGGCCAGCTCACCGGCGGATCTGTTCACCTGCATTTGCCCGTCATTCAATTTGGAGAAATCCAGAAACTCGTTAACCAGGCCCAGCAGTTGGCGGGAGTTTTTCTCGATGCCCCGCAGCGTTTGCCGGATCGGCCCGGACACTGCTCCTTCCGAAAGTAATTTCTGCAACGGACTGATGATCAAAGTAAGCGGCGTCCTGAATTCATGGGTTATGTTGCTGAAAAAACGATCTTTCAACTCGTCCATTTCTTTCAGCCGCAAGGCCTCCCGTTTTTCGAATGCCAGCTTTTGCCGCGTGATCATCCGTTCCTCTTTGAAAACCAGATAGCGCCAGACGATCACGACCAGTACCAATGCATAGATCAGGTAAGCCCACATCGTGGCCCAGAAAGGAGGACGGATCACAATGCTGATTTCCTTGAAATCTTTACCCCATAAACCCATATTGTCCGTCGCATTCACGAGCAGTTTGTACTTGCCGGGCGATAAGCCGAGATACGAAGCGACATTGCTCGTGCCGTTTTCTACCCACTGCTTATCAATTCCCACCATCTGAAAGCGGTATTTCGTTTTGGCCGGCTGGTTGAAACGCAATGCCGCAAATTCGAACCGCAAATGGTTTTTATCAAACGGAAGGGTTATCTCGCGGATCAGGCTCAGCGGCTCAGCAACGATACTGCCCCGAAGCGACGGCTGCTGTAACTCGTTGTTGATCTGTAAGCTGATGAGTTGAATCGGCATTCGGGTTCGGGGATGGTTCCCGTCGAAGGCGGCGGGATCAAATATCGTGTACCCTTCCGTACCGCCGAAAGCCAGGCGCCCGTCGAAAAAACGGAACTTATGCGCCCGGTTGAACTCGTTCCCCTGCAATCCGTCCGATTTGTCGAAAGAATGGATCTCCTTCGTTTTGGGGTCAAGCCGGAAAATTCCTTTGTTGGTACTGCACCACAACTTGCCGGCCCGGTCCGGCAGAATGCAGTAAACGGTATTGTTGGGCAGCCCGTCATCCACGGTAAAAATCTGCTGCAACCCCTTCTCAACATCCCAAAGAATGAGCCCAAATCCCCGCGAACCGATCCATAACAGGTTTTTATTCAACGGGTCAGAACAAATCTCGGTCAGTTCGTTCGGCATATGACCCCGCGAGCCCGGCTGCTTGCCGATAAAGTGCCCGATCCTTTGAGCATCTTTGTATTGGAGCAAACCGCTGGCATAGGTTGCCAGCCAGAGGCTGCCCTTCGCGAAGTAGCCGTCCGTCATTTCCACCTTCATCATTTCCGCACGGTTCAGCGAAAACGAATCCGGCGCCGACGCCGGGGCTTTCCAGCTATACCACCGCGAGTTCATTTGCTCGAACGCGCACACTTCCCCTCCGGGCTTCACGACCAGCGCCGTGTAGACTTTCGAATGCCTGGCCCGATTGAAGCGGCTTAACGTGGCGCCGTCGTAGCTAAAAATCTCACCATTACCCCACAGATTGGCCGTGAGATAAAGTTGGTTGTCAGACGCCCATGCCTGCCGAAAGTAGTAGTCAATTGCAGAATCAGTCCATTCTGCTGGGATTTGGGGTGGTGGAATTCCCGCCTCCTCTAAAATGTCGGCCACAAAACCGCTTTTGTAAGGACGCGTGTAAAAAGGGATCGCGCGTAAATCGATCTTGGTGATTCCGTGCGTGTTAATGCTCATCCACAGCACATCGGACCGATCGACAAAAAATGCGGTAACATTGAATTGCGGCGCCGACCCGCTCTGCCAGATCAGTTCCAGCTGGTCCTTTTCGTTCACCCTGAAAACCCTGCCCTGGTTCACGAGGTAAACAAGTCCCTTCGAATCCTGGCAAAGCAAATCCTTGTGGCTGTTATTATAAGCCGGCACGCCGCCCGGGATTGTAATGGACTTCGAAGTTCTTTTCACCAGGTCGAGGAGCACGACCCGGTTATCCCGGTAAACCAGCAACCGGTTTCCGGGCAGGCGCGCAACAGTACCCGCATTGATGTTTCCGTCGAAGATCATCTCGGGCCGGAGCCTATCTACGGAGGTATTGAAACGGATGAATTTGAAATGCTTTTTTGCTTTGTCACTCACCTGCACCCCATCCTCCGAGATCAAGAAAACGCCGCCATCGGCTGATTGAAAAATAACGCTGAGGGTGTCCTGCTTCAACAATCCGTTGGCCGTGTTGGCGAAAAAAGTTTTGCCTGTTTCGGCATTTACCCATCCGATCCCCCCGGCAACAGATCTTGCGAAAACCCAGTCTTCGCCATTGTACACATTCGCCCGGTTAATAAAATGCGCTTTGGTACCGGGGATGCGCCGCAGCGTGGCCAGGTGGGGAATCCGCTTGGCCCGGAACGTCCGCGTATCGAAACAATCATGGTGCAAGCCTTCGTAAATCAGTGTCAGTTTGCTGCTGTCGGCGTGCGGAATAATTTTGAAAATCACATTTTGCGCGATCGTGGCGGGATCGCCGGGCCTGTTGCGGAAATTTTTGAAGCCGCGTCCATCAAACCGGCTCAGCCCGTCGAGCGTGGAGATCCATATAAAACCATCCTTATTCTGCGTGAAGCCTGTGATGAAGCTTTGCGGCAAACCGTCATCCACGCCGAAATGCTGTTCATTCGAATAAACAGGCCGCTGTGCAAAGCAGGTCTGCGATGGGTGTAAAATCAAAAGGCAGCTTACACAAAAAACCAGTTTTGTGATCCGTACAAAAGTTTTTTCCACGAAAATGATGATCAGCCTGTCTCCAAATGTAACCGAATTCCGGTTCAATCCCGCACATGTAGCAGAAACTCGCCAATCGGTAACATCCGGCGAGGAATTTCTCGTGGCATATGCTTGTTGGAACGATTCTTGGGTAGTTACTTTGCTCCTGCCTGCGCGTGGGCATGGGTTCAATAGTAAAACTACTCTTAATGGCATCAGGATTTTTTGCAGTACTCGACGATATAGCCGCATTGATGGACGATGTGGCGCTGACTACCAAAATGGCTACGCGCAAGACGGCGGGTATTTTGGGTGATGACCTCGCAGTTAATGCGGAGAAAGCAACCGGTTTTCTGGCAGAACGGGAGCTGCCGATCCTTTGGGCTATCACCAAGGGCTCATTCATCAACAAACTCATCATCGTACCCATTGCACTGATACTTAATGCGTTTGCCCCGGCAGCCATGACGTACGTGCTCATTCTGGGAGGATGTTACCTGGCCTACGAGGGAGCCGAGAAAGTCATCGAGTTTTTCGTAAAACACAAGCATGAACCGTCGCCCGCCGCGGTGCAGGAAGAACAAGCGCCGGCAACGGACCACGAAAAGGCCAAAATCAAATCGGCCATTGCGACGGATTTTATCCTCTCGGTCGAAATCGTCATCATCGCGCTCGGGGCCGTTGCAACCGAACAGTCCATGATCCAGATCGTGACGGTATCGGCCGTCGCATTGATCGCGACCATCGGGGTGTATGGAATTGTAGCCCTCATTGTGAGGATGGATGACCTGGGTTACGGCCTGATCAGGCGAAGCAATAACTCCGGACTGCTTGCTAAAATCGGGAACATGCTCGTTTCCGCATTGCCGATTATTATCCGCATTCTCGGCGTGGTGGGCACATTTGCACTTTTGCTTGTCGCGGGCGGCATATTCTCGCACAACATCCATTTCCTGCACGATCTTTTCCCAGCACTTCCGGCCATGGTCAAAGAATTTCTGATCGGATTAGCAGTAGGTTTAATCGTGGCCGCGGTTGTAGGCATTTACAGAAAGCTAGCCGGAAGTTTCAAGAAGTAAGCTGCATTGAAACGGACTGTTTGGCAAAGTTATTGGGGAAGCTATACTTTCGGATTTTATTGAATCCATTTTCCGATAATGCATTAATAAGTATTGCATTTGCCGCACCAGGAAAGGCTTCTCAAAGTACTTACAATCTCCTCGTAGAATACCGAAGCCGGAGTCGTAAAAAGTCATTCACATCTCCAATTATACAACGGCTACGTACGTATAACCTTTGGCGTATTCCGTATGCTTTTATTATACTTTTACAATTCATTTGAAATAGTTTGATCGCTTGGTCATGTCGCTGTACAATAAGTTTTAAATAGTTTATAATCAACTATTTATATCGAAAAAAGGTTAAAAATTTCTATGTTTTGAAATAATTAATAAACATATTGTACTACGATGTTTTAAAGCATTTAGCGGGCACTTAATGCCTGCTTTAATTGCATTAAATATCAGCTTCCCTACCCACTGATTTTCTGGAACGTACTGCAAGGATTTTAACATCTGCCGGCAGAATTGCGCACGCACTTTTCGGTAATTATCCACCTAACCTTACCCTCTGCTAACCCCGATGGTAACCTCTTCCATTTATGAAAAAACGCATCCTGAAACCCTTTTATCACACGCCTAACTTAATTCAATCCGATTAGTTTCGGCGAAAACTGATGGCAGGCGACTTCCAGCGCCATCATTCCCTTTCTTTCTGATTCAGCACTTCCAGCGAATTCCGGACGCTGGCCGGAAGTGCACGGATCATTAAAAAACTTCACCAAAAGTGAGGGTGGGAAAAGTACGTCCTTTTAAACCCTTTTTTAAATTAATGCACTATGTTACGAAAACTACATTACTCAATTCGTTTCTTTATTGCGCTCATCTTTTTACTGGGCGTGGCCGGCATTCCGGTCGTCGCCCAGAACGCGATCGTGACCGAAAACACCCTGCCCGGCAGTCCTCCCTCGGAATGGGACGTGGATGGGTCCGGCGACCTGAGCATCCAGGGCTTCGCCACCGACATCAGCTACAACAGGGGCGAAACCGCCGTATTCAAAATTAAAACAGACGCGACGGGGTATACGGTCAAAATTTACCGGCTCGGCTACTACCAGGGCAACGGCGCTTCCTTTAAAGGCGACGCCACCATTACAGCCAGCAGCTTGCCGCAGACGCAGCCTACCTGCCTGACTAACCCCACGGGCCTGGTCGATTGCGGCAACTGGGAGGAATCCGCCCGCTGGGACATCCCCACCAGCGCCGTTTCGGGCATTTACATCGCCAAGCTGCAGCGTACCGACACCCCCGAGGGCGAAGATCCGCGCGCAAGTCACATTACATTCGTCGTCCGCGACGATGCCAGCACCGCCGACCTGTTTTTCCAAACCTCGGATGCAACGTGGCAGGCCTATAATGTGTATGGGGACAACGATAACGGCAGAAGCCTCTACACCGGCGTAAACGGCATTGGTAAGGCCTCGAAAGTGAGCTATAACCGGCCGTTTCTTACCCGCACCGGCGGAGGCGGCGGGGGCGCTTATGAAGATTTTCTGTTCAATTCGGAGTATCCGATGATCCGGTTTCTCGAAAAGAACGGGTACGATATGAGCTACACCACCAATATCGATACCGACCGCCGCGGCGAGTTGATCCTGAATCATAAGGTTTTCATGTCTGTCGGCCATGATGAATACTGGTCGCAGGCCATGCGGAATAACGTTGCCGCGGCCCGGAATGCCGGTAAGCACCTGGCGTTTTTCAGCGGCAATGAAGTGTACTGGCGCACGCGTTGGGAAAACAGCATTAGCACTGGTGAGGCCGACCGCCGCACGCTGGTGTGCTATAAGGAAGGCGCCGAAGGCGAGAACCAATGCAACGGCAAGTGCGATACCAGCTCTCCGGAATGGACGGGATTGTGGCGCAGCGGCTGCGAGTATACCGGCTCGGGCGGTTGCAACCCCGAAAACGAGCTGAGCGGACAAATCAGCTGGGACGGCACCACGGGCACCATACAGGTACCGAGCAACTACAAAAACCTGCGCTTCTGGCGCAATACCAGCGTAGCGCAATTGAGCGACGGCAGCTCCGAAACGTTGACAGCCAACACGCTTGGCTACGAATGGAACCCCGAACAGGAGAATTACCGCAGCAGCTATCCGGCCGGCCGCATCCTTCTTTCCCGCTCTGTGGTAGCTGGTAAAATACACCATTTGAGCCTATACAAGCATTCCAGCGGCGCGCTCGTATTCGGCGCGGGAACCGTACAATGGACGTGGGGCCTCGACGACCAGCACGACCGTGGCAACGAGCCCGTGAGCCGGACGATGCAGCAGGCGACGATCAACCTCTTTGCCGACATGGGCGTACAGCCTGCCACACTCCAGACCGACCTTACCGCCGCATCCGAGTCCGACGACGACACGGCCCCGACGGTGGCCATCACCGCTCCCGCTGAGGCCGGCAATGTGCCCGTAGGCTCCGTAGCGACCATTACCGGCACCGCTGCCGATGGAAAGGTAATTGCAGGTGTGGAGGTGTCCACCGACAACGGGGTATCCTGGCGCCTTGCTACCGGCACCAACGCCTGGACATTCACCTGGGTACCATCCCAGCAGGGCGCAGCGACGATACGAGCCCGCTCGTTCGACGATTCGGGGAACATCAGCGAGGTGGCGATCACAAACGTGAATGTCTCCGAACCCGAACCACTTCCCTGCCCCTGCACCGTGTTCCTGCCGACGGATGTGCCCGACGGCAATGTCCACAACGACGGCGGGCGGGCGATCCAGCTGGGGATGAAGTTCCGCTCGGCGGTGGCCGGCTTTGTTACCGGGGTACGTTTTTACAAACATCCGAGCAATACCGGCACGCATATCGGGCAGCTTTACAGCAATGCGGGTGTGCTGCTTGCCGAAGCTACTTTTGTTAATGAAACAGAATCGGGATGGCAGCAGGTGCAATTCGGTGCGCCGGTGGCCATTTCTTCCAATACCACCTATGTGATTTCCTACCACAGCAGCCAGGGTTACTACTCGGCCATGGACTCGTATTTCCAGGTCCCTAAACAAACCGGCGCGCTGAAAGGCCTTGCCAATGAAGAGGATGGTAAAAACGGCATTTACATATATTCGGCAACACCCGCTTTTCCTAACAGCAACTACGAGTCAAGCAACTACTATGTGGATATAGTTTTTGAGACTGAAAGCGGTCCGGACACTGCGCCGCCAACGGTAACTATGACCTCACCGGGGGCGAATGCTACGGGCATCCACATCAATAACAACATTACCGTGCGGTTCAGCGAGGGTATCGATGCCGCCACGGTGTCGGGCGCGAGCGTCGTGCTGAGCAGCGGCGGGCAGGAGGTCCCGGCCAATATCACTTACGATGCAGGCAGCCTGACCGTCACCATCGACCCCGCTTCGGCCCTGGGCTATGCAACCGTGTACACCCTGCTCGTGAAAGGCGGCGGTGCCGATCCCCGCATTAAAGATGTGGCTGGCAATGCATTGGCGGAAGATTTCAGCTTCTCGTTCACTACGCAGAATGCGCCCGGACCATCGCCGAACGATGGCCCCGGCGGACCGATCCTCGTGCTCAGCGCAGGCGCGAACCCGTTCAGCAGGTTCCCGGTTGAAATACTGCGGGCAGAGGGTTTAAATGCATTTGCCGCCAAAGACATTTCTGAAATCAGCGGTAACCCGGCGTTGCTGGATGCCTACGATGTGATTGTTTTGGGAGAAATCGGATTATCGGGTGATAATATCAACGCCCTCACCGCCTGGGTGAATGCCGGCGGGACACTCATTGGCCTCAGACCGGCAGCTGGCCTGGCGTCGCTATTCGGTATATCGCCGGCGGGAGGCTCGCTGAGCGACCGGTACCTGAAAGTAAATACTGCCACCGGGCCCGGCGTGGGCATCGTGGACGAAAGCATCCAGTTCCACGGCACCGCCGACCTCTACACGCTGGCTGGCGCAACGAGCATTGCCACCCTGTATTCCGATGCTACCAATGCCACGATCAACCCGGCTATTACCCTCAATAATGTCGGCCCGAATGGAGGTAAAGCCATCGCATTTACCTACGACCTGGCACGGTCCATTGTGTACACCCGCCAGGGCAATCCCGCCTGGGCAGGCCAGGAACGCGACAATCAGAGCGGCCCGATCCGTTCCGACGATCTGTTTTTCCCCGACTGGATCGATCTAAATAAGGTAGCCATTCCGCAGGCCGACGAGCAGCAGCGCCTGCTGGCCAACCTGATCCTGCTGGGTAATTTGCACAAAAAGCCTTTGCCACGCCTCTGGTACCTGCCGCGCGGACTGAAAGCGGCTGTGATTATGACCGGCGACGACCACGGTAGCGGCGGTACAATAGGGAGATTTGACGATTATATCAGCAGAAGTGCGGCTAACGATCAGCAGGCAGTCGATAACTGGACGGCGATCCGGGGCACTTCCTACATTTACCCCAATACGCCTATCACCAACGCCCAGGCATCCGCATTCCAGGCGCAGGGCTTTGAAATAGGTGTGCATTTGAATACCAACTGTTCCAACTTCGACGAAACATCGCTGCGCGGATTCTTCAATACCCAGCTCGCGCAAATGACGAACAACTTCCCTGGCTTGTCGCCCACGATAACGCTGCGGACGCATTGCATTGCGTGGAGCGACTGGGCTACGATGGCGAAAGTGGAGCTGGAAAACGGCATACGCCTCGATGCGAACTACTATTACTGGCCCGGCAGCTGGGTTGCCGACCGGCCCGGCATGTTCACCGGCTCGGGAATCCCGATGCGGTTTGCAGACCTCGACGGCTCGCTGATCGACGTGTACCAGGCGGCCACGCAAATGACCGACGAATCGGATATGTCCTACACGAAGCACATCACCACGTTGCTAGACAATGCATTGGGATCCAGAGGCTACTACGGCGTATTTACCGCCAACATGCATACCGATGCCAGCGGATCGACCGGTTCGGACGTGATCATTACGGAGGCGCAGGCGCGGCAGGTGCCCGTCATTTCCGCCAGACAAATGCTCACCTGGCTCGACGGCCGGAACAATTCTTCATTCGGTGCTTTGAGCTGGACAGGCAACACGCTGAACTTCACGATCTCCGCGGCAGCAGGCTCGGGCAGCATGCAGGCGATGGTACCTACCGAAGCCCAAAACGGGCATTTAGTAGGCATCACCGTCGACGGAAATACAGTGAGTTATTCCACACAGGTGATCAAGGGCATTTCCTATGCATTT